>JARRNY010000023.1:0-30081 GCA_037384445.1 Candidatus Thiodiazotropha sp.
CGCCCTGGTAGACGATGCGGCCCTCGCGCAGAATCGCCACCCGGTTACAGGTGGCCTGGATTTCGGGCAGGATATGGCTGGAGAGGATGACCCCGCGCTGGCTGGCCAGGGATTGGATCAGCTCGCGCACCTGGCGAATCTGCGCCGGATCGAGGCCGTCGGTCGGTTCGTCCAGGATCACCACCTGGGGGTCATGGATGATCGCCTGGGCCAAACCGACACGCTGCTGGTAGCCTTTGGAGAGTTTGCGGATCAGGCGCTGGCCCACCGCTTCGAGTCCGCACTGCTGTTTGGCTGTTTCCCGCGCACTCCGGCTGCTTTTGCGGTCGAGGCCGTGCAGGCGGGCGCAGTCGATGAGAAATTCATCGACGGTCTGATCCGGTAACAGGGGTGGGCGCTCCGGCAGGTAGCCGATCTGACGCTTGGCCGCGATGGGTCGGCGCAGCAGGTCCTCTCCGCCGATCTCGATGGTGCCGCCACTCGGTGCCAGGTCACCACAGAGCATGCGCATGATGGTCGACTTACCTGCCCCGTTGGGCCCCAGCAGGCCGAGTATGTCACCGCTGTCGAGCTGTAGATCGAGGGGTTCGACCACCTGTCTGCCGTGGAAGCTTCGCTCGAGTTGTACGGCGTTGAGAAGGGTCGACATCGGCAGCAAGATACAGCAATCCGGTTGGGTTGAAAAAGCCATTAGATGGAGGTCGCTCAGCAGGTCACAATACCGCGTGGCGACTGGCCGGGTTGATTCCAGCGCTTAAACATATCACCCTTCGCAATCGGATCAACCTCAGAGGAGAGCGGCGGCTGGGCTATGACGGACAAGGGTCAACCACTGATCGGTATCGACACCGGCGGCACCTTCACCGATTTTGTGCTTTTCCGCTCCGATGCCATTCAGATTCATAAAGTGCTCTCGACCCCGTCGGCGCCGGAATCGGCGATCCTGCAGGGTATTCGCGAGCTCGGTCTGGAAGCGGAAGGCCTGCGCGTGATCCACGGCTCGACGGTCGCCACCAATGCCGCCCTGGAGGGCAAGGGCGTGCGCACCCTCTACATCGGCAATCGGGGGCTCGGTGATCTGCTGACCATCGGCCGTCAGGCGAGGCGGGAACTCTACAATCTCCAGCCACAACCCATCCCACCGCCGGTGCCAGCGGAGGATTGTCTGGAGACAGGCGGGCGTCTGACCCCGCAGGGCGAAGTGATCGAGCCGCTGGACGCGTATGAACTGGCGGATCTGGCCGCCAGGGTATCTGCGAGCGGTGCCCGTTCGGTGGCGATCAATCTGCTCTACAGCTATCTCGATGACCGTTTCGAACGGGCCATAGAAGCGGCCATGCCGGAGGGCTGTTTCGTCTCCCGCTCCTCCACGGTACTGCCTGCTGCGGGAGAGTATGAACGGGGTATCGCCACCTGGCTCAACAGCTGGGTGGGGCCGCTGGTGGCCGGTTATATCGAACGTCTGCAGGCGGGCCTGCCGGGCGCGCGGGTTTCGGTGATGCAGAGCGCCGGTGAGGCGATTGCGGCGGAACAGGCGGCCCGACAGGCTGTGCGCATGCTGCTTTCAGGACCCGCAGGCGGTCTGGTCGGTGCAGGTTTCGCCGCAGGCATCTCTGGCCGCCGTCGACTGCTCACCTTCGATATGGGAGGCACCTCGTCCGATGTGGCGCTGATCGATGGCACACCGCGCCTGACCCGGGAGGGGCGCATCGGGCCATGGCCGGTGGCTGTACCGATGGTCGACATGCACACCATCGGCGCCGGTGGTGGTTCCATCGCCCGGCTCGATGCCGGTGGCATGCTGCAGGTGGGGCCGGAGTCGGCCGGGGCCGATCCGGGGCCAGCCTGCTATGGCCTTGGTGGCACACTGCCTACCGTTACCGATGCCAATCTGGTGTTGGGGAGGCTGCGAGCGGACGTCTTTCTGGGCGGTCGCATGACCCTGGACCGGACGGCGGCGGTGCGTGCGGTGAGCGGACTGGCTGAGGCGATGGGGTTGTCGCTCGAGGGCGCTGCCGAAGGCATTCTCCGTGTCGCCAACGAACACATGGCCCGCGCACTGCGGGTGATTTCGGTACAACGCGGGATCGACCCGCGTGGTTATACCCTGGTCTCATTTGGCGGTGCCGGTGGTCTCCATGTCTGCGCCCTGGCCGATGCCCTGGATTTGCGCGAAGCGCTGGTGCCGGTCCAGGCTGGTGTGTTGTCCGCGCTGGGTATGCTGGCGGCAAGGCCCGGACGGCAGCTGGTACATGCCCATCCGGGGCTGTTGCAGGAGATGCATGAAGCCGAGCTGCAGCAGGCATTGGAGAGGCTGGCGGACGGCGGTGTCGAGGATCTGTGTGCAGAGGGGCTCGCAAGGAATACCGTCACCCGGGAGTTCAGCCTCGATCTGCGCTATCTGGGGCAATCTTACTCTCTGAAACTGCCTTGGCGGGGTATCGATCTGACCATCGCAGACTTTCATGCTCTGCACGAAGCGCGCTATGGCCACCGTATGCAGGGATCGGTGGAAGTGGTTAATCTGTGTGTCTCCCTCAGCGGGCCCGAATCCGCTATTTCATTACCTCAGGTCGACAACCAGGAGCCAGCACAAGCCATAGAATGGCTGCGCTTGAGTGGAATCAGTGAGCGGGTGGCGCGCTATGAGCGGCGTGATCTGGCCGTTGGGCAGAGAGTGGTGGGGCCGGCGCTGATTACTGAGATGGCAGCCACAACCTGGCTGGCGCCGGGCTGGGGCATGATTCTGGATAGGGTCGGGAATCTGTTGTTGGAGCGGCAGTGAGTCGAGGCCTGTTGCATCAGTATTGAGAGTCTCCAGCCCGAATGTTTTACCCGGTAATGCGATGATCTCGCTGCGAGGGGGCGTTCAGCATGGGTCGGTAGCACTTTGTACTCTGCTAATAGCCCAGGAATATTCACTCAAATTAGTGCGTTAATTGCATCCCTATGCGGCCGGGTGAAACACTCGGGCTAGGCGTTGAGAGCCCGCAGGGCCCGTCTCTCGCCAAAAGCCTGCTCGCTGGCATCGAGATAGAGCGCGTGGATCTGCTCCCGGCTAAGTCCGGGAAAACCGACCTGTTGCCATTCGCCGGCTTCCACCTGCCGCGCACAGCGCAGTGCCTGACCGGCAATGCCCTGGCCTTCAAGCAGCGCCTTATTGACCTCGTCAGAGAGCGAGAGCTCCTGCACGATCTCCCTGAGAGGGCGATTCAGCAACAGATCGAGAGACGAGAAGAGCCCGACCAGAAAGCCGCTGCCGTTTTGCGGTTCGGTTTGCTCCACCAGCTGTTCGCAGAGGTAGGCGCGTACCAGTGCCATCAGGTAGTGATCTTCCAGGCAATCTTTCAGGCCGGCGATTACCAGCAGGTTGATCCAGGCGCGAATCCGGCGAATTCCCATGTAGACCACCGCCTGGCCGATGGAGTCGACTTTGCGCGGGATGCCGATGGCTGCAGAGTTGATATAGCGTAGGGTCTTGTAGCTGAGCCCTGCGTCCTGGCTGATCAGCCCCTCGATCTCTTCGATGCCGACATCGGCCTGATTGAGTGCGGCGAGCAGCCGCAGCACCACGGCCTGGTTCTCCTCCAGTCGTTGGCCGTCGATCAGCTCGGGGCGGGAGAAAAAGAAGCCCTGAAACAGGTCGAAACCCATCTCGTGCAGGGCGTCGTACTCTTCCCGGGTCTCGATTTTTTCAGCCAGTAGCTTGAGGTTGTGCTGGCGTAGTTTCGGCAGTCCAGCGCGGATCTCCTCCAGGGTCAAGGCAGGGATCTCCACTTTGATGATGTGGACCCAGGGCAGCAGAGGATCCCAAACCGGATCGAAGACGTAGTCGTCGAGGGCCATAGTCACGCCCATCTTCGACAGGCAGATCACCTGGTCGATCAGCTCCTGATCGACCGGGATATCCTCCAGCAGCTCCATCACCACCCGCTCCTTCTGTTGCACCAGGGGGTGATCACACTGGATGAGGCTGCGCGTCAAATTGATGAAGATGCGGGCCTCCCCGGCTATCCGCTCCAGACCAATCTCCATGAAGGTGTTGAGCAGGACTTCGGATGAGGCGCTATCCCCGTCCAGTTGAGTTTTCAGGCCAGCGTTGCCGGCATCACTTGAGCGGTAGAGCAGTTCATAAGCGTAGAGGTCTCTTTGACGGTCATAGATGGCCTGTCTGCCGAGATAGATGTTCTTCATGAGCGCTCACGGTTGGCGGTGCTGCTGGGCGTGCACCCAGTCTATTGTTATGGGGGGGATTGTACGTGGAACGAGGCGGGAATAAAAAACCCGCCGAAGGGCGGGTTTTCCAGGGATAGTCAGCGGGATCTTATTTGATCTTCGCTTCCTTATACATGACATGCTTGCGAATCGTCGGGTCGAATTTCTTCATTTCCATCTTCCCCGGCTGGTTCCGCTTGTTCTTGGTGGTGGTGTAGAAGTGTCCAGTGCCGGCGCTGGAGACAAGTTTGATTTTATCACGCATGGCTCAGTGCTCCTGTATCAGATCTTTTCGCCGCGGGCCCGCAGATCGGCGAGAACCGAATCGATGCCCTTTTTATCGATGATGCGCATACCCTTGGAGGAGAGACGCAGACGTACCCAACGATTTTCGCTCTCGACCCAGAACCTGTGGCGGTGAAGGTTGGGGAGAAAACGGCGCTTGGTTTTGTTGTGCGCATGGGAAACGTTGTTTCCCGAGACCGGGCGCTTGCCGGTTACCTGGCAGACTTTTGACATGGTCAAAACCTCAAAAATGATTATCCCTGGGGCGAAAGGCGCGTAGTTATAGCAGAGTGGGCATCCTGAGGCAAGTCAAAAAGGTGGGTGATGCGCTTGGAAGCAGGCAGAACCCAGGGGGGCAAATCCTCCCCGGCTTGATGCCAGCCACATCAGAGCCAGCCCCGTTCGGCCAGGGATACCGGCTCGCCTTCGCCGACGATGAAGTGGTCGAGCACGCGGATATCCACCAGCGCGAGGGAGCGCTTCAGATGGGCGGTAATCTGCCGGTCGGCCTGACTCGGTTCCGGTATGCCGGAGGGGTGGTTGTGGGCCAGGATAAGGGCAGCGGCGTTGTGCGCCAGCGCCCGCTTGACGACCTCCCGTGGATAGACACTGGCGCCATCGATGGTGCCGCGAAAGAGCTCTTCGAAGCAGATCACCCGGTGGCGGTTGTCCAGAAAGAGGCAGGAGAAGACCTCATGGGGGTAGTCTCGGAGTCTCGCCTGCAGGTAGCTCCGGGTGGCAAAAGGGCTGGTCAGTACCGTGCTCTCCTCCAGCTGCTGTTGCAGATGGCGGCGTGACATCTCCAGCACGGCCTGCAACTGGGCGAACTTGGCCAGACCCAGTCCCTTGCCCTGGCAGAAGCGGCTCTGATCGGCGGCCAGTAGCTGACGCAGTCCACCGAATTCACGCAACAGGTTGCGCGCCAGATCGACAGCGGTCAGGCCAGGCAGGCCGGTACGTAGAAAGATGGCGAGTAGTTCAGCATCGGAGAGCGAGGCGGCCCCCCGCAGCAGTAGTTTTTCCCGTGGACGTTCCTCATCGGGCCAGTCGGTGATCGGCATGCAAGACCTTCCTTGTCCTGTTGTAGTGGCCGACATACTAACGCGCATTCAGTTGCAGAACGAGTTATCTGCATCAGCATGGACATTTGAGGTGAAACCACACTTACGTCAACTGTCATTCAAGTCAGATCTCATCATGATTAATTGAATATAATCAGCCGCATGGGGTACTCTGGCATTTTTCAGGCCGCTGACCCCACTGACCTATGTCCTCACTCGAACGGAAAAAGATCCTTCTGGGCGTCACCGGCGGCATTGCAGCCTATAAAAGCGCCGTGCTGCTACGGGCCCTGCAGCGCCAGGGGGCTGAGGTCCGGGTGGTAATGACTCGGGGCGCTCAGGCCTTCGTGGCGCCACTCACCTTTCAGGCTTTGTCAGGCCATCGGGTCTATAGCGAGTTGCTGGATCCGGCCCAGGAGGCAGCGATGGATCACATCAGCCTGGCCCGTTGGGCTGATCTGATTGTGATTGCTCCGGCCACTGCCAACTCTCTGGCGCGTCTGGCCCATGGGCTGGCCGACGATTTGCTCTCCACCCTCTGCCTGGCTGCGACAGCGCCGATCGCATTGGCGCCGGCCATGAATCAGGCGATGTGGCGAAACCCCGCCACCCAGTCGAATCTGGAGATGCTGGCCCGCCGCGGCATGCATCTCTGGGGCCCTGAACAGGGTGAACAGGCTTGCGGTGAAACGGGACCGGGCCGCATGCTGGAAGCCGAAGCATTGTGTGACCTGACCGTCGATTTTTTTACTCCCGGCCCGTTGCAGGGGGTGCGGGTGTTGATGACTGCCGGTGGCACCCGTGAACCAATCGATCCGGTACGTTTCGTCGGTAACCGCAGCTCCGGCAAGATGGGCTATGCCGTGGCTGAAGCGATGCGCGATCTGGGCGCCAGGGTCACCCTGGTCAGTGGCCCGGCCGCTCTGCCGCTGCCGAGGGGGGTGGAGTGCATCGGGGTCGAGACGGCCGGACAGATGCACGCTGCTGTCATGCAGCGGGCTGCAGAGTGCGATATTTTCATCGGCGTTGCCGCAGTGGCCGATTACCGGCCCAGGGCGGCTGCAGAGCAGAAGATCAAAAAACAGGCGGAGACGCTTCAGCTCGAACTGGTGCGCAATCCCGATATACTTGCCGATGTTGCCGCATTGAGCCATCCGCCCTTCACCGTAGGATTTGCAGCGGAGACTGATCAGGTGGAGGATTTCGCCGAAGCGAAGCGGCTGTCCAAAGGGGTCGATCTGATTGCCGCGAACGAGGTCGGTAAGGGGGCTGGCGGTTTCGAACGGGATGACAATGCGCTGATCCTGAGTTGGCAGTCGGGTAAGCAGAGGTTGCCGCTGATGGATAAAAAAGAGCTGGCCCGCCGTCTCGCCGAACGTATCGTCAAGCAGTATCATGCCAAGCAGCAGGGAATCGAGGCATCTGTTTGAGTGCCCATGTGATTATCAGGGGATTACGTGGGTCGCCTGATCGGGTTATGCTGTGGCGGTTTATGCTGGAAAACGGAAAAAACACTGCATAGGCTGTCTCGACAGCGGCGGGTCAGGTTTAGTGACACGTTCAGATTGATTGATAGTAAATATAAAAGGCTGGCCTGTCTGGCCTGCTCAATGTCATCGGGGAAGACACTATGGGATTGTTAAAGAGTTCTGGCGATCAGAACGCGGGGAAGCCCGCCTCAGCGGGACGCAGTGTGCGTGGCTACTGGCTAATCAGTGTCGTCGCCCTGCTGATTCTGACCCTGCTTGTTTCAGCTGCCAGCTTTTACTTTTCCCAGTCGGCGGCTCACACCCGGGCGAGTCAACAAACCCGGACCGGTGCTGAAGCCATCGCAGTAGCGGTCGAGTCCATCAACTCAGAACGCCGGAAACTGATTGGTGAACTAGCCAGGCAACCACAGCTGGTTGCACTTTTCGAGGCCGGGGATCCAGCCGCTCTGGAGGCCGAGCAGGCGCGTCTGACCCGACTGGTGCCCGGAGTAAAACAGATCAGGCTCGTGCCGGTTGGCACCAGCGAACCCGACACCACATTGGTCCCCAATATGGGTTATGCCTCATTACAAATGCTCAGACAGGCCGAGCAGCGTGAAGGGGTTCTGCTCACCGAGGTTCATCAATTCGGCGGTGCCCATCAACATATCGCCATTGCAGCTGGTGTGCGGGCTGGAGAAGGGTCGGATGTGGTTGGCGTTATCCACGCGGCCTATCCAACCGGTCTGCTGCAAATACTGCTCGATTCAGTGGATGATTACGCCGGGCGGGTCGAACTGCAGCAGCTGGCGGGGGAGAAGCCTCCGTTCACCCTGGTCGGCAAGGGAGCTGAGTCCGGAGATGCACCGGATCAGATGCTACCTATCAGCGGCACCATCTGGCAGGTTGCCTACTGGGGAGGTGTTGGTAGCGGGCTGAGCATGACCACGGCCATTCTCAGTATCGCACCGTTAGTGTTGGTCTTTGTCCTCTCTGCGGTCGTCCTCTTCCTGTTGACACAACAGATGGTGAAAGCGCTGAAACGGGATCAGCACACCATTCTCACCCTTTTCGAGGCGCTGACGACCGGAAGACCTCCCAAGGCGGTGCCGGCACAACTGGTCGATCTGCAACCGACGCTGGATGTTCTGTTGCATCAGATCAAGGAGTTTCGCGCCAAGCGGGTTGATCGGAGTAAAACACGGCCCGTCACCGAGGAGAGTGAAACGTCGGGCATCACGGTTGACGAAGAGATGCCCGCTCAAAGGCAGAATGTGGGGCTCACTGAACTGGCTGAGATCGATCCTTCGATCTACCGTGCCTATGATATCCGCGGGGTCGTGAACGAAACGCTGACAGAAGCGGCAGTGATGACGCTTGGGCAGGGCATCGGCAGTGAGATTTTTGAGCAGGGCTATCAGTCGGTGTTGGTGGCGAGAGACTCAAGACTATCCAGCGATAGTTTACAGAGCGCCTTGATTCAGGGCCTGATGGCCAGCGGCCGGGACGTCATCGATCTGGGACTGGTGCCGACACCCTTGCTCAACTACGCGGTCCATGAGCTCAATATCGAGTGTGGCGTGATGGTTACCGGCAGCCATAATCCGCCCCAGTACAATGGTCTCAAGTTGGTCATTGGCCGAGAGAGTCCAACCTCTGACCGGATTCAGGAGGTTCGCAGGCGCATCGATGCAAGGCAGATGTTGCAGGGGGAAGGCTCCTTCGATTCAAAAGATATCATCGAAGACTACATTGAGCGCATCATCTCCGATATCCGCCTTGGACAGCCGCTGAAAGTGGTCATCGATTGCGGAAATGGTGCGGCCTCTGTGGTGGCTCCCGAACTCTACCGCCAGCTGGGCTGCGAAGTCGTTGAACTCTTTTGCACGCCTGACGGTAACTTCCCGAATCATCATCCCGATCCAGGCGATCCGAAAAACATGCAGGCCCTGCAACAGGCGGTTATCGAACATGGTGCTGCCCTGGGACTGGCCTTTGATGGCGATGGCGACCGGCTCGGTGTGGTTGACTCCGCCGGTAAGATTATCTGGCCTGATCGCTTGTTGATGTATCTGGCCATGGATGTACTGACCCGGGAACCGGGTGGCGACATTATTTATGACGTAAAGTGCAGCCGGCACCTGGCCAATGTCATTCTCTCCAATGGCGGACGTCCGCTGATGTGGAAGACCGGGCACTCCAATCTGAAGAGTAAACTGCGTGAGACGCATGCCCTGCTGGCAGGTGAGTTCAGCGGACACATCATGTTCTCTGAGCGTTGGTACGGTTTTGACGACGGAATCTATGCCGGTGCGCGTCTGCTCGAAATCCTCTCGCTGGATTATCGCAGCAGCGCTGAGATATTTGCCGAACTGCCGGATGCCCTTTCGACGCCAGAGCTTGCGTTACGTCTGGAAGAGGGTCAGGCGCAGGCAGTGATGAACGCAATTGAACTGTTGCCTGATCTGCCGGGCGCGCGCATGGTGAAGATCGATGGTCTGCGCGCAGAGTTTGAACAGGGCTGGGGACTCATACGGGCCTCCAATACCACCCCGGCACTGCTGTTCCGCTTTGAATCCGACACCCAGGAGGGGCTGGATCAGGTACAGTCCATCATTCGCGATTTGCTGGCCAGGGCGGCACCTGATCTGACAGCGCCGTTTTAGCGGTTGGCATCTGCTGTCGAGTGCAGTGCCATCCCGGTCAAATATGATTAACCGATAACCCATGCAAACATTGTCAAGATGAGTCTCTCTCCCGAACAGGCGCAGAATGTCGCCCACGTACTGACTTCAGCTCTGCCCTATATTCAGCGCTTCAGTGGCAAGACCATCGTCATCAAATATGGCGGAAACGCCATGGTAGACGAGGATCTAAAGACCAGTTTCGCCATGGATGTGGTGCTGATGAAGCTGGTTGGCATCAACCCGGTGGTGGTGCATGGCGGTGGTCCGCAGATCGCCAGTCTGTTGCAGCGCTTGGGTAAGGATTCTGAGTTCGTACAGGGTATGCGGGTCACCGACAGCGAGACCATGGATGTGGTTGAGATGGTGCTCGGCGGGTTGGTCAACAAGGATATCGTCAATCTCATCAACCGGGCAGGTGGCTCGGCGGTCGGCCTGACCGGGAAAGATGGGGACCTGATCCATGCGCGCAAGATGATAATCAAGCGCAAGGGTCCGGAACTGGAAGAGTCCGAGATTATCGATATCGGCCATGTGGGAGAGGTGGAGAGCATCGACGTCAGCGTGGTCAACATGCTGGTGCAGGGTGACTTCATCCCGGTGATTGCGCCGATCGGCGTGGGCGAAGATGGACACTCCTACAATATCAATGCCGATCTGGTGGCGGGAAAGGTGGCCGAGGTCCTGCAGGCCGAGAAATTGATTCTGCTGACCAATACGCGGGGTCTGCTGGATAAAGACGGGGGGCTGCTGACCGGACTCTCCGCAGAGCGGGTCGATGAACTGGTCGCTGACGGAACCATCCACGGCGGCATGCTGCCGAAAATTTCCACCGCACTGGAAGCGGTCAAGGCGGGCGTAGGAACATCGCACATCATCGATGGCCGCGTGCCCCATGCGGTATTGCTCGAGCTCTTCACGGATGAAGGTGTCGGTACGTTGATCCGGCGCCGCTGATGAGTGACGCGAAGCCGTCACGACGGCAACTTATACTGGAAGCCCTGGCGCGTGAACTTGAGGCGAATCCGGGCGAGCGTATCACCACTGCCTCTCTCAGCCGCGCTGTCGGTGTCTCTGAAGCGGCCCTCTATCGACACTTTGCCAGCAAGGCCAAGATGTTCGAAGGCCTGATCGATTTCGCTGAAGAGAATATCTTTACCCGGATCAATCAGATTCTCAAAGAGCAATCGGCTGCGCGGGAACGATCTCGACAACTGCTCTATCTGCTACTGGCATTTGCCGACCGGAATCCAGGTATCACCCGGGTTCTGCTGGGCGATGCGCTGATCGGTGAGACAGAGCGCCTGTTGGTGCGTGTCGGACAATTCTTTACCCGCCTGGAGACCCAGCTGAAGCAGATCCTGCGGGAGGGCGAAATGCGCCAGGAGTCGCTGGCCTCGGATGACGTTAATGTGTCGGCCAACCTGATGTTGGCGCTGGTGGAAGGTCTGATGCACCAATACCTGCGCAGTCGCTTCGAAATCTCTCCTTTGGCTCAGTGGGACGCGCAGTGGCGGATTCTTGAGAGTCGGTTATTTACTGACTAGGCTTGACTATCGCTGTCTCGGCCGCGGTTGCTGCACCGCTTAGGGCCTGCTGGAACTTATCTTTGATGCGATGGACCCTTTCGCTGTTGTGGCAGAGCTCATAGCCTTTTGAGGTCTCTTTGCATTGGAGATCCATGAAGATCAGCGTTTTATTGGTCTTGCGGTCGTTGATGCGCGATACCGTGATGCTGATATCGTCATTTTCAGCTGGCGAACCGGTCATGAGGATATTTTTACCGTCCATTTTGATCGGTGTGGTGCTGTGCTGCTTGAGATAGGCCCTGGCACGTGACCAGGGTTCGTCACAATATTTGTCGTCTCCGCAGTTGTAGACGTTCTGCAGGGCGTCCAAGTAGGTTTCACTGGCCTCCAGCAGGGGGTCATTGGTTTGCGCCAGCTGCTTGAGCTCCCGGAACCGCTTGAGGTCGTAGGCAAAAGACCGGCGAATTCGGTCCTTCTCTTTCTCCCGCTCAATGATAGATTGGTAGGAATCATTCAATGCCTCGCGCTTGACCTCGATATCTGCGAGATAGCGTTTGGAGATGGTTTGTCCGCTGAGCTCAAGCTCGGCGGCATTCTTCTGCATTTCAGCAAGGGTTCTCTTGAGTCGCTTGATATTTGCCTGCGTTACCCGAATGTAGGTGTCGACGGACTGGATCTGTCCGTCTCTTGTCATCAGGATATCGTCTTCGGTGCGAAAGGTGCGCAGCAGTACACGATCTTCCTGCTGTTGTTTCTTCGCCAGCTTCTCCTGTTCCCTGCGCAGACGCTCCTCTTCCTCTTCCTGACGCAGTTGTTCGGGGGTTTTTGCCGCATCGACGCGATCGATGGTAACGCCATGTTCATCCAGCTGGGCGCGTGCGCGTTTGACATCGGCGGGAGGAAGTTTGTCTGAGTAGTGGGTGCGTCCATCGTCATCAACCCATTTATAGAGCTTTGCGGCCTGGGCGGCAGTAGGCAGGCAGCTGACGGCAAAGAGGGTGACGATAAGAAGTTTTAAAGACATAGACTGCGTCTCGGTCCATTTTCAATTCATTCAATGAATATCGATTATACTGCGAGGTTCTTGACTTAAGATACCCACTTTGTGGAACAGTTCACCCTTTTAATCATCTCCTTCCTAGCCAATCTCTTTTCCGCATTTTCAGGGGGAGGAGCTGGCCTGGTACAGCTACCGGCCCTGATCTTTCTGGGGCTTCCCTTCGGTGTGGCGCTCGCTACCCACAAAATTGCCTCAGTTGCCTTGGGTGTGGGTGCGACCATACGTCATCTCAAGGAAGGGGGGTTGGAGCGCCAGTTTGTCATCTTCATGCTGCTGGCCGGCGTGCCGGGCGTGATTATCGGCGCCAGTCTGATTCTGCTGGTGCCGGACCGGTTGGCGGAGATCGCACTCGGTTTGTTAACGCTGGGATTGGGGCTCTATTCCATCCTCAGCCCCTCTCTGGGACAGGTCTATCAGCCTGCGCATCGCAGCCGTCAGGGGTTGGCCATTGGCGCGCTGGGGCTGTTTCTGATCGGCCTGTTGAATGGTTCCCTGACCTCCGGCACAGGTCTTTTCGTAACCCTCTGGCTGGTGCGATGGTTTGGTCTCGACTATCGTCGCGCCGTGGCGCACACACTGGTGATGGTCGGGGTCTTCTGGAATGGCAGCGGGGCCATCACCCTGGGGGTGCTGGGTGATGTTCAATGGGATTGGTTGCCGGCGTTACTCGTCGGCTCCCTGCTGGGCGGTTACATGGGAGCCCATCTCTCTATCGTCAAAGGCAATCGCTGGATCAAACGGGGCTTCGAAGTGGTAACCCTGCTGGTGGGCAGCAAGCTGTTGATGGGATAGTCATCTCTGACCTGAATGCCACTTACGTAAGCGAAATGTGTCTTTTGGTCAAAGACATAGCGGTGCGGCAAGCCGCACCCTACGGCTTAATCACGGGTAGGGTGCGGCTTGCCGCACCGAATACCTGCTTAAGGTAAGTGCCATTCATCTCTTACCCCCGCATTCGCGATAGCTGAGCCCTGCATCAGACCCCGTACGTCTCCCGGTAGGCCTCGATGCGCTCCAGTGACGCCAGGTCGTTGTTCTCGCGTAGATAGTCGATCAACTGCTCCAGGCGCACGATAGCGCTCACCGGCAAGCCATAGTCGCTCTCCACCTCCTGGATAGCGGAACGTGCACCCTGGCCTCGCTCCTGGCGGTCCAGCGCGATCACCACGCCGGCTGGTGTGGCCTGCTCGCTCTGGATGATCTCCATCGACTCACGCACTGAGGTGCCGGCGGAGATGACATCGTCGATGATCAGAATTCGCCCCTGCAGGGGGTGGCCGACGATGATGCCGCCTTCGCCATGGTCCTTCGCCTCTTTGCGGTTGAAGGCGTAAGGGATATCGATGGCGTGATGGTCGTAGAGGGCGGCTGCGGTAGCTGCCGCCAGCGGAATGCCCTTGTAGGCAGGCCCGTAGAGCACATCGAACTTGATCCCAGAGTCGACGATGGCCTGGGCGTAGTAGCGGCCGAGGCGGGCCAGGCTGGCGCCGGTGTTGAAGAGTCCGGCATTGAAAAAGTAGGGGCTGACGCGGCCCGACTTGAGGGTGAACTCGCCGAAGCGAAGCACGCCCACATCGAGGGCGAAGTCGAGAAATTCGCGTTGATAGTCTTGCATGATGGGTTACCTGTTGATCTGTTGGGCGCATTGTAACGCCTCAGATCCCCGGGTGGGACTTGAAGCGGTCATCCGCCTATAATGCTGCGACGCATTATCCTTGGACGCCTCGTGACTGCAACCTGTATCAATAATCCGGCTAATTTGTTTCGTAGAGGTGTCATCTTTCCACCACTGCTGCCTGCTTGGGTGATTTCAGGCGAAGCCCTGCGGCATGGTGATTTGGTGATGCATGGGCGCTAAAGGCAGTTGGCTGAAATCACTGGCGGTCTATTGGCAGCCGGGTGTGCGTAGCATGTTGTTTCTGGGTTTTTCTGCCGGTCTGCCGCTGTTGCTGGTTTTTGGCACCCTCTCTTTCTGGTTGCGCAAGGCAGGCATCGAGCGCAGTACCATCGGTTTTCTCAGTTGGGTGGCGCTGGCCTATGCCTTCAAATGGGCCTGGGCTCCTTTGGTGGATCGTGTGCGCCTGCCTTGGCTGACACGTACATTCGGTCGCCGCCGGGCCTGGATGTTGTTGGCGCAGTTGGGCGTCATTGCTGGCCTTTGTGGGCTTGCGTTCTCCGACCCGCAACGGGGACTGACGACTTTTACCCTTTTGGCGCTGTTGGTCGCCTTCTCCTCCGCCACACAAGATATCGCCATCGATGCCTATCGCATTGAACAGGCAGACGTCAGTCAACAGGGCGCCATGGCTGCTAGTTACATGATCGGCTATCGCTTGGCCATGATCAGCGGTGGTGGGGGGCTGCTGGCACTCGTCAGCTGGTTCAGCGCAGGTGATGCTGGCTACGTGTTGGATGCCTGGTCATGGGCCTATCTCAGCATGGCATTGCTGATGGTTGTGGGTGTTGTGACCGTACTGGTGATTGCAGAGCGCGAGCGCCATCCGGATGCCCAGACGCTGGCGAGGGAGGCTGAAACTGCTCGTGTCATCGAGCGCCAAAGCTGGCTGCCTCCACGTCTCCAATTGGCAATGGAGTGGTTCTACGGCGCAGTGATCAGTCCCTTTGCCGATTTTGTGCGCCGCTATCGTTGGCATGCGGTTTTGATTTTGGCTTTGATTTCTACTTATCGTATCTCCGATGTGGTGCTGGGGGTGATATCGAATGTCTTCTATGTCGATATGGGGTTTCTCGAGGGTGAGATCGCGCTGATAAACCTGATTGGTATCGTCATGACCCTCCTGGGAGCTTTGGTCGGCGGGTTGCTGGTTGCCAGCCTGGGCTTGATGAGAATATTGTTGCTGGGGGCAGTACTCGCGGCGGCGACCAACTTGTTGTTCGCCTGGTTGGCAGGCATCGGACACAATATGGCTATGCTAACCCTTGTGATCTCTGCCGATAATCTCAGTGCAGGACTGGCGACTGCCGCCTTTGTTGCCTATCTCTCCAGCCTCACAAATGTCACCTATTCGGCGACACAGTACGCCCTGTTCAGTTCTGTCATGCTGCTACTGCCAAAATTCATCGGTGGTTTCTCCGGAGTGATAGTGGACAACATCGGTTATGTGAGCTTTTTCCTCTTTACGACATCCTTGGGAGTGCCGGTCTTGCTATTGATTCTGCTTGCGATGCGCTACCTGCCAGCAAATGGGGGGCAAGATGATTGCTGAACAGGGAAGCTATCTGGCTGCCTTTGTGGTCGGCTTGCTCGGTGGCGCCCACTGCGCCGGCATGTGCGGCGGAATCGTCGGTGCCCTGGCCTTCGGGCTGCCGGAGAAGATTCGCAACCACTTTCCCAGTACCTTGCCATACCAGTTGGGCTATAACCTGGGCCGTATTTCCAGCTATGTGGTTGCCGGTGCGATCATGGGTGGCCTGGGTATGCTGCTGGCGGATGTGGTGCCGATCTATCCCGTACAGCAGGCGCTGCTGGTGATCGCCGCTGTTTTTATGATCCTGCTCGGTCTCTATTTGGGGGGCTGGTGGATGGGCTTGGCGCGCATTGAGCGATTGGGTGGAACCTTGTGGACCCGGATCGAGCCCTTTGCCCGCAGTCTGCTGCCGGTGCGCAGCCCGGGACAGGCCTGGCTGCTCGGTTTGGTGTGGGGCTGGATTCCCTGTGGGCTGGTCTACAGCATGCTGGTGTGGACCGTCTCCTCCGGCAGCGTGCTGAAGGGGGCCGGTTTGATGCTGGCCTTTGGTCTGGGAACGCTGCCGAATCTGTTTGCCATGGGGATGGTGGCGGGCAGCCTGGCTCACTGGTCGAGAGATGTCCGCGTGCGCCGCCTGGCGGGTCTGTTGGTGATTGCCTTCGGACTCTTCACTTTGCTCCAGGCCTATGGAGTCGACCCTTTGGCGGGCCTGTTCGGCGGCAGCTGATCGCGCAATGCGGATCAGCGCTCAATTCAATTGTCGATGAAGAACTGCTGAGTTAGCTTGGCGTTGTAGAAACGACTTGTACCTTGAGGCTGCACCTGCAGTTCGAAGTTGAGTGTCTCCTGATCGGCAATACGGAATTCGCCGATGTAATAGACCGCATCGCCTTCGGTAACCTGCCGCATCGGAATAGTGATCATCTGACCGCGAATGTTGGTGGCTTTGGCCAGAACCACCGCACGGACAGATTCACCCGTGGTCCCCGGCTTTTCCTTGATGACGCTGACATTCAGCATGCCGCGGTATTTGCTGCGTTGAATACTGTATTGCCTGGCAATGGCTGGGTCCAGTGAGGCGCTGGAGATGGCGTTGTGATGAATGGTGTAGCCGGGTATGGCGGTACTGTTCTCTGCCCATGCCGAGAGGCTGATCAGGCTGAGCAGTAGAACTATCTGGATTTTTTTCGTTATCGTCATATCGCCTCCTCATCGACCGGACTTGATTGCCCGATCCTGATTTTCTCCGAGTTTAGACGATGTGGGGAGAACGGTGAAGCGCCTTTCCGTTCAGCTCGCCAATGCAGAGACGGCGTCCGGAGCACTCCCGGTTAGCGTCTCTGCATAATCGAGTGACTGGCTGACGTGTGTCAGGAGGCGGACTGTTTGACCAGTTTCGGTTTCGGTCGCTCGCCCTGATTCAAAGGACGGCTGTTCTTGATGCGGTTGGCCATATTGCGCAAGGCCGTCAGCTGTCGCGCCAGTTCGGTGTACTGCTCCTGCAGTTCGAGAATGCGGTACTGCAAGGTGTTGCGTGACTGCCCGATCTTCTGCAGATTGTTGAGGCGCTTTTCCATCATCTCCTTATGGTCTTTGATCTGCATCACCAGGGGTTCCAGCGTGCTGGTGAGCCAGTCGTCGATCTCGTTATCAGCGTGTTCGAAGATCTCGCGGGCGCGATTGACCAGTGCCGAGAAGAAGCGTTTGACGACGAAGTTCTGCTCCATCATGGCGGTCACCGGGCTGTTGCGAAAGACCTCCGCCTCCTGGTGCAGCAGCTCCAGTTCGACCCGGTATTTGACGATAGAGAACATCTTCGGCTGCACAACGGCAAAGCCGTGTTCGTTCTGGAATTTGCGATAGATGGAGCGGATCAGCTTGCGGGTCTGCTCGCTTTGGGTCACCACGTTGAGCATGGTACGGCGAATCTCTTCAAAGAGATTCTTCATCGTGTTCTTCATGCCGCTGGTGGTCCAGCTGTTGGCCATCTCTTTGCGGCAGCGCTCGATGATCTCATCAAGTGCTTCCATATTGAGGGTCTGGCTCAACTGGTCAGCCTGCTGTTTGAGCTGCTTTCGGCTTGTTTGGAAGGTCTCCACATCGCGCATGTATTGAGCCTGTTCGGTGCGGGTCTTCTCCATCAGATTGGTGATGACGTCATCGCTCTTGTCGCTCAGCTCTTCCAGTTCTTCCAGTTGGCGTTTGGTTTCGTTGAGTTTGCCCGATAGCAGACTGCGGCTGTTATCCAGCATCTGGCCGACATCGGAGCCGATGGTTTCCAGAATGAGCTGCTGCTTGATGCCGAGTACATCCTGTCCGAGGTAGTTCTCCAGGTCGAGCAGGCCGCTCTTGTCCAGCAGTGTGTCGTCGGTCTTGATCTTGGCCAGCAGGCCTTTCTGGGCCGAGACGGGGAACACGGCACGGGGTTCGAGACCGAGCAATCCGGCGGTCGCACGTTGTTGGTTAAGTATGACCTCGTGTACGTCGTCGGTTTCCCGCAGATCATCCCACAGGGTGTCGATCTTGTTCAGTACCACCATCATGCCGCGCTGGCGGCCGCTCTGAAAACCCTTGATATGGTGCTGCCAGATCTCCATGTCGCTACGGGTCACGCCGGTATCGGCGCCAAGCACAAAAAGCACGGCCTGGGCGGCGGGTAGCATGTTGAGGGTCAGTTCCGGCTCGGTACCAAGGGCGTTGAGGCCGGGGGTGTCGAGTATGGTCAGGCCCTTTTTCAGCAGATGATGGGGGAAGCTGATCAAGGCGTGCCGCCATTTGGGGATCTCGACCATCTCCGGTGGCTGGCTCTGGTGGGGATGCAGGTCCGGGCTGTAGAGTCCCAGGTGTTTGGCCTCTTCCAGGGTCACTGTCTTGGTCTGGATGACCTCGTTCAGCGCTGCCTGCATCTGCTCCACGGAGTCGGTCTCGAGTGGATAGTGGACCCACTGCTTGGTGTCTTTGCGCAGTTTGGTAAGGCTGGTGTCCTGCAGTCGGGTTTCGATCGGTAACAGACGCACATAGGCTTCATCGCGTGCCTCGTCGTAGAATATCTCGGTCGGGCACATGGTAGTGCGGCCGGCGTCCGAAGGCAGCAGCCGACGGCCGAAGTCGGCGAAGAAGATGGCGTTGATCAGTTCTGTCTTGCCGCGGGAGAATTCGGCGACGAAGGCGATAGTCAGCTTGTCGTTACGCAGGGAATCCAGGGTATGCTCGATACGGTGCTGCACATCCTCGGAGGACATGCCGTTCTCTTCCAGCCAGGGACCGTACTCCTCGATCGTGTTGATGACGTCCATTTTCCACTGCTCATAGGCCTGCAGCTGCTCTTGAAATCGTACCTTATCCATACGCCTTCCCATTATTATTCAGCCAGAACAGGCTGTTATCCCATCGCACATCCGGGCCAAGATAATACGCCAGGTCCGGTGCATTACCAAACCCGAGCACGCTTGGGAGTGCAGCCTCAACTCCCCAGAGGTATCGGCAGTCGGGTAGGGGACTTTAATCTCAAGCACTTGCTGCGGGAGTGAGCACCGGATTCAAGTGTTACCTGGGAACGGGGCAGGCCGAAGGCCTTGGCGACGAATTTGAGTAGATGGGCATTGGCCTTGCCGTCGACCGGTGGCGCGGTCAGTGTGATCTTGTACTCGTCATCGCCGTAGGGACCGCTGAAGGCGTCTCTCGACGCTTTGGGTTGCACTCTCAGGCGCAGGATCAGATCCTCCCCCTCCCAGCGGTACCAGGTCACAGCAAAGAGGTGATCGCGGCGGGGGTGCCTGTCAGACCGAACAGGGGAGGCAGCAACAGCATCTTCAGTAGGACCAGGCCGATCATCACCAGCATGGGAGAGAGATCGAGGCCGCCCATTGGAGGCAGCAGCTTCTGTGCTGGCCGCAGCAGCGGCGAGGTCAGGCTGTAGAGCAGGCCGACAGCCGGATTGTAGTTGCCGGGACTGACCCAGCTGAGGATGACCTGTATGAGAATGCCGAAAAGGTAGATATTGATCACCTGCTCGACCAGTAACGGGATTGCCCAGAGCAGGGGGCCGAGCAGATTCACCGCTCCGCCGCCGACCAGGAGAATGAGCAGGATCTCGATGCTTTTCAGCAGCCAGGCGAGTATCAGCGAAGAGAGATCGATACCGCCGAATCCGGGAATGATTCGCCGCATCACCTTCAGCGGTGGATTGGTCGCCTTGACCAGGAATTGGGAGATGGGGTTGTAGAAATCGGCCCGCACCACCTGCAGTAGGAAACGCAGCAGCACAGCGAGAATATAGAGCCCGAAAAGAGTCTGGATCAGGAAGATGATCGGGTTTGCGAGGTAGCCGCCACTCATGATTCTTTGTGTCCCAGCAGGTTGGAGAGTTCTCGGGAGCGGCGCTGAGCGCCACTCAGGGCAGCGGCAAAGAGCTCCCGCAGATGGCCCTCTTCGAGAATTTTCAGCGCTTCTTCGGTGGTGCCGCCGGGCGAAGTCACCTTCTGGCGCAGGGTGGCCGGTGAGTCACTGCTCTCCATTGCCATGCGGGCGGCGCCCAGGGCGGTCTGCAGGGTTAGCAGGCGGGCGCTCTCCCGGTCGAGCCCCATCTCACTGGCGGCCGCTTCCATCGCCTCCATGACGAGAAAGAAATAGGCCGGCCCACTGCCGGAAACGGCGGTCACCGCATCCATCAGCGACTCATCGTCGACCCAGCGGGTCAGGCCCACAGAACGCAGTATGCTCTCTGCCATGTCGCGTTGCTCGTCGCTGACCCCGGGACCGGCGTAGAGACCCGTGGCGCCCGATTGGATCATGGCCGGTGTGTTGGGCATGCTGCGCACCAGCGCCACCTCGCCGCCGAGCCACTCGCGCAGGGCGGTCTCCTGAATGCCGGCAGCGATGGAGATCACCAGTGGCCGGACCCTGGCCATGCTCTCGGCGATCCCGCGGGCCACCTTCTCCAGGGCTTGCGGCTTGACCGCCAGAACCACGATCTTGGCCTGCTCGATGGCCTTGTCGTTGTCGGTTTCCGTATGGATATCGAAACGCGCCGCCAGGCGTGCCAGCTGTTCCGTATCAGGGTCGCTGACGGTGATCTGGCGACTGTCATAGCCATCGGCGATGAGGCCGCCGATGAGGCTGCTGGCCATATTGCCGCCGCCGATGAAGGTGAGATTGTTGTTAGTCATGCGGGTCAGTCTTTTCATACCTTGGTAGATGGATGCTGCTCGTTAGGGGTACGCTTGATGCCTTGTTCTCAGGGTGGCCAGGTGTTCAACGATTATACGCCCGGGGGCCGAAAATAGCGGTACCGATACGCACGATGGTGCTCCCCTCGGCGATGGCGGCCTCCAGATCGTCCGACATGCCCATGGAGAGGGTGTCGAGCGGGTGATCGGGGGTGGCAAGTTGATCGCGCAGGCGGCGCAGCAGCTGAAAGGGGCGATGTTGCTCCCGCGCTCCCTCGGTGGGGGCCGGGATGGTCATCAGCCCGCGCAGGCGCAGATTGGGCAGTGCGGCGTAGTCGCCGATTACCGCTTCCAGCTCCTCCGGGGCGTAGCCGTCTTTGCTTGCCTCGCCGCTGGTGTTGACCTGCAGGCAGATGTTGAGGGGCGGGAGTTGCGCCGGACGCTGCTCACTGAGGCGCTTGGCGTGCTTCAGGCTGGCCAGGCTGTGAACCCAACCAAAGCGCTCGGCGATCGGACGCGTCTTGTTGCTCTGGATGCGGCCGATGAAGTGCCACTCCAGGGCCAGGTCCTGCAGTTGATCGATCTTCTCTTCGGCTTCCTGCAGATAGTTTTCGCCGAATTGCAGCTGTCCCAACTGTGCCAGGGCGCGTATCTCATCAGCACTGCGAGTCTTGCTGACGGCGAGCAGCTGGGTCGAGCCGAGCGCTCGCCCGGCAGCCGATTCCGCCTCGCCGATGCGGCTCAATACCATTTCATAGCGGTGGTTCAGGGTCTTCTCTTCAGGCACTTCGTTGGTGAAACTGTTATGGATTTCGAAAGATTTTTGTTTGCACGGCTAGTATATTACTTCCCTTGTCATATAGGGTCGCTGACAGATCTGTTCAAGTCGCGAGTTGTATGTCGCGGGGGTTCGCTCAGGACCTGACCTAAACTTATCAGGCTTCGGGTCGATATGACTAGGAGCATTTCTAACTGCTGTCAGTTGCATTAACGGGGGAATGAATGGATATCGCTGAATTACTCGCTTTCAGTGTGAAACACAACGCATCGGACCTGCACCTCTCGGCTGGTCTGCCGCCGATGATCCGCGTAGATGGCGATATCCGCCGCATCAACGTGCCCGCGCTGGAGCACAAGGTGGTGCATGCGCTGGTCTACGACATCATGAATGACAAACAACGTAAGGATTTCGAGGAGTTCCTCGAGACCGACTTCTCGTTCGAGATCCCCGGTCTGGCCCGTTTCCGTGTCAACGCCTTCAATCAGGCCCGTGGCGCCTCGGCGGTGTTTCGTACCATTCCTTCCAAGGTGCTGACGCTGGAGGACCTGGGTTGTCCGCAGACCTTCAAGGAGATCGTCGACGTGCCCCGTGGCCTGGTGTTGGTGACCGGGCCGACCGGTTCCGGCAAGTCGACCACCCTGGCGGCGATGATGGACTATAAGAACGACAACGACTACTCGCATGTGCTCACCATCGAGGACCCGATCGAGTTCGTCCACTCCAGCAAGAAGTGCCTGATCAATCAACGCGAGGTCCATCGCGATACGCTGGGATTTGCCGAGGCCCTGCGCTCCGCCCTGCGTGAAGATCCGGACATCATTCTGGTCGGCGAGCTGCGTGATCTGGAGACTATCCGTCTGGCGCTGACTGCCGCAGAGACCGGACATCTGGTGTTCGGCACCCTGCATACCAGCTCCGCTGCCAAAACCATCGACCGTATCATCGACGTCTTTCCGGCCGGCGAGAAATCGATGGTGCGCTCCATGCTGTCAGAGTCGCTACGGTCGGTTATTGCCCAAACTCTGTTGAAAAAGATCGGTGGTGGTCGTATCGCGGCCTGGGAAATCATGGTGGGCACACCGGCCATCCGTAACCTGATCCGCGAGGACAAGGTGGCGCAGATGTACTCTGCCATCCAGACCGGTCAGGCCTATGGCATGCAGACCATGGATCAGGCGCTCAAGGAGCTGGTGCAGAAAGGCATCGTCAGCCGTCTGGATGCCAAGGCCAAGGCGCAGAACAAGGAACAGATGTAGTTCGCGGTCCTGTAACCTACTATTGGGATAAGCTGAACAAGTAAAAAATGGCGACGAAGAGGATTTAAATAATGGAACTGGCTCCGCTGCTCTCCATGATGTCGAAGAACAAGGCCTCCGATCTCTTCATAACGGCGGGCCGTGAGCCCTCCATGAAGGTGGACGGCAAGATTCATCCGGTCAACAAAACCCCGTTTACCGCCAAGCAGACCAAGGCATTGGCCTACAGCATCATGACCGATGCGCAGCAGAAAGAGTTCGACGAGACCAAAGAGTGCAATTTTGCCATCAGCGCCAAGGGGCTAGGGCGCTTCCGTGTCAGTGCCTTCATTCAGCGTGATGCTGTCGGCATGGTGCTGCGCCGTATCGAAACCCGTATTCCGACCCTGGAGTCGCTCTATCTGCCACCCATTTTGCAGGATCTTTCCCTGGCCAAGCGTGGGCTGGTGATCTTCGTCGGTGCTACCGGTACCGGTAAGTCGACCTCTCTGGCGGCCATGATCGGCTACCGCAATACCCGCGGTGATGGCCATATCATCAGTATCGAGGACCCGATCGAGTACATTCACGACCACAATAGCTGCATCATCACTCAGCGCGAAGTGGGATTGGATACCGAATCCTATGGCGTGGCGTTGAAGAACACTCTGCGTCAGGCGCCAGACGTCATTCTCATCGGTGAGATTCGTACCCGGGAGACCATGGAGCACGCCATCTCATTTGCCGAGACGGGTCATCTCTGTCTCTCCACGCTGCATGCCAACAACGCGAACCAGGCGCTGGACCGTATTATCCATTTCTTCCCGGAGGATGCGCGGGATCAGATCTTCATGGATCTCTCCCTCAATCTGAAGGCGATCGTTGCCCAGCAGTTGATTCCAAAAGCCGATGGTCACGGCCGTCGTGCCGCGATTGAAGTGATGCTCAATACCCCGTTGGCTGCGGAGCTGATCCGCAAAGGGGAGATCCACAAACTGAAGGAGTTGATGAAGCGCTCAAACGAGCATGGCATGGTCACCTTCGATCAGCATCTCTATCAGCTCTACGAAGAGGGTGTGATCAGCTACGAGAACGCCCTGGCCTATGCCGATTCGGCCAATGACGTGCGGTTGATGATCAAACTGGGGGCATCCCGGGCGAAGGATTCCCTGGTCGACGGTCTTGACGGTATCACCCTGATGGACGGCAAGCAGTAGTCCGCCGTCCACTGTGAGAGTTCGCTATCCGTTGAGAAATTTCTCCGCGATCTGATACTGCTTTTCCGCCTCGTTGGCGAGCTCGCCCGCATCCTTGAAGATCATTTCGCAGTTTTTCGCCATGCGCGCCTGCATCGCGGCTTTCCAGGCATTGTTGCTTCTCTCGCCGGTCTGATCCTCCGGCGCGAGGCAGGCCGCCGCAGCGGCAGCGACAAAGTGCTCGGCCTGGGCGGCCCAGTCCGCATCCCGTCCACAAGCGGTATAGCTTTGGGTGGCGAAGGCTTTGACCGATTTATGCGCCTCTTCCAGCTCCTGGGCAGGGATGTCGGGCTTTGCGGCGGCCTCCAGGGCGCGGGCAATGCGTGGGTCCGGGCTCAAGTGGCTGACGCTGGAGACGTACAAGCCGCCCAGCTCCCGATGTTGTGTCGGGGTGAGGTCGTTGAGGGCCTCACGTAATTGCTGATCGTTGGTGATTTGAATCGACATGAGATCTACCTCCCGGCCTGGCAGTTTTTATCAGGCAGTGTCACAAGCCAAGCATAGACGGCGAATGAAAAAAGGCGCATGACATGGGTCAGTTATTTAGAGGATTCTAATTTACCTCGCTGATACCGCCTTCTCAGAGGTGGTGAGAAGGGCAAGGATATCCTGATGTCCATTCTCGCGTGCTCTGTCGCTGGCACTCATGCCGTCGAAGTCTTTTATGGTGGTGTCGGCGTGGGCGTCAAGAAGACGTTTGACCGATGCCGTATGACCGAGCTGGCTGGCCCAGATCAGCGCGGTGAATCCGCCGGTCTGTTCGACCTGGTTAAGATCGGCGCCGGCTGACAGCAGTAACTCCACCAGATCGTCGTGGTCGTTCGACGCGGCCAGCATCAGGGCCGAGTAGCCCCCCTTGTCGGTCAGGTTGACGTCGGCGCCAGCCTCAAGCAGGCGGCGGGCGGCTTCCCGGTGGCCATTCAGGGCCGCCTTCATCAATGGCGTCCACAGGCAGGCGTCGCGAATATCAACTTCTGTCGTTTGGGTGATCAGGCGGTTGATGCCGGGGAGATCCCCTTGCTCTGCTGCGGCGAGGAGGGAGGGTTGTTGCATGGACTGTGCATCGGGCTCTTCCGGCTCAAAGCAGGCGCCGAGAACCAGGCAGAGAGTCAGGATTGAGAGTCGGTGGCTGTTGGGCATGGCGGACTCGATCGGCAGTTGAGAATAGCGCTATTCTCAAAATTGCCGGCGCTACGGGCAATGCGCTTTCGCAATGATGGATCGGGATGCGGGTGCGATGGACCCCTGCAAACTCCTCCTTGAGTCTTTCGGCTGAGGGGTCGACCACCAGGGAGCTGCTGTCCTGAAATATCAGGTCCTCGACTTCGACAAAACCGTAGAGCTCACCCTGGCGTACCGAACGGGCGAAGATTTCATACACTTTTCCCTGATTGAGGAAAACGATCTTGAAAATGCGCATAGTCTGTCGTGTTCCACCTGGCCGCTTTGAGAGACAGGAGTGCCGGTCGGGGCGATGGCGGGTAGCGAGTGTTAAAAAATGGAGCCGATGGGCGGAATCGAACCGCCGACCTACTGATTACGAATCAGTTGCTCTACCGACTGAGCTACATCGGCCGAAAGGCGGCAATTATAGTCACCTAGTTGATCCGGGGTCCAGCTGTTCACTCTCGGGTAGCCTCTACCGCGTATGGCGCCGGGGGGACTATCGGTTCTCGTCCGAGAACCAGATCAGCCATCAGGCGGGCAGAGGCGGGGCCGAGAACAACACCATTGCGAAAATGCCCCGCGTTGACATAGAGACCTTGGACCCCAGGTATGGGGCCGATATAGGGGATCCCCAGGGGAGAGCCGGGGCGCAGACCGGCCCAGTGGTGTTCGATTTGGGCATCCCGGAGAATGGGGAAGTGCTCCTGTGCATAGGCAGAGAGTTCATCTCTTGCCGCCTGGGTGGTCTGCTTCTGGAATCCTCGATACTCAAGGGTGCTGCCGACCAGTATGCGGCCGTCGCGGCGCGGGATGACGTATCGATCCCGATGCAGCACGATTCGCCGGATGGCGTCGGGACTGGAGCGATAGAGGATCATCTGTCCCAGGACCGGCTCGATGCGGGGATTGGGTAGATAGGTTTCGAGCAGGTTGCCACTCCAGGCTCCGGCGCAAACGATGACGCTCCCGGCCGTCATCCGCCCTTGAGAGGTCTCCACACCAGTGATCCGCCCCTGGGCCGTCAGGAACCGGGTAACGGGTGTCTGCTGGTGAATCTCGACGCGATCTTCGATGGCGCCGTAACAGGCCTTGACCAGGCGTGGGTTGCGTACCTGAGCCACCTCAGGCATCCATAGCGCCCTTTCGGGAGGATCCTGGAGTGAGGGTTCGCAGCGGGTGATTTCCTCGGTGCCATATTGGACGGCTGACTGGGAGGTTTTGTCGCACCACTGCAGTGCCACGTCCAGTTCCTCGGGTTCGAGTATCAGCAAACCGTTTCGGCAATATTCGGGGTCGATACCGCTTTCCTGTTTAAGGGACTGCGAAAGGGTTGGGTAGCGCTGTTGTCCCCAGGCGGCGAGTTTGGTGATGGGGTCGACATAGCGCCAGGGGTGTAGTGGCGAGATAATTCCGCCGCCGGCCCAGGAGGATTCGCGTCCTGTCGTGCCCTGCTCCAGCAGGGTGACGCGATAACCGGCGTTAACCAGTTCTCTGGCGGTGAGCATGCCGATCAGGCCGCCACCTATGATGATGAAGTCAGGCATATTGTTGGCTGTTTGATTGGGGGTAATGTGTGAGCTGGCTCTCAATTATGGGCGGGTTCGTGTGGCTCTGTATAGCGAGAAACCTGGATTGTTGATCTTTTTGGTTTATGTTTGGATCGGCTGGACGCTAAGGTCGTATGTCAATGAACTGCCACTTGTCGGTAAAATGACGCACTTCGTCGACTAACATATCACTTGATGAGCTCGCATCTGCTATAGGAATGGATATGAAAACGCAATCTGGCTTCACACTCATCGAACTGATGGTCACCCTCGCCGTTGGGATCGTCATTCTTGCCATCGGCCTGCCGTCAATCATGACCATGGTATCGAGCAATCAGGCGGCAGGCTATGCGAATGATCTTGTCGGCGCGATTCGCCTGGCCCGCAGTGAAGCGGTGACTCGGGCTGGTTCGGTGACCATTTGTGCCAGCAATACCAATCAAACCGGCTGTTCCGGCAACGATTGGAATAATGGCTGGGTTGTCTTCCTCGATGATGACAGTAACTCTACCTTCAATACGGGCGATACGATTCTTAAGGTCTGGCGGATTCCTGCGGATGAACGCGCCAACCTGGCCTTTGAGAGCACATCGCCGAATTCCATTCGCTTCGATTCGGCAGGCGGCAATGTAACGGGCGCGTCGATTCAATTCGCCTTCAAGAAGAGTGACTGCCACGCCAATCAGGCTCGGCAGATCACGGTCTCCATAATGGGGCGGCCGAGTTTGGATCACGTAGCCTGTTTTTGAGGAAAGATGATGGGGATCAAACAACAGATCAATCTCGCCGGCCGCAGGTCTCGTTCGGCTGGCTTTACCTTGATGGAAGTTCTGATAGCGGTTGTGATTTTTTCGATAGGTCTGCTTGGGGTGGCCGGACTGCAGCTGAACTCCTTGCGGGGCAATCAAGTGGCACTGGAAAGCTCCGTCGCAGCATCGCTGGCCAGGGAGGGGGCGGAAAGGGTTCGCGCCAATCTGGCGGGGGTCAGAAATACGAAGGGAGAGAATGAGTTTTTATCGACGCAAGTCTATTATTTCATCGATAGCGCAGGTACCGATCCGGGTTGTATCAGTAGTGGCTGTAGTACGCCTGCGCTGATTGCGCAAACGGATGCCTATGAGTGGATTACCGCCATAGAGGAGCAGCTGCCTGGCGGTGTCGGCGTTATATGTCTGGACAGTACGCCTAATGACGGAAAGGACGGCACTGCAACTGACCCCTGGGATCCTGAGTGCGATGGCACATCAGAGACATTTGCCGTGAAAGTCGCTTGGGATCATGACAAAGATGATACTACGCCACTCGTGGTCTACAGACTGAGTTTTCAACCATGAAATACGTGATGACAAGAATCGGCTGTCGAGGGCTGACACTCGTTGAGCTCATGATCGCGCTCGCATTGAGTCTGCTTGTGATCGGCGCTGCAGCCTCTATTTTTCTGGGCAGCAAGGAGTCGTTCCGGTTGGAAGAAGATATCTCCATGATGCAGGAAAACTACCGCTTTATCGCTGATCGTTTTAATAAGGACTTCAGCGCCGTCGGATATACCGGTTGTTCACTGCCGTTTAGAGATAACAGTACCACCGTAGATGCTTTTCTCACTGGTGCGGGTGTTACCGATGTCATTCAGGGTGTCGAAGGTATTGCAGGCGCCCCGGATTCGATCACAGTCACTTATGCGGAGACTGAGTCAGGCATACCCATTGTCGAGGGCAGTGCAAATCCGTCGAGTCCCCTGTATGTTTCCAAGGATCTACCTCTCTACAAAGCACTGACCGATAACTTTTCCTCCGCCACCCCCGTGCCGGTAACCCTGTTGGTAGGCAACTGCAAGCGGGCAAATATCTTTCTGGTCACCAGTGTGGCAGATACCTCTTCGCCCAGTGGCGTTGCGGTGGGCAGTATCGCGCATGTGGCGGGCGTCCCCATTGGTGGCGTGTCGAATACCAGTGATGACTTGAGTGATACTTATGGCCGACTTGGCGAGCAAACCGCTTCGGTCTATCAGCGCACGAGTGTGACCTACGAGATCGATACGGTCAGTGGCGTGACGGGTTTGTATGAAACCCGGAGCGGAGGCTCCAAGCAGTTGGTGCTCGACAATGTCACGGATATGCAGATTCTCTATGGTATCGACTCAGCCCTTTCGGATGGCAATGCGGATACTTACCAGGCTTGGTCAGGAAGTTTGAAGGTCAACGATATCACCAGTTTGAAAGTCACTTTAACCATGATTGTCACTCAGCAGAATGGCGTGGATGTAACGCGCGACTACACATTTACCACCAAGCTGCGAAATATGGGGCTGGATATATGAAACATGGCGTAAAAAGCTTGACTGTCAGACGGCACATTATGCGCGGCGCCACTACCCGGAAAAAGCAGAAGGGGGCAGTGCTGATTATTGTTTTGATGCTGCTGCTTGTGATGACGGTGCTTGCGGTATCAGGAGTCGGCAACTCTGTGCTCGAACAGAAGATGTCAGGCAACTACTATCACTCGACAACTGCCTTCGAGGCCGCTGAGTTTGGTTTGCGTGTCGCTGAGCAATGGCTGTATGACAATGTGACAGACACTTCAGCGTTTACGACCAGTACCTCGTCAGATGGACTCTATACCACGCAAGATGCCTCCACCCCCAACACGGTCGAGGTATGTGGCGGTGATATAAATTGCCAATTTGATCCGCGGAACGAAGCTAACTGGTGTAGCGGCGGTGCTGGATGTGCTCTGCCCAAAGGTTTTGCCACTCTGGGGGGTACATTGGAGGGCAACACGCTCGATACATTTGACATGACGGTAAGTCGGCAGCCGCAATTCATCATTGAGTACATTGGGCCTGTCAAAGAGTCGAGCGTACAAGTGGATGCTTATGATCTGTCAGGGGAACAACAGGCCTTCCGAATCACTGTCATTGGATGGGGTCAGGAAGGGGTTTCGCGGCAAGTCGTGCAGAGCCACGTTTTGTTAACCCTTTGATATCAGGAGAGGGTGCCATGATTATACGAACAGGAAGAGACGAAATGCATAATTCAAGATCGAGTCGTGGGTCAGCTATCCTGTTGGGGTTCGTGTCCGGTCTGCTTGCACTGTCCGCTGGTCAGCTTCAGGCTGCGCCTGGAGTATTATCGCAACTGCCCCTGTTTCTCGCCGCGCCGGTGCAACCGAATATCTTCTTTCTGCTGGACGACTCGGGAAGTATGGATTGGGAGGTGCTGCGCCGCGATGGCCTGGGTGGCAGCGGTAATCTCGATTTCACGCCTGACAATACTACAGAGATTCTGGAGCTCTGCGCCGGTTATAACGTACTGGCATATGATCCTACGACGTTTACTGACCCAAACAAAGCGCTTTACACCCCTTGGTTTGGTGTGGATAGGAATGGCAGTGCCTTTACTGATGCCAGCCCAACCAG
>JARRNY010000024.1:0-64204 GCA_037384445.1 Candidatus Thiodiazotropha sp.
GCTTTTTCAGTGAAAGCCTCTGCTGAAAAATGCCCTGCATGATCACGGCAGCCGAAGTAGCCGGTACCGATTTGCCATATCAGGTCCCCGCCATGTTTCAGGTGATAGGCGCTGATGCCGCCCTCACCGGTGTTGTGTGCGAATCCACCCAGTTTGGCGCCTAAGTTCAGAGCAAGAATGGCATTCGGACTCAAGGCTCCAAAACTCATGGCGGAGATGTTGAAAATGCTCGCATTGTAGGGTTTTCTGCAGCTGGAACCACCAACCATGATACGCAGATCACCCACATCGTTTACATCGATGGCCGACAGAGAGTGTCCCATCCACTCGTATCCACTTTTATAGGTATCGACCCTGGTGCCGAAAGGAACGGTCTCAAGTTCGTCCTTTGAACGTTGATAGACCACATTTCGGAACATGCGGCTGATTGGGATACCGTCAGTATCAGACTCAACGAAATATTGTCTGATGTAGGGGCGTAGAGATTCCATGACCCAGCGGGCACGACCAAACAAGGGGAAATTTCTCCTTATGCTGTGCTGCGACTGAAAACGGTCATATAAACCGATCACTATAAAAGGAAAAATCAGGAGCACAACCCAGGCTGATTTCGGCCATTGTAGTTGCAGGACGATGGCTAGAATGATGGTTCCTGCCAGGAAGCGGTTGAAAGCGTTATTCATTTCAATACTCGAATGTCATTGTTGAATGGGGGCGAGGAGGGGAAGTGTATTCTTGTGGTAAGTCGTAACAGCTTAGTTATTCCTTACATCCAGACGTTTACAACTTCGCAGATCGAATCGCGTAATTCGTGACTATGGCAAAATTGTGTCGGGAGAATCGAATGAAGAGGATGCCGATTAGCCTTGTCGTCCAATCACTGCTCTCCCATTCCTACCGCGCCAATCACGAATAAATTCATTTATAAAAAGCACCTCCGAGCAGGTGTAAGTGAGGCTGGGGGACACGGAAATGGATGAATGTCAACGCTAAGGAATTCATACATTGAACAATACGAAATGTTACTGGATATTAATAAACTGGAAGGCGTATTCGAGCTTTCTGTGACAAGACTGGACAGTTCATTTTTCTAAGATATAATTCACACATATTTTGAAAACATACGTATGCTAAATCATTTCGACTACTGGATTTTTGTGGTAGTTTCGATAGCTGTACAATTGGAAAGATGTTACTCACGGAGGAGCACGTAGGTGTCGCTCAAATTCTCGCTCGGTCACGCACTCAATAGCACCATCGCCAACACAAAGGTCTATCTGTCAGCCAAGTCAGCACAACTGCTGGATAATCAGATCGTTTACCCCCCCTTACCAATCTCGTTCGCAAAGATAACCGACCAAGTCCGCTGCTCCTTGGATCATCAAATAAACGAAACTTTCAGCCGATCTCAGTCCATGCTCTAAACACGACGACCGGTTAGATTTTTTATAACTCTATTTAGGAATAAACATGTCTAAGCTAACGCCTTGGCTTGCTGCGCCGTTGCTGTTTTTCATCGCCACAGCGGTATACGCCTTCAAAGTAGACACCCATGTCTGGGTCGGCCAACAAGTCATCAACGATCTCGAAGATGACGGAATGCTGACCTTTCAGCTTGGCAACAAAGACGTCAAAATAGCCATTGATGCGGATGTTAAGAACGCAATCCTGGACAACAAGAATGAGTTTCTGATCGGTAATCTTGGCCCGGATGCCACGCCTGATGCCGTTGTCGGTCAGACGGTGATTCATCCTGGCATCAAGGATGATCGGGGAAACAACATTGGCTGGCAGACGAATGACTGGCTGGAATATATGTTGGCGAATACCGGCTATAGTGAACGCGCGAAGTCTTTCGTCTACGGATATTTAAGCCATGCAGCCGCCGATATATTTTCACACACCTATATCAATCAATACGCGGGAGATATCTTCGATCTGACGGACGAAACGCTGGTGGAGCAACGCCATTTCATCCTTGAAAGCTATCTGGCCAAGCTCACGCCACCTTTGAAAGACTCATACGGCCAGGCTGTGGGCGCGCCCTGGCAGGCAATCCACCTCGACGATCACTATGCCGAGTTTGTCAGAGATACGTTAATTTACAACGATGCGGTACAAAACGAGTACCGTAAAGTTCCTTACGCCTCGCATCTGGTGGCCTTTTACGACTTTAGGAAGGGTGTAGACCAATTGGCGGAAGCAGGGATATGGCATGAAATCGATGTTGCGGTGACCCAGATCGTCGCGGCCTATTTCGACATTGTATTGACACAGGAAGAAGCCGACAAGATCGTCAATGAGGCTCAGAGGGTTATAGATAAGCTAAATAGCGGCGCCGACGATGTACAGGCATACAGTGACGCCCTTTATTTGCGATTGTCAAAGTACGACAGCCAACTCTTTTCACGATTGACCTCTTCTGTCAACGCCATGCAAGACGCCGAGAGGAGCTGGCTCGACAATCATCAGGCATGGCGCAGGAAATTGGCTGAACTTATAGATCCACCGAATTGCCCGAAAATACCGGTTCCTGATATTAAGTGTGAATGGTATGGCTGCTTTCCCACCGTGCGTTGGGTGGATGATGCAAAATGCAACCTTGATCGAAAAGCAATTATTGCTACGAACAATGCCATTTTAGACGTAGCCGATGCGCTTGAACAAAAGGCCCTGAATTTAAAGAATGATCTGATCGATAAAACCATAGAAGTCCGAGTCGAGGGCACAAAAGCCGCCGATTCGGTCGTGAAGGTCACGAACGCCTTGCTTGACCTGCAACAGACTATCGGTGCCGACGTCTCCCCCACGCAAGCAGTTCTTCGTGGTTGGCGGAGCGATATCGATTTGGCTATGACAGCTTACATAAAGGCTGTTACTCAAACCATGGTCAACACTATGAATCCGGACGCCAGCAATCTTGAACCGATCGAGAACTGGTTCGGCTGCTACCATTTGCAGCTCATCGGCGCGCCGAGTTCGGTTTCCAACTGCGAGTTCAGGGATTCATTAACGCAGGTTAAGCAATCCATCGAAAATATCATTCTGATCATTGACGAAGCGACTTCAGTTGGTGCGCAGGTTGGCCTACCCAGCACACGGGACTTGATCGAGTTACGTGATAATTCTATTGATCAGCTCGTCGATAAATTAAAGCAGAAGGTCTCCGATAAAATTGCCGATGCGCTTCCTCCTGAAATACGTGAGCTAATCGAAATGCTGGGAGTGAATGTGACTGACGACATCTTGAATGACTATTTCACAAGACCTGAAACAACAACTACGCCAAAGGGCTTGTTGATGATTCCGGATCTTGCCGACCGGATTAAAGCGGAGATGCATCTGACTTCAGGAAGCTTCGATCCGCAACGATACGCCGTGGCATATGATGCGGTGGTGCTCGCCAAGATGGCATTACTGAATGCGAGTGAATTCGAGCAACTGGCGTTGGCCTCGCAGTCCCGTGACTATCTACAGTACATGGGAGGTCTGAATAATGCGGTAGCACAAGCTTTTGAAAGCTTGGACGGAAATCATCAATGGATGGCCACTCCTCCACCCAGACCGAATACCTTGGATTACTATCCACCGGTAACTTACACTTATGCATCCTCGAAGGGCTTTATTCCTTGGCAGGGAGATATGAGAGACAAGCTGTTCAGGAAGCTATTTATCGGCCCCCTCTCTCCAGGAGTCGATGCACCTTCGATTATCGGCATGCCCAATATCGTAGGTTTCGCCTACCCCTATAAGGTGAGTGCCGCTGACCCATTCCCGGATGGTATTCAGAACAGCTGCGACAGTGTCACCTGCGGTGCAGATATGCCGGTTGGGCACTTTGTCACCACACGGCAGCTGTGCGACAGCTGTCATCCCACCGGTGAATGGACCACAACCCCGACCTACACGCATGTCGGCGGTAACTATCCTGGTAATCATCGGGCGTATTTTAAATGCACTGGCTGCCATACCAGCAATAGCGAGACCATTTCATGGCCGTATCCAGTCTATGCGCCCACGTGCGGGGGTTGTCATTACGGAGAAGGCGTCAGGGCACATAGAAATGGATACCTAGGAAACGAGGGGAATTGCGCAGGCAGCCGGTGTCACAGCGTCTCAGACCGCCGCTGGTAACTTGATCCAGGCTTCAACCCAGCAGCCTCTTCCTCGGAGGCTGCTGAGTGAAAAGTCCCAATGCTGTTGGGTCTACAGCTGCCTGCTTCCGGCCATCTAGCTCACCTGGCCCTTTGATGCCATCGGACAGTCCCTGGGGTGGCGGCCGTTTTAATCCACACACTTGTGGTGGGTGCGACCAGGGGGAGTACTATCAACGGCTCAATTGACCGCACCATTCTGTGAATCAGTTACTATTTTTCTATAAATAGTATTCGATGGGCTTAGTCATCCACTGGGTGAGTAACGTTATAGCGTGAATTGCACCCTGGTGGCGGCGTTGCAACTCCTTGGAATGGCCTGCTATTCCAAGTCGCTGCGAGCGCTACAGGGACGTATAAGCGGGTGCTCAACATGCCCCAGTGCCCCCATCTCCTGATGCTCAGCATCAATTCACCTTATCGATGTGTCGACTGCCCGAAGTATGGCGGCAGAGCTAAAGTGATCACCCGTATCGAAGATCAGGTGATTGTCGACAAGGTCCTTCATTTCCTGCCTCCAGCTTTCTGCAGTGATAGGCAGGGGTGTAATGGCTATTCTCCTTATGCTTAACAGGGCCTAGAGACTTAGGTTAAGCGTAAATTCAAGGAAACTCCCTAGTTCAACCATGGTCGTCCTAGTACACCGAATCTGCGGGCGAAAATGCATGTGGGCTCACTCGGTACCCTGTAAGCAAGTGATATTATCTGTATTCAGATCATTGGAGTCTGACTCTATTTCGCTGTCTTGATTGACTCTACTTTAGAACTGTAGTGGGCTTGGCGATACAAGATATTTGTTAAATATGTGATCAAAAAATATCTTGCTATATCACATATCTGGCGAAATAAAATGGTGAAGAACGATTGACATCGTGGCATGCGAACATAGAATGGATGAAAATCAAAAACCCCTTTCAATAGAATAAAATGAAAATATTTATTTTAATATTTACGATATGTGGATGTTTATTTACTACACAAAAATCATATTCAAGTAATGTTTTGGAAGACTCAATGACCATCATAGATCACGAAGCAAAAGATAGAGTTGAACTATTCGAGAAAAAAATGTCGCTGGCGAGCGGTGTAATATCCTACTCATTTACTAATATCAGCGAATCCAGCATTTTTGAACAAACAATTCTTGACATTCAGGCTATCGATGCCTTGCCGTCAATATATGGCTACAATGGGCCATATTTTATGAGCGAGTTGGGTATAAATATTACTGACGTAACTCATACCAACTATCTAAGTCATATGTATTCGGTAGAGTTAATCAAGCAGAATAAAAATGGTGAGTATCTTGATTCGATATGGGGTGGATACTCTGAATTTCCATCCCTTAAAACAGACAGGATTCTTGAAAAGGCGAAGACGTTTGACGACTTTAAAGAGACAAAGGTTGGTGATTACACCATCTATTCTTTTCGATTTGTTAATGAGGAAGATTGCACTCCATACCAGCCTATATATTTTTACATTGATAAACACTCTATTGTGATAGGTGAATTCGATGACGTTAAATCAGTGTTATTGAATAAATCAGAGACAAGCCTTTGGAAACAAAAGTACAACATAAAAAATACCTACCATCTTACGCATATTGTTGATCTTCAAAAATACAGGGAACTAACTTCTGGATTTATAGGTAGCCTCGATTACGATACTGCATTAGACAATATCTTGAGCGCAGAGGTTAAGATCGAGAAGGGCACTGATACCATATATACCCTGACGCTCAATACAGGAGAAGAGAGCCTTGCCACAGAAACCTTATATGCTGAGCTTGAAAAGCAACTGAATGATCTGGCAAGCAGATTGGAAAACACAAAACAGGCTGAAGGGCGCGAGTTGGCTAAAATTATAAAAAGCTTATTGATTGAAAAGGAGAATGGTCATCTTACTCTAAAAGCGAGCGTCTCGAACGAAATCTTAACCTTCTTCTATGACAATCTCATATCTGATATCGAAAGCTTCATAATGACGTTTCCCAGTGTTCTTATGGAAGACGGAATGGATTTCTCGGATGACAGTGATGATCGTGAAGAAGAGGATTCGATAATCGAAGACCTCACCAGCTACAAAGAGAAGTACTATATGTGGGAATTCTCAAGTGAAGCAACGGATGACTTATATCAGGCGCTGTCGCCAGGCTTGGTTAGCGGAACTAAAAAAGTATGGTTTGTAGACAAGGAAGAACAACAGATCGGTATTACTCTCGAGTTAATAAACCAGATCCCCACCAATTTGAAATGGGTAGGTAATTATATAGATTTTATGTCTCCGAATCTGCGCAGTTCATCGAATGAAGAAATCAGCGTTGATAAAAACTGCGGGGATTTCAGAACTGACGACTCAACAAATCTCGGTGAAAATAGAAGTATCACTCGATCAATTTTACTAGATAAAAACAAAACTCACCGGGATCTTGAATCAATTTCCGGGAACATGTTAATAAACTTTCCCACAGAAATCGCTTCAAAGCACTTCACTCGAAAAGATGTTGGAAAAAGAGTGCGGCTCAATGACGCTAATTTTAAACTCCTGGAATTGGCCAAACATTCGTTTTCCTATATGCAGTCTGGACTCAATGACCCAATTCTCGAGATTCGCGCTTTGAATAAAGATGGTCAGGCATTGTATATCAATGGAAATTCAAAGCGCTCGGATCAGTTGCCAAATGGCTTGAAAAGAAAAACAATGACTCACTATGTTCGCGGAAATATCGAGAGCCTTGAAGTTTACTATGTAGACAGATTTATGCATCAGCCAACAGGATACAGGCTTCCAGCGGAATTTCGACATCCCGAACTTATAGAGCATACATCCAGCAAACAAATTTCACCTGTGACCTTGTCAGAAATGGAGGCCCGGTATTTTGACAATGAAAAAGATCACTGGAATAGCATAGAGTCATCTGGATATATTAAATCCAGAATTGAATCTGGAAAGTGGGACAAAATCGAATTAAATGCACCGTTTGAGATATATCTCTCGAAGGATCATGGAAATTCTGAAGTGGTTCTCGATTTTATTATTTTAACGCCTCATGAAGAGATATTTCAGACCAGTAGTACCTCGATGACACTCAAAATCAACAAAGTGAAACTAGATGATGGAACTATTCATAAAAGACCTACAGCGGAAGAAAAGCTCGAAATAGAAAATAACAGACATTTTTCTTTCAACGGAATAACATCCATTAATTGGGACATTCACCCAGTGTTCGATGAGGAAGATTCTTATTTTCACGACAGAGAATATGCTCTACTTGGAATCAATCAGCAAAATGCCAAGCTAAAATCATTTTCTGGAAAGGTCACTTTAAAGCTTCCCGAGAAAATCAACTTTATCGAGGTCGAATCTCTATTTGTTGGCGATACAATCAAAGGAGACGGATTTGAAGCAAAAGTTGTTAAATTTGAAGATGGTAAATTTTATATACGATTAATTAAAGGTAAAAACAAGTTTGTCTCGGTGCGGGCAAAAAGTGAGTATGATGAAACCTATAGAAACCTGGAGCCAAGCTTTGATCATGAAGGTTTGGTGGCATTCAAAACACTGGGGCGCAACGAGATATGTCAGTTCTCATACGCCAAAAAAATGAATATCAAGAAATTCAAAATCGATTTTGATTTGTAAACACACCCATTTATCGTAATTAAAGCATCAGACCAAATTGGGGTGGTTTATATCAACCTGGTATCAGCAGTTGAATGTGGATTTCCAAAAAATCTCAGGGTTACCGGCATGGCATCGTTACCATTAATGGCTATTCCCTTGACCATGATGACAACGCCGTTGGGTACGCTGAGATTATTAGCAAACTCCTGTAGGGTTTGGGTTATCTGAAAGGTGTTATCTATTGACAGCCACTCTTAAGGTATTTACCTGCGCTTGGCTTTTACACTCTGGTGGCGGTAGTTTCTAATCAGCCCGCGCAGTATTCCCTGTATTTGAACCTCATCCGGTCGGTAGACCATGGCGGCCATGGCGGCGTTGGCTGGATAGAGAATCACCTCGTCGGGCCTCTGTTCGATTCTTTTCAAGGTCACCTCATCGTTATTGACCAAAGCAACGACAATGTCGCCGTTGTCGGCCCGGTCCTGCTGCTCAATGATCACATAGTCTCCATCGAAGATGCCTTCCTCGATCATGGAGTCGCCTGTTACCTCGAGTGCGTAGCAGGGGCCTCGGCCCAGCAGTTCGTCGGGTACCTTCATGAATTCGGTCTGGCTGATCGCCTCGATGGGTTTACCGGCGGCAATGCGGCCGAGGAAGGGGATGCCGTCAGCCTCTTCAGTCTGCAACAGACGGATGCCTCGCTGCTGTCCCTCCATCGGCTCCACCAGGCCTGCCTGGATCAGAGCCTGAATGTGCTTGTGCAGGGAGCCGCGAGAACTGAGACCCAGTAGCTGACAGAGCTCATCGTAGGTCGGCGGGTGTTCGAATTGGTCCTGATTGTCGCGCAGGGCCTGGTAGATCTCCTGCTGGCGTCGGGTCAATTTCATAATAAACCTTGATTTGTTCTCCACTTGTTCTCTATTCTACACAAAGAGAACCGAAAGAGAACCGTCTATGAGTATTCCCGCTGAAGCCCTCGACAACCTGACCGCCACGGCAGCGAGAGACCCGGCCGACCTGCTGGCGTCACGGTTGCGAGCAGAGTATGGCGCCAGAATCACCGGCGAGCTGGTGATACCGGCAAAGTCGGGGGATTACAGCCCGTTGCCGGAAGATCTCGATCACAGACTTGCCCAGGCGTTGCGCCAGCGCCAGGTCGAGCGTCTCTATACCCATCAGGCGGCTGCCTGGGCCTCGGTTCGTTCGCGCCGACACACGGTCATCGTCACCCCCACCGCTTCTGGTAAAACCCTCTGCTACAACCTGCCGGTACTGCAGGCCGCTCTGCAGGAGAAAGCGAAGGCACTCTATCTCTTTCCCACCAAGGCGCTGGCCCAGGACCAGGTGGCGGAGCTCTCTGCCCTGAATGAGGCCGGTGAGCTGGGTGTAAAGGCCTTTACCTTCGATGGCGACACACCCGGGGACGCGCGCAAGGCGGTGCGAACCCGTGGCGATATCGTGGTATCCAATCCGGACATGCTGCACCAGGGCATACTGCCGCACCATACCAAGTGGGCCCAGTTCTTCGAGTCCCTGCGCTATGTGGTCATCGATGAGATGCACAGCTACCGGGGCGTCTTCGGCTCCCATGTGGCCAATGTGATGCGGCGGCTGCGACGAATCTGCCGCTTCTACGGCTCTGATCCTCTCTTCATTCTCTGCTCCGCCACCATTGCCAATCCGGCGCAGCTGGCAGGCGAGCTGATCGGCGCTGAGGTCAACGCCATTACCGATAGCGGCGCACCCCAGGGAGCCAAGCATCTGTTGCTGTGGAATCCACCGGTGATCAACCCGGATCTGGGCATTCGTGCCTCGGCCCGCTCCCAGACCACCCGTATCGCCAAGCTGGCGCTCAGACAGGGCCTCAAGAGCATCGTCTTCGCCCAGTCGCGCCTGATGGTCGAGGTACTGACCAAGTATCTGAAGGATGCCTTTGACAAGGACCCACGCTATCCGGCCAGGGTGGCTGCCTACCGCGGCGGCTATCTGCCGACCGAGCGTCGCGCCATGGAGCGCAAGCTACGTGAGGGCAAGCTCGATTGTGTGGTCTCCACCTCGGCCCTGGAGCTGGGGGTCGACATCGGCGCCCTCGACCTCTGCGTGCTCAACGGCTATCCCGGGACCATCGCCGGCACCTGGCAGCGCCTGGGTCGGGCAGGGCGGCGTCAGCGCACTGCGGTGGGGGTGCTGGTAGCCAGCAGCCTGCCGCTCGATCAGTACATCATTCGCAACCCGGACTTCTTCCTCGGCGCCTCGCCGGAGCAGGCGCGTATCGATCCGGATCAACTGCTGATCCTGCTCGATCACATCCGTTGCGCCGCTTTCGAGTTGCCGTTTCGGCAAGGTGAAGCGTTCGGCAATGAAGACCTGGGCGACATGCTCGCCTATCTGGCAGAGCACGGTGTCGTCCATCGGGAAGGCGATCAGTGGCACTGGATGACCGATAGCTACCCCGCCAACAGCGTCAGCCTGCGCTCGGTGGCGGAGGGTAATTTCCTGGTGATCGACACCAGCGAAGGGAAGCAGAGCGTGATTGCCGAGGTCGACTACAGCTCTGCCCCCATGACCCTCTACGAAGGCGCGATCTACATGATTCAGTCGACTCCCTACCAGGTAGAGCGGCTGGACTGGGAGGGGCGCAAGGCCTTTGTCACCCGCACCCGAGCCGACTACTACACCGACGCCATCGACTATACCCGGCTGAAAATCCTTGAGCGCTTCGAAGAGGCAAAACAGACGCAGCAGGCCGTGGCGCAGGGTGAGGTGCATCTGGTCAAGCGCTTCGCCGGCTACAAGAAGATCCGCTACTACAGCCATGAGAACGTGGGCTACGGCAACATCGATCTACCGGACCAGGAGATGCATACCACCGCGGTCTGGTGGCAAGTGAATCCGCAGGCGCTGGAGGCCGCCTTCGACAGCCGTCAGATCGCGCTGGATGGTTTTCTCGGGGCCGGTTATGCCCTGCACATCGTTGCTGCCATGCGCATGCTGTCGGAATCGAGGGACATCGGCCGTGCAGTGGGTGACGGCAATGCCCGCTGGTTCGCCACCGTGGGCGCCAATGGCCGTGGGCAGTTGAGAAGCGCGCAGGACGAGGCGATCGACCCGGCCCAGCTGGATCACTTCACGCCGACCCTGTTTCTCTATGACAACTACCCCGGCGGCATCGGGATTACCGCGCCCCTCTACGAGGACCGCTCTGAGATCGTCTCCGATGCCCGACAACTGGTCTCGGAGTGCGGCTGTGCCTACGGTTGTCCGAGCTGCATCGGTCCGATACTGGCCAGCGATGAGGTGCGTGGTTATTCACCCAAGGAGGCGGCACTGAAGGTGCTGCTGCTGGTATCCGAAGATGACGCTTAGATCCAGACTTTCACTGTTGCAGGAGCAGGCGGGAAAGGAACGAAAACCCCGGCCCGCATCGACTTCCGATTCCCCGCTGCGGCAGCGGCTGGCAGGGATCAGGACGGCACGCATCACCGCCGAACCGGCTGCGAGTGAAAGCAGAACCTCGGATGAACAGCTGGCCAAGCGGCTAAAGGGGTATCGGATTGCCGAGGGGGTAATCCAAATAGAGCAGCGGCTGAGCCTCAAAGGCAAGCTGGGTCAGCGCTCCCTGGCCATGCTGCGAAACAGTCTGCGGTTGCCGGGGGAGGGGCGGGAGGCTCACCTGCGCCAAGTCTACGTCGACACCGAAACCACCGGTCTTTCTGGAGGCAGTGGCACCGTTGCCTTTCTGATCGGCATGGCGCTGGTGGATGAGGACGCTCTGGTGGTAACGCAGTATCTGATGACCCGTTTCAGCGGGGAATCCGCCATGCTGGAGTCATTTTCCCAGGCGCTGAGCCTCGATGACCGTCTGGTCAGTTATAACGGCAAGAGCTTTGACCTGCCTTTACTGCTCACCCGCTACCGGATGCAGGCTGTGCCGCAGTGCTTTACGCAACTGCCGCATCTCGATCTGCTACATCCGGTACGCCGCCTGTTTGCTGCCGGCTGGCCGGATTGTCGGTTACTGACGCTGGAGGATCGGCTGCTCGGTTTCAGACGTCAACACGATCTGCCGGGCTCCGAGGCGCCAGCGGCCTGGGCCGACTACCTCAGGCAGGGCAGGGCGGAGAAACTGATCCAGGTCGTCGAACACAACCGGCAGGACATCGTCTCCCTGGCACTGGCTCACGCCATGTTGGTGTCGGTCATCGATCGGCCTGAAGCCTATGAGATCGATATTGTCTCGCTTGCACAATGGCTGTCGGCGAGCGATAGAGCGGCAGCCTATGCGTTGTTGAAATCAACCGGGCAGCCCCTTGATGGCCGCGGTAAGCGGTTGCTGGCGCAGTGGGCGCGCGGTGCGCAAGAGTGGGATCTTGCGCTCGGAATATGGGAAGAGCTGTCAAAGCAGGGGTGTCGGCAGTCGGCTGAAGAGCTTGCCAAATACCACGAACACGTCAGTCGAGACCTGAATGTGGCGAAGCAATATTGTCAGCAGATGAAACCGGGCAACGACAGGCGTCGGCGGCTGGAGCGCATCGAGGCAAAGCAGTATCGGTTGTCGCTCCAGACGTCCCTGAGTGGCTTTGCCGTTGAGCCAAACTGAATGCCTGACTCTGACTGATTTTTCTGCCGAAATATTAATCAGATCGTCAGAATAATCATAAGAATCGCGGGACACCGTAAATAATCCCGGATATAGTTGAAAAAATCCCACATCGGGATATCTTTACGATGGCACTGTGCGCAATAGTTTAATTCGGTTCAATGGTCTGTTTCTGGCCTGTACCGGCAGCTACTGTGCTATGAGCAACGCATATCAGGGAGACGGTACACACACCGCTAAGGAGGGTCGGCACAGGTATTTTTACTAACCGGCTTAGCCCGGGTGGAGCGGTTCTCCTGAACGTAGACAACAGACTCAAACTGGAACTGGCCAAGGAGTACTACAAACATGCGCCGATGGTCAGCGCAAGTTTCTATGCGCTACTGGCGGTAGTGCTGGTTTTCTACTGGGGCAAGCTACCTGACTCCGTCCTCCTCATCTGGGCTGGTTACAGCTTCTTTTCCACAACGCTACTCTGGATGGCCGCCAGGCGTTTCCAGCGTCTGGGTAGAGAATCCAATGCCGCTCAATGGTTGAAAATCTATGCCTATCTGGTGCTATTGCAGGATGCACCCTGGGGGATGATTGGGCCTTTGAGCTTCATGCTGGATAATGAGATATATCGCCAGCTGACCCTCTTCATGCTGGCCGGTATGACGGCAGGGGCCATCGTCACCCGAGCCCTGGTATTAAGAATCTATCTCATATCACTCTTCTCACTGTTGGCGCCGATTACCATTATGCTGGCGCTTGAGCACTCTGAGATCTCACAAGCCATGCTCGCGTTGGTGCTGATCTACTTTATGTTCATGCTGTTTGTGGCAAAGCAATATAGCGCAAGTATCAAGCGTAATATCCTGCTTTGGCTGGATAACGAAAAACTGGTCGATGAAATACGGCGTTCCCATTCCAGACTGGAAAACGCGAATCAGGAATTGACCCGGGAGATTGACTTCCGCAAAGGGATAGAGCGCGAATTAGTTGCAGCCAAGGAGAGATCAGAGCAGGCCAATGAAGCAAAGAACCAGTTTCTTGCCAACGTCAGTCATGAATTGCGCACCCCGCTGAACGGCATTATAGGATTCGCCGAACTGCTACAGGGTGAAAAGCGACACCATGTGTATAAACGCTTTATATCTCATATCAACAAGGCGGCTCAAACCTTATTACATATGGTCAACGATATCCTAGATATCTCAGCCATCGAGTCGGGGCATCTGAGTTTCTATTCTGAGTCGTTCTCTTTGCGTCGCGAGTTGGACGATTTGCTGGCTATTTTCAGACCTATGGCACTACGTAAAGAGCTGTCATTGGAGTTGCAGATCGACGATAAGGTCACGGATGTCCTATACGGCGATATCAACCGCCTACGGCAGATTCTCAGCAACCTGCTGTCAAACGCCGTGAAATACACCGAGCATGGGTCTGTCAATCTAACGATCAGTCTTCTACCGTCGCAAAGTGGCGATGTTGCATTGCGCTTTGATGTGAAAGATACCGGTATCGGTGTCGAGGCATCTGCATTGGCCTCGATCTTTGAAAACTTTGTTCGGGTTGAGAATTTTGAGACGCGCCGAAACGAGGGTGCTGGTTTGGGCTTGGCGATTGTCAAAACGCTGGTGCAGAAAATGGATGGAACGCTTGACGTACATAGTGTGCCAGGTAAAGGGTCCGTCTTCAGTTTTGAATTGACGTTTGAACGCGGCGTTGAAATAGATAAAAAAATAGCAATGACGAAAACGCCTGAATTAAAGCCCGAACAGTGGCGTGGATTCCATGTTCTTGTCGTTGATGATAATGAAATCAACCGCATGGTGCTGACTGCATTTCTCACTAAATACGAGATTCCCTATCAAGAAGCGAAGAATGGCCATGAGGCCCTTAAGCTAATTCAAAAAAACAACTTTAACCTGGTATTGCTCGATATTCAGATGCCGGGGATCAGTGGTATTGATGTAGTCAAACGCCTGCATGCCGAATGCTCCTCACTGCCGATACTGATTGCCGTCACGGCTCACGCCTTTCCTGAGCAGCGTGAGGCTATTCTCGAAGCCGGATTCTCTGATTTGCTTATCAAGCCGATAACGAATGACGAACTACTGGAGAAACTCACCCTGGCCTACAGTTGGGGGGTGCAGGCAGAGCCTGGTCAGCAGATAGTCCGTGCTGGTTTAGATTGATAGTGGCGCTTTAATTCCTGCGCGCTAGAGTGCAGTTCAAGTTATACTTCCCCATTCTTTCAGCGCCATACTGTCCGGCAGAGAAATGTCGGATCCGAAACAGCATATTGGGTTCAGGAAATCTGTAATGCTATTGCCCTCTTTCAATGCGCCTGAACCAAGAATAAAATTTCACTTTCCAATAACGGAATATTCAATACACATCGTGTTTTAATCCCACTTTTCTAAGCGGCCGGGCTATGCGGTATACCAGGAGAGGATGACAACGTTGGAAATCTGGCAGATCTTGCTTCTGGCCCTGATCGGTGTTGCTGCCGGGTGGCTTAATGTGATGGCTGGTGGCGGGTCTCTGCTGACGGTGCCGGTGATGCTCTTTATGGGTATTCCAGGACCCGTAGCCAACGGCACAAACCGTATCGCGATCCTTGCCCAGAATATCACTGCAGTCACAGCATTTCGCCGCCACGGCTATGCGGATTTTAAACTGGGCCTCAGCCTTGCTTTTGCTGCATCTCTCGGTGCGATTGCAGGAGCATCATTAGGCGTAAAACTCGATGGTGAGTGGTTCGATCGCGTATTGGCGCTGGTCATGATCGGAGTCCTGTTGCTGATGGCGACAGGCCAGGACAAGGTCAAGCACACGGATGGCGATAGCAAGGCGAAAAATCTGATTGCCGGGCACCTGCTGATGGTGGGAGCGGGCTTCTGGGGAGGCTTCATTCAGATCGGTGTGGGTTTCATTCTGATGCCAATCCTACATCGTGTACTTGGACTCGATCTGGTACGGGTCAACATGCACAAAGTGCTCATCGTGCTGGTCTACACGGTGGTGGCTCTGTTTGTGTTTGCTGCACAGCTGGAACTTCTGTGGTGGACTGGCCTGGGCCTTGCGGTAGGTAACTCGATAGGCGGTTGGTTAGGTGCACACACGACGGTTCGTGTGGGTGATTCGCTCATCCGTCGGGTGCTCTATGTGGCCCTCTCCCTGTTTATCATCAAGCTGCTGTTGTTCTGATATCAGCCTAACTAAGGGCTCATCAGTGCTGGCATGGAAACACATGCCAGCCATAGCAGGATCAGCGGGGCGGCGTAATGTTGAAGCGTTTCATACGCCGATAGAGAGTATTGCGGCTGAGGTCGAGTTTTTTGGCGACGCGGCTGATGTTCCAATGCATCTCTTCAAGCTCACTCAATAGAGCATCGCGTTCAGCGATTGCCAGCACATTCAGATTGCTGTCGGCTCCCTCATTGAACTCGTCATCAAAGAGTGTATTGCGAATTTCTTCAGGTAGGTCGGACGTGGTCACTAAATTGTTTTCGCACAAGGCGGTAGCGGTGCGAAGAACATTGCGAAGCTGACGGATATTGCCAGGCCAACGGTAGCTGTCGAGTAGTTTCAGTGCTTCGGGATCCCAGTTCAGCTCTTCAGAAGTACCTGCCTCCAGTTGGGCAATATGCTTGATGAGTTGAACTCTGTCTGTACGTTCGCGAAGGGGCGGCATGGTCAGTGAGAGACCGTGCAGTCGGTAGTAGAGGTCCTCCCGGAAATCGCCATCCTCGACCATGCCCTGTATGTCATGGTGGGTGGCGCTGATCAGTTTGATCGAAACCTTGATCGGTTTTTCTCCGCCCAGTGGGGTGACCTCCCGCTCCTCGAGCACTCTGAGCAGTCGGGCCTGTAGCGATAATGGCATATCGCCAATCTCGTCAAGAAACAGGGTGCCGCCGTCTGCCTGGAGGATCTTGCCGCGACTGCCTTCACGGCTTGCGCCTGTAAATGCTCCGGGCCGATAACCGAAGAGTTCGCTCTCGATCAGTGATTCAGGCAGCGAGGCACAGTTGACCGCGATGAAGGGTTTGTTATGCCGGGAGCTCGCCAGATGCAGGGCACGCGAGAACATCTCCTTACCGGTGCCTGTCTCTCCGAAGAGCATGCAGGGGATGTCCCTTTCAATCAGTTTGATGGCGGTCTCCACGTTGCGCTTCATGCGCGGTTCGTTGAAGTGGAGTGCGTCCAGTGAATCGGATGTGCCGTGATATTCCTGAATCTCAGACCTGTTTTCGATCGCCGGTGTTTTGAGCGCAGTGTTGCCTGAGCGGCAGCTGTTCTTTGGCAACTGCAGGGTGGCGAAGAAACGCTTGCCGTGTTCCGTCTCCCGAATGGGAAAGGCGTGGGAGTTAGCGTGCCTGCGCAGCGAATTGAGTGAGGTCGTGAAAAGCTGGTGAATGGGATGTCCGACGATCTGATTGGGTGATTCCAAATTGAGCTGAAACATGGCGCTGCGATTGGCGGCCAGTATGATGCCGTCCTCATCGAAGGCAATCGCGCCTTCACCCAGTGTGCTGATGAACTCGGAGCGGGAATGGAAACGAAGCATGAAAGACTGCTTCATGGCACAGAAGAAGACCCGGTTCTCTATCACCTGGGCCGACATGTTCAGCAGCACCATGGTGTGTTGCTGGGCCATCTGTGATTCGCTCGATGCGTCGAGCACCGCGAGGATTTCTCCGTGAGGATCGAATACGGGCGCGGCGGCACACGTCAGGCTCGCATTGCGAGCGAAGAAGTGTGACTGCTTATGAATGACGAGGGGTTTCTGCTCTATCAGACAGGTGCCCATCCCATTGGTGCCTTGCACCGACTCACTCCAGACGGCGCCGAGTTGCATGCCGGCATGCGCGGCAGCGTCTGTGAACTGGGGGTCGCCGATGAAGTTGAGCAGGATGCCGTCCTTATCGGTCAGCATGATGGCATGTCCGGAACCGGCCAGCTGCTGATAGAGATCGGTCATCTCGACCCGAGCGATATCCAAGAGACGATCATATTTCTGCAGGCGTTCACGCAGATCCTGCCGATCGATGATAACGGGTTCTGGCACCTTCCCGGGATCGAGCCCATACTCATCGCGACAGCGCCGCCAGGATCTGAGCGTCAGATCATCGATCTTGGTTGAGGGAATAATGCGGCTGCCATCCAGAGCGGCTCTTACGAGTTCTTCATGACTCGACTCATCATTGCACAGGATGGCTTGTTCCACCTTTATCTCCTCCGGTCGCCTAGCAGGCCCGATGGTTTGAAACATCGGAGATTTCCGCACATTTTGTTGTGTTATTTCGCGAAAATATCTGCTTTATATTGTCATTCGATTTTAAGCCATGATGCCAAATATGACAACCAGCCATCTTCCCTTATATTAGGGGTAACCCTATGTCACTATTGAATTATTCATCCCCACTAATTATGGGAATTCTGAATCTGACACCGGATAGTTTTTCCGATGGAGGGCGTTTCACCCATGACACGGCGGTGGCGCGGGGCTTGGAGATGGTGGCACAGGGCGCGGATATCATCGACATCGGAGGGGAGTCGACTCGTCCCGGATCGATGAGGGTCAGTGCCGATGAGCAGAACAGACGCGTGTTGAACGTAATTGAAGCACTCAGGAGTCGTCTTCCGGCCGGGTTTCCCATCAGTATCGACACCACCTTGAGCGATGTGGCCGGACGAGCCATCGAGCGGGGGGCGAGTATGATCAACGATATCTCGGCCGGCCGGGATGACCCGGAGATTCTCGCGCTGGCAGGGTCGAGTGGAGTCCCGCTGGTATTGATGCATATGCAGGGTAGCCCGGAAAACATGCAACAGGCCCCTGCCTATGAAAATGTGGTCTCGCAAGTCAAGGCGTTTCTCGCGGAGAGGATCGATGCCGCGTTGTGCGCCGGCGTGAAGCGGGAAGCTCTGTTGATCGATCCGGGAATTGGCTTCGGCAAACGTAAAGCGCATAACCTGCAGCTATTGGCAGAGCTGCAACAGATCGGCGATCTGGGTTATCCCTTGCTTCTGGGCGTCAGCCGTAAAGGTTTCATGGGGTCGATATGTCAGGTGGACGAGCCTGAACAGTTGATGCCGGCAACTTGTGCCTGTACCGCTATGGGTATCATGGCTGGTGTAAAAGTGTTCCGCGTGCACGATGTGTGGCAGAATCGTCAGGCAGCCGATGTGGTTTGGGCGGTGCAAAACCAAGGGTGGAGGAACAAATATTGTGGATCAGCCGTTGAGAGCTGACTGCAAGAGTTTAGAAGGACATGAATGCACCAATGTTAAAGCTGGTGGATTCATCGGTACCGGCTGTCAGTTCACTCTCCAGGGAGGAGAATTCTGCCAGCAGCGTCAGGGACGGAGTCAGCGAGTGATAAGCACCCACGGTGATGCGGGTGTTCTCGACATCGACCAGTTCTGTGCTTTCGCTGTATGAGTAGTTAAGACCGAGTTTGGTCTTGTTGATCTTGTAAGTGCCCTGCAGCATGTAGCCACTAGACTCTTCCGGTTTGCCGGTTATTGCATCGAAACCGGGCAGCACCAGACCGCCGAGAGCCAGTGTGCTCATGCCCTCGCCATCGAAGTAGGAACCCGCCAGACCGATATCGCCGATATCCACCTTGCCGAACAGGTCGAAGCCACTGATCGACTCAGATGTGCCGGCATCGGTAACGATATCCTGATTCAGGAATGTGGCAGAAACGCTGCCTGGTGTGGAACCGCTCCAGCTGTAGGCAACCTTGCCGTGGAAGCCAGGGGTACTGCCGCTTTTACCACCATTGCCATCCAGCGGCTGGAAGATGCCGATGGTTCCGGTCAAACCGTTCATCGACGGAGTCGTATAGTTGATCTGGGTAAGGCGATCGACATAGACATAGCCATAACCGAGACCGCCAAGTGTCGTATGTCCGGGTTCTGAAGGTGTGAATCCCGCGCCGATACCGACCAGCGACATATCGGCAATGATCGCGTCGAAACCGAACAGGCCAAAGTCACGACCAAACTTAAAACTGCCCATCTCATCATTGCCGAAGGTCAGGAAAACTTGACGGGCGTCGACGGTTGAAAATCCCAATGCTTCATTACTGCTTGTGCCGTAGTAGACGCCGATCGTCGCACCGAGGTCATAACCATCCTGATTGGTAGCTGCGTTGAAAACCAGGGCAGCGGGAAGCAAGCCGTTCTGGATTGAGCCGACGTTATCCTTGTCCCCATTCTCATCTTCCGTGCCGACACATTGCAAACTGGTTAAGGTGGTTCCTCCACTCTGCAGATCCCCATCGTCGCAGGTGGTATAGACATAGTGAGCGTTGACGTTCCCTGACAGACTAAGCTTCCAGTCGCCAGAATCCCAGGATGCTGCATGGGTAGTGAACGAAAGTGCCGTGAGAGTCGCACAGGACATTGCTAGGAATAATTTATTTTTTGACACGTTACCTTCTCCCGATGTTGGTGGTATAGAACGACACAGCTGTGTGAAATAACTGTGTGTCGTTTCATCGGTAGGCAGAATGCGGGCCAAGTTACAGAAAAAATTCATAACATACGGAAATACAAATATATATTTTTGCTTATTCATTCGCTCAGATGCGCTGCGCTTACTCTGCGCGATACTTAATTCGGTCAACTGTTACAGAAATGTCACACCTACTGCACGGTGTCTGATTCATCTCTACGTGTCTCATGATGACTATGCCGGCTCCTGGCCGGGTGCAAGCCGAATCGCACAAAACTTGAACTCTGGAATTTTTGCCGCCGGATCGAGCGCCTCATTGGTCAACAGGTTGGCTGCCGCTTCGTGATAGCAGAAGGGAAGAAAGACCTGGCCGGGCCGCATGCCCTCGTCGGCACGCGCATAGGCGGTCACGGTTCCACGTCTTGATTGCAGTTGTATCGGGCTGCCTGGTTGAACGGCAATGCGGGCCAGTTCATCCGGATGCAGACTGGCAACAGGCACCGGTTCGATCTTATCCAGCATGCTCGCTCGCCGGGTCATGGCGCCGGTGTGCCAGTGCTCCAGTTGACGGCCGGTTATCAGGATCCAGGGGTACTCTTGATCGGGCAACTCATCGGCGTTGATGAAGGGAGCCGGGGTGAATTTCGCCATGCCTGATGGCGTTGGGAAGCTGTCGGTGAAGATCACCGGTTGTCCCGGATCATCGTCGTTCTCACAGGGATAGGTGACGGCGCCGGCCTGTTCCAGTCGCTGCCAGGAGATACCGGCAATGCTCGGCATCGCCTGACGCATCTCCTCGAAGACTTGACTGGGATGGCTGTAGTGCCAGTCGAGCCCCAGTCGACGCGCTATCTCCTGGATAATCTCCAGATCCTGGCGAGCCTGTCCGGGGGGATCTATCGCCTGACGCCCCAGTTGTACCCGACGATCGGTGTTGGTGAAGGTGCCATTCTTTTCGGCGAAGGCGGAGGCGGGCAGTATGACATCTGCGTACCAGGCGGTTTCGGTCATGAAGATATCCTGCACCACCAGGTGTTGCAGACTGGATAGGGCCTTACGCGCATGGTTCAGATTGGGATCGGACATGGCCGGGTTCTCGCCCATGATGTACATGCCGCGGATTGCACCCTCGGTAATGGCATGCATGATCTCGACCACGGTGAGGCCCGGATTCGGATCGAGCTCGGTGCCCCACAACGCTTCGAACTTGTGGCGGATCTCGGGATTATCGACCCGCTGGTAGTCGGGGAAGACCATCGGGATCAGCCCCACATCGGAGGCGCCCTGAACATTGTTCTGTCCGCGCAGGGGATGTAGACCGGTGCCGGGCCTGCCGATCTGGCCTGTCATCAGGGCCAGCGAGATCAGCGCGCGGGCGTTGTCGGTGCCGTGCACATGCTGGGAGACTCCCATGCCCCATAAAATGATCGAACCCTTCGAGGCGGCATAGAGACGGGCCACCTCACGGATGGTATCGGCATCGATACCACAGATGTGCTCCATGGCCTCCGGAGTGAAGGCGCGCAGATGCTTCTCCAGCGCTGCATAGCCGCTGGTGCGATTCTCCACAAACGAATGATCCACCAGCCCCTGTTCGATCACCGACTGCATGATGGCGTTGAGCAGGGCTACGTCAGTATCGGGCTTGAACTGCAGGAAGTGGGTGGCATGCTCGGCGATGGTGGTACGACGGGGGTCCATCACGATCAGAGTTTTTCCCGCTTTGACCTCGTTCTTGATAAAGGTGGCGGCTACCGGATGGTTTTCCGTGGTGTTGGAGCCGATGATCAGAATGACTTCCGCCTGCTCCACATCCGCCACCGGATTGGAAACAGCGCCGGAACCAATCATCTCCAGCAGAGCCACCACGGAGGAGGCATGGCAGAGACGGGTACAGTGATCCACATTGTTGGTGCCGAAACCGGTGCGCACCAGCTTCTGGAACAGATAGGCCTCTTCGTTGGAGCCCTTGGCGGAGCCGAACCCGGCTAACGCACTGGGCCCTGCCTCATCGAGCAACTTACGCAGGCCGTTGGCGGCGAACTCCAACGCCTCCTCCCAACTGGCTTCGCGAAAGCCGGCAAAAGGGTTGTCATGGTCGAGTGCCAGTTCGGCCTGTTTCGGCGCATCCTGTCGACGAATCAACGGTACCGTCAGGCGATGCTTATGGTGAACATAGTCGAAGCCGTAACGCCCCTTGACGCAGAGGCGGCTGTTGTTGGCCGGCCCGTCCAGACCTGTGACATAGCGTATCTTGTTGTCGCTGACATGGTAGGTGAGTTGGCAACCCACACCACAGAAGGGACAGACCGAATTGACCTGTTTCTCGGTCCGCTCAAGGCCCAGCCCATTGGCCGGCATCAGTGCCCCGGTGGGACAAGCCTGTACGCACTCACCGCAGGCGACACAGCTGCTCACGCCGAGAGAGTCGCCGATATCGAAGACGATGCTGGAGGCGGCGCCTCGCTTGGCATAACCGATCACATTGTTGACCTGCTCTTCGCGGCAGGCGCGCAGGCAACGGGTGCATTGGATGCAGGCGTCGAGATTGACCGCAATGGCGGGGTGGGAGTCATCCGCTGGCGGTTGTGTGCGACCTGGAAAGCGGGGTTTGCCCACGGCCAACTTGCTTGACCACTGATCGAGCTCGTTGTGGTGGGTGTAGCTAGTCTCGGCCATGTCGGACTGGAGCAGTTCCAGCACCATGCGCTGCGATTTGCGGGCACGCTCGCCCTGACTGCTGACCACCATGCCTTCGCTCGGTGTGCGGCAGCAAGAGGCGGCCAGCGCCCGTTCGCCCTCGATCTCCACCACACAGGCGCGGCAGTTGCCGTCGGCACGCAACCCCTGCTTGTAGCAGAGGTGGGGAATCTCTATGCCGGAACGTTGGGCTGCTTGCAGCAGCGTCTCGCCGGGCAGTGCACTGAGTGGCTTGCCGTCCAGCGTGAAGTTGACGATAGCGGGGGCAGACACAGGATTACTCGCCATGTTCCAGCTCCTGGGGAAAATATTTAAGTATGCTCAGCATCGGGTTGGGCGCCGCCTGACCGAGACCGCAGATGGAGGCGTCCATCATCACGCTGGAGAGCTCCTGCATCAGTGCCTGATCCCAGTGCTCCTGTTCCATCAGTGCGACTGCCTTTTCGCTACCCACCCGACAGGGTGTGCATTGGCCGCAGGATTCATGGGCGAAGAAGCGCATGGCGTTGATCGCTGCATCGCGGGCGCTGTCGTGCTGAGAGAGGACGATGATGGCGGCTGAGCCGATAAAGCAGCCATAGGGTCCACCGGGAAAGTAGCCGTAGAGCTCGTGCCCTTCAGGCATACCGCCGCAATATTCATCGATCAGCTGGCGCAGGGTGATACCGGCGGGAGCCAGGTGCACACCGGGCTTGTTGACCCGGCCACTGACTGAAAAGCTACGCAGCCCGTGACGGCCGTTTCGCCCGTGTTCGCTGAACCAGGCAGCACCCCGTTGCAACAGTTCGCGCACCCAGTAGAGGGTCTCCATGTTGTGCTCCAGGGTGGGTCGTCCGAACAGACCGACCTGAGCAACATAGGGAGGGCGCTGGCGCGGCATGCCGCGTTTGCCCTCGATCGATTCGATCATCGCTGACTCTTCACCGCAGATATAGGCCCCGGCCCCGCGGCGCAGATGGATCGGTGGCAGGGGGCAGGGTGGTGCTGCCTGCAGGGCTGCGATCTCCCGTTCCAGCATGCAGCGGATGGCAGCGTACTCGTCACGCAGATAGATATAAATCTCACTGATGCCGACTACCCGGGCAGCGATCAGCGCCCCCTCAAGAAAGCGGTGGGGATCGCGTTCCAGATAGTAGCGATCTTTGAAGGTGCCGGGCTCGCCTTCATCGATATTCACCGCCAGCAGACGTGGGCCAGGCTGATCCCGCAGAATGCGCCATTTACGTCCGGCAGGAAATCCGGCTCCACCCAGTCCACGCAGATTGGAATCCTCCAGGTTTTGCAGGACCTGCTCAATCGACATCGTTGAGGTGGCATTGGTTTCGGCATCGGCGCCGTCGTGTTCGATCTGTTGCAGCAGGGAATAACCGCCCTCTGCAAGGTAGGCATCATAGTCTTTGTAGTCGATGCTCTCGGGTCCGGTCACCTTCGCGTCGATAAGCGCGCGGACCTTGTTTTGATCGGCCTGTGCAATCGGCCGTTGGCCCACCACAGCTACTGGGGCGTCCGCACAGCGACCGACACAGGGCACCCGTTGCACTCGGATTCCTTCGCCCAGTGCGGCCTGCAGCTCGTTGATCAGCGATTCGGCCCCGGCCAGCTCGCAGGCGATGGAGTCGCAGACACGTACAGTCAGTGGGGGCGGTGGGGTCTGGCCCTGTTTAACCACATCGAAATGGTGGTAGAAACTGGCCACCTCGTAGACCTCGGCACTGGAGAGATTAAGCTCTCGCGCAAGGGCGGTTATATGGTCGACTGAAAGCGAACCGAAACGATCCTGAATTCGATGCAGCATCTCGATCAGCAGATCGGCACGACGCGGACTCTCGCCCAGCAATATCCTGACTTCGGCCAGTGCTTTTGCATCGATGATGCGGCCTTTTTTGCGCCCGCGCCGTCGTTTATTTTGTTTGGTTACCGGTGACAAGGTCCTAGCCCTAACGATGAGTGTTTAATTTTTATGCGAATAACGGTTGAACAGGCAAATCATGTGCCACCGCTTTCGGCTAGCCCGAATGTTTTGAAATTTTCGTCTGCGAAGCAACGGTTTCAGTAGCTGACGCGATGCAGACTCAAGAGGGTGGTGAGTGTAAAGCCAGGCAGTGCTCCACTTTTCTGGCACATTGAGCAGCGTCTGTCTCTTCAGCAAGACATTGAAGCCACCGCAGACGGATCGGTGGAAAAACCCGGTTGTTGATAGATGTTTGCAAAGTGTTGCTGCAACTCGCGGTAGCGGCTATCCACCGCTTTTTCATCGAAGCGTTGATGACGCTCTATCTCAACATGCGATTCACCGATGATTCTGGCCGGCGAAGTGGAGAGAAAGAGGATACGATCAGCCAGCATGGTCGCCTCACGCAGATCATGTGTGACGAAGATGACGGTGGTGCGTCGTACGCTCAGAATCTTCAGCAGTAGTTCCCGCAGCTGAAAGGCGCTTGGTCCATCGAGGGAGACGAAGGGTTCGTCCATGATCAGCAGTGATGGCTCGACCACAAAGGCGCGGGCCAGGGCTGCGCGGCGCTGCATGCCGACCGAGAGCTGGGATGGATGGTACTGACTGAACTGCAGCAGACCGGTTGCCTCCAGCAGCGCATCGATCTCCTCGTGCTTGGCGGCAGGGTCTTTCAGTACCAGGGCGATATTGTCCCAAAGGTTGAGCCAGGGCAGCAGTCTGGGATTCTGAAACACATAGCCCAGTTTGACGGGATTTCCTGCCGCCTCGTCAGTCCAGGTGATCTGACCATCGAAATGTTTGTCCAGGCCGGCAACGATATGCAGTAGCGTGCTTTTACCGCAACCGGAGGGACCAACCAACGCCAGAAACTCTCCGGCCTGAATGTTGATGTGGATGTCATCCAGCACCAGACGCTCTGCATGGGTGGAGGTCTGAGGAAAACTTTTTCTGCGAATTGCGATGTCTAACATATGATTATCTGCGCCAGCGGTTGATTCTTCGTTCAGCAGGCTGCAGAAAGCCGAATTCAATCAGCAACATGATGAGTATGAACGAGAGGCTGTAGGCCAGGATGCCGGTAACATCGAAGAGTTGGAAATAGAGATGCAGCTGAAAGCCGACACCGTCACTGCGTCCCAGCAGCTCCACCACCAGAACGATTTTCCAAATCAGTGATAATCCGGAACGCGCGGCCACGGTGAAATAGGGCAGTAACTGGGGCAGGGTGATATAGAGCAGGGTTTTACGGCGTCCCAGGTTGAAGCTCTGCGCCATCTCCTCATAGCCCCTGTCGAGGGTTCGTGCGCCTTCGCGCAGTGTCACAACCACGTTGGGGATCTTGTTGACAGCAATCGCGAAGATAGCAGTCAGCTCTGCCAGTCCGAACCAGACGTAGGAGAGAATAATGATCACCAGAGCCGGGATGTTGAGAAAGAAGATCAGCCATGGATCGAGTAGCTGATCGACGTTCGACGATCTGCCCATGAGGATACCGATGACGCTACCCAGCAGCATGGCAATGAAAAAGGAGATCACAACGCGCAGCAGGGTGGCGCTCAGGTGATGCCACAGTTGTCCGCTTTTCGCCTCCTGCCAGATCATCTGCGCGACCGCATTGGGTGTCGGCAACAGACTGTTGTGCCACCACAGAGCGGCGGTATACCAGAGAGCAACCAGTAACAGGATGGATAAGAGCCGTCGAATATTCACTGCAAATCAGGATGCTTGAATTCAATAACTGACGGCAGGCCAGAAAGTCCCTGCGGAGAGCCGGGTGGTCTCACCCATCAGCTTTTTTCCGCCCAGCTGGTAGAGAATGTCGAACAGTTTTTCTGCATCCTGCTGTTCAGAGGGTCCCCAATGCTGCGGGATACCGGAACGAAACCCGTCGCGCAGGGCGATAAACGTCGCATCGTCTTTTGCCTTCATCAACGGGCGCAGTCGCAGCCACTCCTCGTCAGAGTTCTGCATGATCGCTTTGGCCTTGGCGGTGGCGCGCATAAAACCCAATGCGGTATCCCGGTTGTCTGCTGCCCAGGCTTCGTCGAAGACATAACCGACAAAGGGGACACTGCTCTGAATACCCAGGGATTCGGATACCTCCTGAACCCTGATCATTGTGCGCATACCCAGCGCTTGTAAGCGCGCAACGTAGGGCCAGAAATTCAGTACCGCATCGATGCGCCCCTGCTTCATCTGCTGATTCAGTAGCGGGGGGGCAGCAAAGACCGGCGTCACCGCTTGCTTGAGGTCCATATCGTAATCCTGCAATGCCAGGGCTTGCAGCAGCAGCCAGCTCTTGTCGACGGGGCCACCGGCGATACCAAGCCGCTTGCCTTTCAGGTCAGGCAGGGATTTGATATCGGAATCTTTCGCTACCACGACGGCGCCAAGGGCGGTGGAGTAGGGTACAAAGGTGAAAGCCTTACCCGCATTTCGCTGACGCGAAACCCATATCCAGTCACTGATGGCGATATTCGCGGCACCCGCCTGCAGTGCCACCATTGTCGCCTGCTTGCCTGCCAGCTTGACCACATCAAGCTCGAAGCCCTGTTCCCGATCGAGGCCGTGGCGCTTCATCACATCCAGTTCCCAGCTGCCGGTGCCAAACTCCAAAGCGGCGACTCGAACCACATTGGCCGCAAATATGCATGTCGAAAAGAAGAGAAGCGTGAGGAGAAGGAGATAGCTTCGCGCCGAGGGGCATCCTGAAGTCGGCATTAAGGTGCCGCTGGGGTGGCGTTGCATTTTTTCTCCTCCAACTCGCAGATCATATTTATAGTCGTTATGTGTCGCTGGACGTCAGTTGCGCCGAAAGAGGTGGCGCTATGTCCATCCACAGCATTCGCAATATATATGCCAATGAGTTAAAGGCAACAAAAAGGTTCAAAGACTTCGATGATTAACAATATGCGAATTTCCTTAAGTTATTCTCTCATGCTGCTGGCCATCGCTCTGTTTGCGCCAATGGAGATCTCCCAGGCGCAGAACAACGAGCTGGTGGAGATCGCCTCGGGCGTCTTTCTTCGACCCGGAATACAGGAAGAGTTCTCGCGGGAAAATAGAGGACATATCGCCAATATCGGTTTTATCGTAGGTGATCAGCGAGTTGCCGTTATCGATACGGGGAGTTCCTACCGTGAGGGGCTGGAGCTGCGTAAAAAGATTGCAGAGATCACAGCGCTGCCGATCGGCTATGTGATTATCACCCATATGCATCCTGATCATGCCCTGGGGGCGGCTGCCTTCAGCCAGGATAATCCCGTCTATATCGGCCATGAAGAGCTCGCTGATGCCCTGGCCAGGCGGCAGCAGACCTATCTGCAAAGCATGAGAGAGATTTTGGGCAGCGAGGAGACAGAGGGGACGCGGATGGTGTTTCCCACCAATGATGTTGCCATTGGCCAGGCGTTGGAGCTGGACCTTGGTGGGCGGTTGCTTAAATTACAGGCCTATCCAACGGCGCATACCAATAACGATCTAACGGTCTTTGACGAACGCACGGGGACGCTCTGGCTATCCGACCTTCTGTTTGTCGAGCGGATTCCCGTGATGGATGGCAGTCTGCGGGGCTGGCTGCAGGTTATCGATGATCTGAGCAAGCAGCGTTGTCTGACAAAACAGGCGGATAGCGGTGTTGACGCTGAGGAGAACGCAAACAGCGAAGCCTCCTGCGTTCCTATCCAGCGGGTCGTCCCAGGCCATGGTCCGGTCGTCAGCCACTGGCAAGAGGCCCTGGCCGATGAGCACCGTTATCTGGAAAACACGGCAAATGGTATCCGTAAGATCATAAAAGACGGGGGAAGTATCACTGAGGCCGTTGAAGGCGTTGCGCGGGAGGAGCGTGACAAATGGCTGCTGTTTGATCAATACCATGGCCGCAATGTCACTGCCGGATTTGCCGAGTTGGAGTGGGAATAGATGATATACCACGTCTTCTGAAGTGGTTTAGGTATTCAGACTGGTACAGATCTTGTGTTTCAACTTTGCAACACAAACGCTGGGATTGGAACAGTTGTCTCAGAATGTTGCTGCTGTTTCTCTGCTGCCAATTGGCTGCGGGGGCGGTGTGGGCTAAAGATTCCGAAGGTCGTTGGTTTCAGATTAAAAACTCACTCTTCGGCGATAAATATGTTCAGAATGGGGAGGATATTCTTTCACTGGAAACCCCCGCCCGGGCCATGGATGCAGCGATCGTCCCAATTACCATCCGCTCCAAACTCGATCAGACACCTGAGCGCTATATCAAAAGTATCCATGTGGTGATCGACAACAACCCATCACCGGTGGCAGCCGTTTTCCATTTTCCCGGCAAGCATAGTTGGGAGAGCCTTTCGACGCGAATTCGCATCAATGCATATACTGATCTAAGGGTCATCGCGGAGGTCAGCGATGGTCAGTTATATATGGTCAAAAACTACGTCAAGGCTTCTGGCGGATGCTCCGCGCCTGCCCTCAAAGATCCCAAGGCGGCGGCGTCTCAATTAGGCAAGATCAAGTTACGTTTGCCCGAATCCTATGAGGAGGGCGGTCTGGTACCGGCCCAGTTAATGATCAAGCATCCGAATAATTCAGGTCTGCAATTCGACCAGATATCCCGCTTCTATATACCGGCCAATTATGTCAGATCGATCAAGGTAACCTACAACGGCGAAGAGGTGTTTAGCGCAGAAACCGATATTTCCATCAGTGAGGATCCCAGTATCCGTTTTGGTTTTGTGCCGGAAAAGGCTGGTTCGCTGGAGGTCCATGTAACAGACTCCAATGGCAGGACATTCACTCAAAGTGTGGATCTGCCTTCAAAGGGAAAAGGCTGATTAGCCCAGGCTGTTTAAAACTCTCGGGCGGTGCCATGCGGCGCTGGAGATGGGCTCAAAATGCTCATGTACGGCCCAGTACACTGCGTTTTTCACCCATTTCCGCATTGATTTTTTTACTGCCTGTCAGCCCCTAACAAAGAGTGAGGCAAGCCTGCACTCTTTGTTCATCGCTGGTGCTCAAACGCTTTATGCTTATCTGGTTAGCCCGAATGTTTCGCCCGGGAACGCGATGATCGCGCCGAGATCGGTGCGAGGGCGCGTTCAGCGAGGTTCGGTAACACTTTGCACTTTGCTAATATTCTATGAACAGCCAACAAAATCAGTTTGTTATTTGTATTTCTAAGCGGCCGGGTGAAATATTCGGGCTACACAATGATCAGAAGCAGCTCAATGTTGATTCGGCCTGAACCTCTCGCAGCTTGGTAACCGCCTCGATCGACCAGGCAGAGTTTTTATAAACCGCATTTCTTCCTGCAGGGGCCAGTTGCTGCAAGCTCAACAGAGTCGATATCTGTACATACTCATCGTAGGGAATAGATTTGGCGATGAGATCAATGCTGCATGAGCACTTCTGCAACATCTCAGGGGTTTGACCGTTCGATGCCATGCATCCGATGACATAGTCGGCTTTGGCCGCAGTCGGATAGTCCTGACCGGCTGCTGTTTTGTCGCACTCCTCGGCAACTGCCAGTGAGCTGCAAGCCAGGCTACAGGCAAAGAGTGTATGGAAAAGGTTTGGCAGCTTCATGGCTAGTCTCCAGCGTATTGCTTTGCACTTTGATTCATTATCTCTCGGAATGTCATGCTTTCATCGATCAGCACACTGCCATTGGTAGCGTCTGGAACCTGGGTATGGATCCGATAGATACCGCCTGGTACCTGATCAGAAAAGATGAATTCGTAGCGTTTGTTCTCATACAGTTTGAAATTCTTTGCAAAGGGGTCGCCGACGAATGGGGTAACAATGATTTCCGTGCCTTCCAGATCCTTACCGTTGAGTTGGAATTTCACTGCTTTGATTTCGCTCGGTTGCTTGAACGAATCCCGAATGCGGTTGCGATAAAATCCGCTAAACCCTCCCGCATCCTTCGTCATGAGAGAGATATCCCGTTCCAGAAAATGTATAAGCACCGGATTTCCGGTGTATCCCTTGGCCGGGGAAAAATTGATATGGTGGGAACCGGTGAGAAAATTGAATTCCATGTCCCGCTTACTTTCGTCGACCACGTTAGTCACCTTGACTTCGATATGGTCGGTAAAACTCTCCGCATCCTTGGTCTCGCTTTTGAAGTCGTAATCCAGCAGGCTGTCTTTGCCCACTCCCTTGAGATGATCTTTGAAAAAGACCAACAGCTGAGCCTTATTCAGACCGGGAGGAGGGACTTTGTCCGTTGCGAGTGCGGAAATGGGCAGCAACAGCAGAGCTGCCAATAGCGCGAAGCCAGTATTGCGTGTGAGCATAGATAAAACTCCAAAAAATAAAAAGCTGCCTCTCGGGCCAGATGTCCAATGCTCTCAGACACCTATAATTCTGATTTTCTCTTTTCCGGTTGTCAGGATGCCATAGCTTAACCGGTACAGCTAATAGTCGTGATTCGATCCGCTTGCACTAAGCGCGGCCACTCAGCAGGCCGAACAGACGGGCAAAGAAGCCGTCTTTTTTCGCGGGTCTCTGTTGTGATTGTGTTGCCGGCGAAGCCGTTGCACTATTTTTCTTCGCGGGGGCAGCGTGGTGTACTGGGGGCTGAGCGTTCAGTCCGCTGGCATGACGCCGCAGAATTGAATCCGAGGGTGGTGTCTGCAGCCACAGCTGACGCTTGAAATCGACCGTTGAATCGAAGTGACGTCTGAGAACGGAGTCCTCAGGGTATTTTATGATAGTCATAGTTTTCTCCTCGCTCGATTTAGTTCTTGCCGTCGGCATTCAGATAAATGCCTGTTCTGTTATGAGACCTTCAAATCACTGAAACGTCTTACTCCTTCTCTCTCCAGCCAGCCCTATAGGGATTGACTATGTCCGCTCAGGATCCACCCGCGACGAAAACACCGAAGGCTCGCGGACTCTCGCCGGTTGCGATCTGTTTGATGATTTTCAGTGTCTCAGAATCGAGCACCACCAATTCGTTGTCGAACCAGTTGGCGACATAGACCCGTTTATCGGTGGGATCGGCAATAATACCTTCGGGGAACTCGCCAATGGGCAGTCGCCGTATCTCACGCAGTGTGACAGGATCAATAACAGAGAGTGTATTGTCGTGTTGATTGGTCACGAAAACCCGCCCATTGTCTGCGGTCACCGCTATGCCGTAGGGGGTGCTGCCAACCGGAATGGTGGCAATGACCTCAAGGCGATCCAGGTCGACAACACTTAGATTGTTGCTGGCCACATTGGCGACATAGAGACGTTTTCCGTCCCGGCCAAGGCGTATGCCAAACGGGCGTTCACCGACCGCGATGCGGCGGATAACACGCCTCTGGGCGGTATCAACCACAGAGATTTTATTGTCGTCCCTGTCTGCCACATAGAGTCTTGCACCGTCTGGACTGACCTCCAGCCCGGAGGGTGAATCACCGACTGGAATCGCGGCTAATGTAGCGAGACTCTCTGCATCGAGGACATAGACAAGGTCGTCGTACCAATCCGCCACATAGACTCGGCTGTCATCCGGACTCAGGGCGATACCCAGCGGGCCTGCGCCAACCGGTGCGTGAGACCGGATTTTGAATTCTGTGCCGTCGATCAGATAGACATCACGGCTCTCAGGATTGGTGACATAGATCCGTTTACCATCACTCGAAACGGCGATCCCAGCGGGTTTGGCCCCTACACTGACCGTCGCTGTGGTTCTTAGCGTTGAAAGATCGATCACAGAAACCGTGTCGTCGCCCTGATTGGTGACGAAGGCGAAGGGAGCTGCAACTGTACACGGGGCGAGAAATATGCAGGCAAACAGTGCAAACAGCCCTGCCACCGATGGGGTGATCCGGTGGCGATCTGAAACAATGGCTGTTTGCATGCTCAGCACAGATGCATAAACCTTATTCGAGTATCTTCTTGAGATTGGCGAGGCCGCCTTCATAAACGCCCTTCACAGCGTCTTTCGCCGCCTGGTCGTTCAGTTCCGGTGGTGGGTTGTTGTTGGGATAGCCGCGATAGAATGCCCCCTTCCAGGTCACCAGGCTGCCGCCGTTTTCCGTTGCTTTGATGCTGAACCAGGAGGAGTAGTTGGTCACCGGCAGCACCTTCACGTCGACCGACTCGATGCGGTAGAAGAATGAGTGCTTTTCGTCGTTGTACTTCTCCAGTTTTTCCAGAATCTGTCCGCCGTTGCCAAGAGTCAGTAAGCGGGTAGAGCCGATGGTGTTGCCGCCTTCTCCTTCGGTTTTTACCACTGCGGGATGCCAGCTCATGTCGTGAAAGTTCTTAACCCGGTCCCAGACCGCCTGAGGAGGTGCGGCTATCTCCTGTTTGACGATCACTTTCTGCCGTGTCGGGCCATGCGCCTGCACCAGACCGGTAAAAAGAAGCAGAAAAGTGGACAGAGTAATAATCGTTTTTTTCACAGCTACCTCCAGTGGTTTTTTATTTGGATCTGTCAGATCCCGCGCCTCTTTGTGATCTTTAGCGCCAACTTGTTTCGGAGTGGGCAGCAATAATCATGCCTTGTGGTTGGCAAAAGATGTTGCTACCACCATCTGGCAGATGTTTTCATCCATTTTTAACCGTTAAACCGCAATCACTGCATGGGCTCGCTCTGCTGGCAGATCAGGTAAATCCGCCGATCTGGATTATGCTTGTGGCCTGGCCCGAAATTTCACCCGGCCGCATAGAGGTGCGATTAATGCACTATGGTTATTGAATATTCTGGACTATTAGCCGACTACAACGTGTTACAGACCCACGCTGAACGCGCCCTCGTACCGATCTCGTCGTCCAGCTGCGGTATTGACTCAATCGCCATTGCGCATCTGAACAACGGTCTCGGCACGATCATCAGGTTGCCGGGTGAAATAATCGGCCCAGGCGCCAAAATGATGCCGACCTATTACGAGACACAAAGACCGACAAAGTGTGTCAGCGGTGACACTGAGGCTGACCGGATGGACTTTGAGATACGCTAGTTAGCAGCGAAATCGCGCAGCTGCTCCCTGGTATGGAATTTGCAGAATCTGTTAGGCCCTAACTATGGTTTCCAGACATTACCAAGGAGCTGTCTTGAGCAAATCGGAGCAGAGAGATAAAAACAAGAGATTCTGTCAGTGTTCAATTTCGTTGCTTCTCTTTCTGGGCGGGTTGCTGACCTGCGGCAGCGCGATTTCTGCCAACCTGGAGATACCTATCGCATTGCTGGGGCAGGAAGAGGCGGAGCATATTCCACTGTCGTTGCTGCAACCGGTCATCGACAACAGTGGCGAGGCAGGGGCTGAACAGGGGATCAGCGACAACAACACAACCGGACGTTTTACCGGTCAATCATTTGAGTTTACCGCACTAAAGATCAAACCCGAGGAGTCAGTGGCGCAGGTCTTCAGCAAACTCCATGCGCAGGGCACCCGACTCTTTCTGGTCAATCTTCCTGCCGAAAAACTGCTGGAACTTGCGGATATGCCGCAGGCAAAGGATAGCCTGTTGTTCAATATCGGTGCTCGCGATGATGAGCTGAGAACGCGGAGTTGCCGCTCCAATCTGCTGCATACCATACCCAGCCGCGCCATGCTGGCAGATGCGCTGGCCCAATATCTGGCATGGAAGCGCTGGAATGAATGGTTTCTCGTCGTTGGCCGCCACCCAAAGGACAAGGCCTTTGCCGAAGCTATCAAACGGGCGGCTAAGCGCTTTGGGCACAAGATCGTGAAGGAGAAGGCTTGGACTTTCGAACCTGGGGCAAGGCGCACTGACTCCGGACACACCAGAGAGCAGCAGGAGGTCAATGCCTTCACCCAGGTAGGGGATTACGACATTCTGATCGTGGCTGATGAAGAGGACGAGTTTGGCGAGTTTCTGAGCTACCGGACCTATCTGCCCAGACCGGTAGGCGGAACCCAGGGGCTTTCACCCGCGGCCTGGAGCGCTGTTCATGAACAGTGGGGGGCAACTCAATTTCAGCGCCGTTTCCGTGAAAAGCAGGGACGTTGGATGACCGATCGGGACTATTCGGCCTGGTTGGCCGTACGTACCATCGGCGAGGCGGCTACCCGGACCGCCAGCAATCAAGCGGACAAGCTGAAACAGTATATTCTGAGCCCTGAGTTCAATCTGGCGGCCTTCAAAGGCAGGCCGGTTACCTATCGGGATTGGAATGGCCAACTGCGACAGCCGTTGTTGATCACCTCTCCGAACATCATGATCTCAGTTTCTCCCCAGCAGGGATTTCTGCACCAGCATTCCACGCTGGATACGCTGGGTTACGACCGCCCGGAAAGCAGCTGCAACACGCTGAATTCGGATTGAGTGGTGATGTCGAACCCCAGATCATCATTGACATCGAAGAATAATCGCATTGAGGAGTCACCCATGAAATCCCTGTCATCCGCAAACCGCTCCCGTCGCTTTTTTTGGGTGTACTCACTGTCGTGTTTGCTTTTCACAATGGCTAGCGGCAGCGCGCAGGCCTACACCGTCTATGTCAGCAGTGAGAAAGACAATAACATTACGGTCATCGACGGAGAGAGCCTCAAAGTGTTGCATACAGTGCCGGTAGGTGAACGCCCGCGAGGCATCGCTCTGAGTAAGGACGGCAAGACCCTCTATGTTTGCACCAGCGATGCCGATCATATCGAAGCACTCGATATTGAGACCCTGAAGGTGACCCATACGCTTCCCTCCGGCCCTGACCCGGAGTTGCTGACATTGGGACCGAAAGGGAAGTTTCTCTATGTGGCCAATGAGGACGACAACATGGTGACCGTGGTCGATACAGAGACTCGCCAGAAAGTGACCGAGATCCAGGTCGGAGTCGAGCCCGAGGGGATGGGCATCAGTCCCGATGGCAAGTGGCTGGTGAATACCTCGGAGACCACCAACATGGCTCATTTCATCAATCTCGAGACGCTGGAGGTGGAAGGTAATGTATTGGTTGACCAACGTCCCCGCGTTGCCCAGTTCAGCAAAGATGGCAAGCAGGTCTGGGTCTCTTCTGAGATTGGCGGCACGGTCAGCGTGATCGATATGGCAAGTCGCAAGATCATCAAAAAGATTAAATTCAAGATTCCCGGTATGCATAAGGAGGTGATTCAACCCGTCGGCATCAGGATCAGCGATGATGGCAAAATGGCCTTTGTCGCGCTGGGACCGGCCGCCAGAGTGGCTGTTATCGATACGGCTAGCCTGGAGGTGGAGAAGTATCTGCTGGTCGGGCAGAGGGTGTGGAATCTCGCCTTCTCGCCGGATGAAAAACGCATGTTCACCACCAATGGCGTGAGCAATGACGTCTCGGTGATCGACGTTGATCGGCTGAAAGTAAAAAAATCGATTCAGGTCGGACGTCTGCCCTGGGGGGTCGTGGTTCGTCCATGACAACGGCAGCCCTCTCACTGCAGGGAGTCAGCTTTGCCTACGCCAAGCGGCAGGTATTGCAGGAGGTCAGTTTTAATCTGCAACCGGGAGAGTTCTGCGTATTGCTCGGTATCAACGGTGCCGGCAAGACAACCCTCTTCTCATTGATCACTCGTCTCTTCGTCAGTCGCGGCGGCACTATCGATATTTATGGACACAGTCTGCATACGCAGACACGCAAGGCGCTGGCGCAACTGGGTGTGGTATTTCAGCAACCCACACTGGATCTGGATCTCTCTCTGCTGCAGAACCTGCGTTACCACTGTGCGCTGCAGGGACTCAATCCCACTGTCATGCGTGAACGCATGCAATCGGCACTGGATGAAATCGGCCTGGGTGAACGTACCAGCGATAAGGTGCGAACCCTCAGCGGCGGGCAACGTCGGCGTATCGAACTGGTCAGGGCACTACTCCATCGCCCCAGATTATTGCTGGCGGATGAACCCACCGTCGGACTCGACATACACAGTCGTCAGGCCATCGTACAACAGGTACGCACTCGCTGCCGGGAGGAGGGTGTCGGCGTACTTTGGGCTACCCACCTGGTAGACGAAGTGGAGCCGAAAGACCGGCTTGTGGTATTGCACGATGGCAAAGTCATGGCCCAAGGCAGTGCTGGAGAGATTATGCTCGCAACCGGCACGCAGAGCGTGAAGGATGCCTTCAACAAACTTACCCGGAGCGATGAGTCATGACACCGGTGCAGTATCTGCGTTGTCTGTTGGGCATTACTGCCCGTGAGGCACTGCGCTTCCTGCATCAGCGTGAACGCTTCTTCGGTGCACTGGTCCGGCCACTGGTCTGGCTCTTTATTTTTGCCGCTGGATTTCGTTCGGTGCTGGGTGTCTCCATCATTCCGCCCTATGAGACCTATATCCTCTATGAAGAGTACATCGTGCCGGGACTGGCGGCGATGATACTGCTCTTCAGCGGCATGCAGAGTTCACTCTCCATGGTCTACGACCGGGAGATGGGTAGCATGCGCATGCTCATGGTCAGCCCTTTCCCACGCTGGTACCTCTTGCTCTGCAAACTGATCGCCGGTGCGCTGGTCTCCATCTCCCAGGTCTATCTCTTTCTGGCCATCGCCTGGTTCTGGGACGTACAGCCGCCGCCGATGGGCTATCTGTTGGTCTTTCCGGCTCTCTTTCTTTCCAGTTTGATGCTCGGTGCACTTGGCTTGTTGCTCTCCTCAGCCATCAAACAGCTGGAGAATTTCGCCGGGGTGATGAATTTTGTCATCTTCCCCATGTTTTTCGCCTCTTCGGCGCTCTATCCCTTGTGGCGTATCCGGGATTCCAGTGTTGTTCTGTATGAAATCTGCCGCTTCAATCCATTTACCCATGCGGTGGAACTGATCCGGTTCTCACTCTATGGCGAGATCAGTTGGATCGCTTTTTCTGCCGTCCTCGGCTCTCTTCTACTTTTCCTTGGTGGCGCGATTTATGGTTACGATCCGGCACGGGGGTTGATGACACGCAAGCAGGGTGGAGGTTAATCAAGTGAGAACCCGTATGACAAAAATGGTGTATGTACTTGGCTTGAGCGTCTGCGCTTTTCTGCCCTTGGCTTTGCATGCTGAGGATGTGCCACAGAATCCGGATTGGCCCTGCGCACAAATCCTGGTGCCTGAAATACCGGCGGCAGTGGTCTGGGCCGGCCCTTCAATCGAAGGTATGCAGAAGACCTGGGAGCAGGATGCCGAAGTGGCGAGCCTGGTTCGACGGCTTACTTCCCGCGATTATGTGATCGATGACGCCGATGGAGAGATCGGCGCATTTGCCGCCAAACAACCAGCGAATGAGCGCGAGCACAAACTGACCCTGCTCTTTGCCGGTATCCACCAGACACTGAATGAGGCTCGTAGCAAGAAGCTCGATGGAATCATTCTCTATTCCCAGGGTCAGGCCCAACGAGCTGACCGTTTGAGCAGGGATCTCGATGAGATGGTACGTCTGCAAGACAATGAAGACCCCTCGCCAGCCGCCAAAGAGCGCCTGGCGATGATGCAAAAGGAGATGGAGTTGAAACAGCGTATGTTTGATGAACGCGAAATGTCCATTCAGCATCTCTGTACACGACCGGTGGTGATCGAGCAGAAGTTAGGTGCATTGGCTCGCACCATCGCCTATTACCTCGATTGATGCAGCCAGATGGGGCAGTGCAAGTAGAACGTCGATTGACCTTAGGGGTTCTCCATCGGTACCGCCAGGCTCTTGACGAGGGGTAATCCCGCAGCTTCCCATCCCGTGGTGCCATCCGGGTACCAATAGACTGCGGTGTAGCCATACTCTGTCGCCGCGCGTTTCGCTGCATTCCACGACATCCAACAATCTGCCAGGCAATAGATGACCAGCTTTTTGGCTTTGTCGCCTTGAGAGAACTTCGCCAGATTCTCCTTGAAATAGCGCTCCAGCTCGATGGAGAGCGCACCAAAGCCCACATTAGGCAACCAGTGAGAACCGGGGATGTTGTGTCTTGTCGGTGGCAGCCACAACAGATTGGCTGGACGATTCTTAGGTTTGACCGGGGTTGGCAGTACATCGATGAGAACCACATCCCCGCTCTTCAACAGGGTCTGCAGCTGATCTGTGGTAAGGGTGGTGGCTGCAGGAACCGAGTCGGGAACCGGCGCACGAAATTCTGCGATACGATAGCCGTCAGATGCAAAAAGCGCTGACTCTTCGGCAACAGTCGTCGTTACCGCTACGGCAAGTGTGAAGCAGAACAGTAATCCAATAACTTTATGCATGCGTGGATTCTGTTTGCTGCGGTGTTGTGCGATTCCGGCTTTCAATCTCTCTTTGTCCTGGGCCATGAGTGTGCTGACATGCTTCTGCGACACCGGTTTAGTGGCTGGATATCAGCCTGTCGTTCGTATCCAACAGCGGGATGTCAAATTCAAGCAGGATCTGCTGAATGCGGGGTGCGAGTTTTTCCAATTCCTTGTTCAACTCATGTTTCCAGTTGGTTTCGCGCCGTCGGATGCCCATTGAGACATTAAACGCCAATGGAACAGAATCCTCCTTCGCGGGAAGTGGAACCACAACCAGCGGTGTCTGCTGATTCCTGGCGGCGTAGCCGGCAATCGGTCCCCATATCACAGCCACATCGATTTCACCCTTGGCGACATCATTCACTGCCTGTGTGGCCGGTGAGAAGAGGCGGGTGTCTACGGTTCGTTGATAGGGTCGCACACGACCGAGTAAACCGTACTTGGCCAGTAGGGTGGCAGGGGGAGTGCCGGCAACAATACCCAGCTTCAGCTCCTTTAGTGCTGGATCATCGAGGGTATGGATGTTTAAAGCGGAATCCTTGCGGTAGACCAGGGCGTAAACAGAGCGGTAGTAGGGATTGGTGTTTTGCAGTAACTCGTTAACCGAGGTTATGCCCATCACCAGGTCACAGTGTCTCACCTGCAGAGTATTTCGCACAAAGCCCAGGGTCTGAGGCCACCAGCGGTAGCGCAGTGTTCGATTCAGATCATCGGCAATCAACTGAGCCACCTTGTTTTCAAAGCCCTCCATCTTTTTGTTGGAGAAGGGCAGGTGGTTGGGATCACCGCAGACGGTCAAATAGTCCTGACTTCTGGCTTCGTTGCTGTTTTTCGCCAAGGCTGGAGCTGTAGCGAAAACCAGCAGCAGGAGAGTAAGCAATAGGTTCAGCGCTTGATCAAAAACCGATGAACCTTTTCTTAGCATCTTGCTGCTCCTCGAACATGGGTCGCACTGAATGATACACGGTCTGACAACAAAGGCATTCCCGTCGTTCCACCGGTCTCATGCAGTCCGATACTGTTCGCCGTTACGCCTGAAATGACTTTCTCAGTTATCAGCGATACAGACGTGGCAGTCGGCATGGTAGCGGCGAAAACCATTGTAAGTACCGAAGTCGACCTTGCCGTCTTCAAACAGGTAAGGCTGGTCGGGAGAGGGTACGAATGTTTTGTAGTCGGCTTGTGATGCAGCTGAGAAACCAGCAATGGAACAGGTTAAAGCGATAGTTGCCATAAGTGGAGTTTTACTGTGTTTGAAATGCTGCATGTTGAGCCTCATGAAACTGTTTGTGGATTGTATTGCTTTATATGTGTGGTTGCCGCCACCCGCGTATGAGTCGCAGGTGGCGGCAGGTTGGAGCTGTCTCAGCTCATCAGTTAGGCAGTTCGAAAACTGTCAGGGTTCCACCCAGCTGTGTGTAGTCGCTGAGAGAGGCATAAGCACCCACAGCGCCCAGACCAGCATTCGGATCAGTCAGGCCGGCGGCCATACCGATACCGGCCCAGCCACCCAGTCCGGAGAGGACAGCGATGTACTGTTTGCCGTTGTGCATGTAGGTGTTGATGTTGCCGATGATGCCCGATGGGGTTTTGAAGCGATAAAGCTCTTTACCCGTCTTGGCATCGACTGCCTTCAGGTACCCTTCAAGGGTACCGTAAAAGACCACGTCACCACCGGTAGACAGTGCACCACTCCAGACAGAGAAGGGTTCCGGGTTGGACCAGACGATCTTGCCCTTGTCGGCATCCCAGGCAATGAAGTTACCCAGATGGTTACCACCCGGTGCCGGATACATGGAGAGGGTGGCGCCAACATACGGCTGACCTGCAGTGTAGGAGACTTCAAAAGGCTCGTAGTCCATGCAGACATGGTTGGTCGGGACATAGAACAGACCGGTACGCGGCGAGTAGCTGGAAGGTTGCTGATCCTTCGAGCCCAGAGCTGCCGGACAGATGCCGGTGGAGTTGACGTCTTCGCCGTTCTGATGGGTCGAGTACTTGGAAACGACCTGCGGACGACCGGTCTTCATGTCGACGTGGGTTGCCCAGTTGACTGCGGGGTCGTACTTCTCAGCTACCAGCAGTTCACCGTTGGTGCGGTCAAGGGTGTAGCCGAAGCCGTTGCGGTCGAAGTGAACCAAGGCTTTGCGGTTTTTGCCTTTGATCTTCTTGTCGACCAGGACCATCTCGTTGATGCCGTCGTAGTCCCACTCGTCATGCGGGGTCATCTGATAGACCCACTTGGCCATGCCGGTATCGGCATCACGTGCCCAGATGGTCATCGACCAACGGTTGTCACCAGGACGTTGCACAGGGTTCCAGGTGCTGGGGTTACCGGATCCGTAGTAGATCAGGTTCAGATCAGGATCGTAGGAGTACCAGCCCCAGGTGGCGCCGCCGCCAATCTTCCACTGGTCACCTTCCCAAGTCGCAGTACCGGAGTTCTTACCGACCGGCTTACCAAGATGAGTGGTTTTCTTTCCGTCCATCAGGGTATCGCTGTCGGGGCCCATGGAGTAACCACGCCAGGCCATGCTGCCATCTTTCAGATTGTAGGCTGTCATGTGTCCGCGGACACCGAACTCACCACCTGAAATGCCGATGTAGACCTTGTCTTTGGCTACCATCGGTGCAGCAGTAGATGTTGCACCTTTTGACGGATCACCATTCTTTACTGACCAGACTTTCTTGCCGGTTTTTGCATCCAACGCGACCAGGGTGGTGTCGGCCTGAGAGAGGATGATCTTGCCATCGCCATATGCCAGACCACGGTTGACAGTGTCACAGCACATTACGGGAATGACGCTGGTATCCTGCCTTGGCTCATACTTCCAGATGATCCGACCACTATCGTTCAGATCGAGGGCGAAGACCTTGTTGGGAAAGGGTGTATGGACGTACATCACATCACCGATGACCAGGGGTCCGCCCTCATGGCCACGGAGAACGCCAGTCGAGAAGGACCATGCAACCCGGAGATCCTTAACGTTCGATGTGTTGATCTGATTCAATTCACTGAAACGAGTACTGGAATAGTTGCCATTCGGCATTACCCAATCGTCAGCGTTCTTCTGCATTTTCAGAAGTTCTGAATTTGCAGAGACCCCACCAGCAGCAGTTAGCATGGCAGAGGCAGTGAAGCATATCGCCAGAACTTTGCGCTTTGCTTTTACCATAATCAATATCCTCAGGTGTTATTCATTTAGTGGGACTGCCTCAACAAGGGATACACATTTGATCCAAAAAAACAGCCGTATTGGCTGGAGCCGAATCAAAACGACTTCGACTAGCTTCATCCATTGCTCTCAACCAACTCCTCACAATTGGTACCTTTTCTCAATCTTGTCGCATGAATACAGGCAGTCTTCTTTTGCGACATTCAGAGAAAGGCAACTTGTGTGCCAAACAAAATAAAATGGCAAAAACTCATACCGGGAAGGGTTCCTGATGAATTCCTCTGTAACCGATCCAGGGTTACCCTGTTGTCAGTAGCTCGAGAGGGGATGGGAGAGGGTTTGTCGTACTTAGAGAGTGGAAATACATTTTAATGTTTTTCTCTAAATTAGAGATAAACTACTGTTTTAATATTTGAAAGTAATAGTCAGAAGGTGCTTTCAGCTTTAGTGTTGAGTCTCATGTCGTTATTCGCGCCAGAGCTTGAGTAGTGGATATCCCAGGCATTGGAAAGTGTTATGAAACAGGGGGATCGCTCTTGTGGAGAGGGGGGGTAGGGCGACTTTTCGTGAAAGTTCGTGTGGAGCTGTGACGGGAACCGAGACTTGCGCCTTAATCAAACCATAATGGTAGCAATTCAAGAAAAGCGATGTGATTCACTTTTTTCGCCTGCTTCCAGGTTGTGTGTCACTGCTGTGACACTTTTATCTTCCCTTCTGCGAGCAGCTCGGAGCACTAATAGACTCCCTTGCCGATAGGTAAAAGCTTTGTTCAAACAGGTAACTCATGAAATCTCTCTATCCCGAACTGGATCCTTACGCAATACACCATCTCAACGTCGATGATCTGCATGAGCTCCATGTGGAAGAGTGTGGTAATCCCAACGGGATTCCCGTGCTTTTTCTCCACGGTGGTCCCGGATCTGGCTGTTCAGATGAGCATCGGCGCTATTTCGATCCCACCTACTATCGGATCATCCTGTTCGACCAGCGCGGGTCAGGGAAATCCCTACCTCTGGGTGAAACGGAGTTGAACACGAGCCAACACCTTGTTTCAGACATGGAGACCATTCGTCGCCATCTGGGCATTGAGCAGTGGATGCTGTTTGCTGGATCCTGGGGCGCCACGCTGGCGCTTCTCTATGCGCAAACTCATCCTGACAGATTGCTGGGGATGATCCTGCGTGGGAGCTTTCTTGCGCGAACACAAGACATGGAGTGGTTTTTTGTCGGTCTGAAGCGTCTCTTTCCCCAACCCTGGGAGAGATTCTCTCACGACGTTGCTGAGTCCGAGGACCTGGAGACGTTGATCAAGTGGTACTACACCGCCGTTCACGGAGATGATCACGACCTTTCCCTACATGCCGCACGCGCCTGGTCCGCATGGGGCAGTTATGTCGTCAACTGGCACCGTGCCAGAAGCGGTGAGAAGTTGGATAGGGAGAAACAATCTGAAACAGAGACAGAGACAGAGTCAGAACGAGAACGCCTGTTGGCAAAAGTCAGAATCGAAACTCACTATGCCTATCATCGCTATTTCATCGAGCAAAACCAGATTCTCTCAAACATCGACGCACTACCTGACATCCCTGTCTCTATTGTGCACGGGCGTTTCGATCTTACGTGTACGATGGAGGCGGCCTGGCTGCTGCATCGAGCCATTCCGAATTCGCGCTTTATTCAGGTTGAGGAGGCGGGTCATCTGATCGGTGAACCGGCCATGACGGCAGCACTGATCGAAGAGACTGACCGGATGCGGGAGAGGTTGTCTTTCTCTTAGAGAGAAGAAACCCCCAGGCAAGACCGGGGGTTTTTTAAGCCAAAGACCTAATTCCGGCCACGCATTCGCGCGATGCTCTCCGCCGGCCAGTTGTCGGCCGTCAGTTTTTTCGAATTGCGCATGTTGCGGAATACCAAAGGTGCCGTGCCGGGTTCTGTTTGAGTGGCGTTATCCGTCTCTTCCACCAGTCTAACGATCTGCTCATGATGCGGGGATTTGCTGCAGACAGGATCGGCGTTGGCGGCGTCACCGGTCAACAGGTAGGCCTGGCAGCGGCAGCCGCCGAAGTCTTTCTCTTTCTCGTCGCAGTTGCGGCAGGGTTCTTTCATCCAGCCGTAGCCACGGAATTTGTTGAAGTCGTTCGACTCGTTCCAGATCCAATCGACGCTGTGGTCGCGCACATTGGGAAAAGTCAGTCCGGGCAGTTCGCTGGCGGCATGGCAGGGCAGGGCGGTACCGTCTGGAGCGATGGTGAGGAAAACCGCACCCCAACCGTTCATGCAGGCTTTCGGGCGTTCTTCGTGGTAATCGGGGACGACATAGAAGATGCGCATCTTGCCTTTGTACTTCTCCTGGTAGCGATGCGCCACCACTTCAGCGGCTTCCACTTGCGCACGCGTCGGCAACAGTTGTTCCCGATTGTGCAGGGCCCAGCCGTAGTACTGGGTAGTGGCCAACTCCACGTAGTCAGCCTCCAGTGCATGGGCCATTTCAAGAATCTGTTCCACCTGGTCTTCGTTGTGGCGGTGAAGTACGAAGCAGAGCACCATCGGATAGTCGTACTTCTTTACCAGCCGCGCCATTTCCAGTTTGTGCTGGAAAGAGTTATTGCCGGCAATGAAGTCATTGAGCTCTTCACTGCTGGCTTGGAAACTGACCTGAATATGATCCAGCCCGGCCTCTTTGAAGGCCTTGATGCGCTGCTCGTCCATGCCGACACCGGAGGTGAGCAGGTTGGTGTAGTAACCCAGTTTATGGGCTTCAGCGATTAGGATTTCCAGATCCTTACGTACCAGCGCCTCGCCGCCCGAGAAGCCGAGCTGAACTGCCCCCATGGCGCGCGCCTCACGAAACACGCGTATCCACTCTTCGGTGGAAAGCTCGTCTTTATAGCGCGCGATATCGAGCGGGTTGGAGCAGTAGGGACACTGCAAGGGGCATTTATACGTCAGCTCCGCCAGCAGCCAAAGTGGCTTAGGCGGGCTTGTGTCGGAGCCATTGGTTGTCATAAGCGGTATCCAGAAATTGGTAGACGTCGGACTCCAGATCTGCATCGGGGAAGGCCGTTTTCAGCTTGTCTATGATGGTCGTTACATTGCTCTCACCATCGCAGCGTTTAAGGATCTCGCCGGCAGCCGGATTGAGTTTCACCATACCTTCGGGGTAGAGAATCACATGGCACCCTTGTGCCTCCTCCCACTGCAGTCGAAACGTGGGTGCCATCTGCGGAATATCTTCGGCATTAAAATGGGCGCTCATGGTTCAATCCGCGACGTTGTGATAGGGCGGTTTGTTATCCACATAGGCCAGCCACATGCAATCGAGCATGGTCCAAAGAATATCGAGCTTGAACTGCAGCACCTCGAGCATCTTCTCCTGCTGTTCGCGCGTCTTGTAGTAGTCAAGGGTAATCGCCAATCCATGTTGGACGTCCCTTCTCGCTTCGGTCAGACGTTTGCGGAAGTAGTGGTAACCGCGCTCATCGATCCAGGGATAGTACTCCGGCCAGTTATCGAGTCGCTTCTGGTGAATGGTCGGTGCGAACAGTTCGGTCAACGATGAACTTGCCGCTATCTCCCAGGGTTGTTGACGGGCAAAATTGACATAAGCGTCGATGGCGAATTTCACGCCGGGCAACAAATGCTTGTGAGTCAGCAAATCTTCTCGTGGCAGGCCCACTGCCTCACCCAACAGCAACCACGCCTCGATGCCGCCTTCGTCGCCCTCGGTGCCATCGTGATCGATGATCCGCTGCACCCAGTGGCGGCGTACATCGCGATCGGTACAGTTGGCCATGATGGCCGCGTCTTTCACTGGGATCATGACCTGGTAGTAGAAGCGGTTGGCCACCCAGCCTTGTATGGCCTTTTTATCCAGCTTGCCGCTGTTCATCAGCAGGTGGAACTCATGATGAATGTGGTAGTACTTCTCTTTATCCAGAAGCTTTTGTTCGAACTCTTCTTTGCTCCAAGGTGCGCCGATTTCTAATGGAGTGCCCATGATTGATTTCTCCTGCCGCTAAATTTCGATCTCCATGCCGTCGTGAGAGACCTCGATGCCGGCTTCATTGAGCGCCAGACGTTCGGGGGAATCCTCCACCAGGATGGGGTTCGTATTGTTGATGTGGATGAGTATTTTTCGCGGTTTGCTCAGGCCGCTGAGAATCTCAACGATGCCGCCTTTACCCGATTGGTCGAGATGGCCCATCTCAATGCCATGCTTGTCGCTGATGCCGGCGTTTATCATTTCGTTATCCGTCCATAGGGTGCCATCCACCAGCAGGCAGTCGGCATTTTCCATGTAGGGGATAATGTGAGGTTCCAGGGCGCCAAGGCCTGGAGCATAGAAAAGGTTCTTACCGCTTTCGAGATTTTCCACCCGGACCCCGATGTTGTCGCCAGCTACCGTGTTGTGTCGATGCGGCGAATAGGGAGGAGCCTCGCTCTTTAAAGGCACTGCGGTGAAGCGTAGTCCTTCGATCCCCGGGATGGTGAAAGTGGATTCGTCGGTCAGTACCTCATGCCAGTTGACGCCTCTGAAGTGGCCGAGAATATTGAATATGGGATAACCACTGGTGAGGTCTTCCTGAACCGCACGCGTGCAGTAGACATCCCAAGGCAAGGTGTGTTCGCGAAGTAACAGCAGCCCTGTGGTGTGGTCGATCTGCGCATCAACCAACAGCACAGCGCGAATGGCGGTATCGCGAATGGACCGGCCCGGCTGCAGCGTTGGGAAAGCGGCCAGTTGTTCACGGATGTCTGGGGATGCATTGAACAGTACCCAGTCCTCACCGTTCGCACTGAGGGTTATCGATGATTGGGTTCGGGCAGTTGCCTTGATGGTGCCTGCGCGCACGCCCTGACAGTTTGGACAGTTACAATTCCACTGCGGGAAGCCCCCTCCGGCCCCGGAACCCAATATATGTATGAGCATGATGGTTGATTGGTTGTTTAATTATTATTACTAACCAGGACTCAAATATCGGGTCCTGGTTAGTTTGGCTGGAACCACCCGGTAGACAGGTGGTTCCAGTTTGCACTACGGCTAACGGTTATTGATGTAGAGATTGATCTCGAAACCGAAACGCAGATCCTGATAGGTAGGGGTAGACCATTTCATGTGTTAACTCTCCTCAATATCTCACTTTGGATGTTGAATGTTTTTTGAGCTTTACCGTTTGCATGTCATACATGCCTTTCCGGTCAACTATCCTTTGCAACATGCGTGCCTTAACTTGCCAAAAGGATTCGGATTCGGGAATTTCACCCTGGATAGCCGCTCAAGAGTCATATTGGCAGAAAACGGTTAGGAAATTTTCCTTAGGAATCGGCCAGGATGAGGCAAGTGTCACTCTCCCGGTGTTTCAGAATAGTGACACTTCCCTACAGAATGTGGGGAATAAAAAAGTGCGGCAGGCGCCGCACACAATGGAGAAAATGAAAACGAACTCGAGTCTCACTCAAAAACAAGTATCTCGCCCTTACCGTCACAGCTGAGATCACCCAGCCAACGATGTACCCGGGTGCCCCGCGCTGACAAAGCGGAAAAGGCTGGATCGTCAAAACTGTTTGTCAGCAAAGAGAGAAAGCTGAGGTGATGCAGGCCGTTATCGTTAAAGGTAACCGGCAGTGATGCCGGTTGACTGGTCAGGAGCAGGCTGCCGCGACGCATGGAGTGTCCGGTCTGGTCACCGGTTGTACCCAGCACTACCAGGGTTCCCGCCACCATGCGCGAGGCGCAATAGTCACCGCAATCTCCGCCGATCAGGATAGTGCCGCGCCGTTGCAGATCACCGGCCCGGTCTCCCGCATTGCCTTTAACCAGGATGGTGCCGCCACGCATACCCTGACGCTCACCCGTCGTTGCACCGCCAACAAAGTCACCGGCATTGCCGTCGATGGTCAAGCGACCGCCCGACATCGCGCAGCCGGCGGCATGGCCCGCATTACCGCTGATCTGAATGCTACCGCTACGCATGCCGATACCGAGGTAGGCGCCGGCATTGCCTTCGACACTCATCGTGCCGCCGTTCAGGTTGGCACCGATGCGGTCGAGTCGGTCGCTGTCGGATTGGATCACCATCTCGTCGGCCAACTCGCCGTTGACATCGAAGAGCTCGCCACATGCGATCTGCTCGTTGCCTACCCAGAGTGGGATTCGGGCAATCTCATGCACCCCTTTCCCGGCAAGTACCTGTGGGGTGAAAGGACTCATATCGATGCGCTGGCAAACAGCTTCGCGCAGTCGCAAGGTCAGCCTCTTCATGCCATCACCTCCCGCAGGTGGAAGTGAAACTGGCCGAGCTTGCCGCCATAGTTACCGGCGGAAATACGTTTGATACCGGCCGCGGCGCCCAACTCACAGACTGCGTTGATACCGGTGCGGGTGGCCAGGCGGACATCATCGTCGCTCAACCCGTTGATGACGATCTCCATCACCGAGCCGATATCTGCATCGAGCTTCGATTTCACCAGCCCCCGCAACGTGGGACAGTAGGCATCATTCGTGGAGGCCATCAGGGCCTTGTATTTGGAACCCACCTTGGAGCCGGAACGTACAATCCCTCCAGGGAAGGGCATGATGACATTGGGTAGTTTCTGCATCGCCTCAATCGCATGTTCACAGGCGTTCAACGCCTGCGCTTGGGATTCGGCCAGGACCAGGAAGTTGCCGCCGCCGACAGCAGGAACCCGCGCCACTGTCTCTTCGCAGAGGAACTCACCGTCCATCACCGGTACCCGCCAGTAGCGGGTGCCATCGATCTGTTTGGAGAGCTGGTAACCGTCGCCGAAGAAGCGCAGGTTTTTGCCCAGCGGGATCTGCTTTTCACCCTGCATACCGGCGAAGATGGCAGTGGTTGGGCAGGTCAGTATGCATTGCCCGACCCGGTTCTCCAGCTGCTTGGCCAGCGCTTTGCCCGACATGCCGAACAACAGAACGCTGACACCGGGACGGCCGTCCGGTGTCTGCTCAGGGGTCAACTCGGTCTCGATACCGGCTTCCACGCCGCAACCGATGACCGAGGTGGCGAAGCCGGTCATGGTCTCACCCGCAATATGCGCCCAGCGGGGATTGATCGCAGTGATGATGACGCGGGTGGCGCTCATGCCGAAGGCCTCGGCGAAGGTCTCCTCGATTTCCGTCCCGTTGATGATCATGCGCGACTCCCCGAGCAGGGGTGAACGTTGACCTGGCTACCGATGCCCTCCGCCATTTCATCATCGGAGATGACGAAGTTGCGTACCCCGATGCTGTGATAGCGTTCGAACCAGCGTCCGATCACCTTCTCGATGCCTGGGTCGTACTCAGGCCGAACCACCTGGGTAGAACCTTTGACCGGTCGGGTGATGTGCCCCTCTTCGACCACGACTTCACCTCCTTTAAAGACCAGCATGGGTCGTTCAAACATCTTTTCCGCATTTTCGTGCGTATGGTAGACGGTAATGTCGGCCCGAGCGCCTGGCGCCAAGTGGCCCCGGTCTGACATGCCCAGGATCTTTGCCGGCGCAGCGCGGGTCATGATGGCGATCTCATACAGGGAGTACTCCCGCTCGAGACTGGCCAGGTGAGTGGCCGCAGCGGCGTCCGGATTGATCTGCGCCAGCAGATCGTTGCGGAAGCCGCGGTCCATCAGCAGCCGGATCAGATGAGGGTAGCTGGTGAAAGGCGCCCCGTTGGGATGGTCGGTGGTGAGAAAAATACGCCAGGGATCCTCCACCATCAGGAACAGTTCAAGGCCGATGGCCCACTGCAGGGCGTTGACGAAGTTCTGGTCGCGATAGCGGAAGGGCACAACGCCGCAACCGGCGTCGCACTCGATATCCATGCAGGTCCACTTGTGGGGGTGTGCATGCCCGTGGTTGGCGTGTTGCGCCATGGTGTCGCCGGAGACGGTGACCGTCTGGCCGAACATCACCTGACCCACATCGATTGAGATATTGCTGCGCCGGTTGACCGCTTCGGCGATCTGCGCTGCCGAGGAGGAGAACTTTCTATCGCCCTCCTTGCCGTAGCTGTGGAACTGAATATGGGTCAGGTGGATCGGCAGCCCTTCGGCAGCGTCCATGGTGGCCAGGGTGGAGAGATAGTTGCCCGGCACTCCCAAATTGCTGGCGTGAATATGCAGCGGGTGGGGTACCTGCAACTCATGCAAGGCGCGGCTCAGGGTACGCACGATGTCCCGTGGCGTGATCTGGTAGTGAGGATGGCCAGCGTCCACATCCAGCGCCCTCTGGTTGAACTTGAAGGCACTGATGCCGCCGGGATTGACCACCTTGATACCGATGCACTGCGAGGCGCGCAGGGTCCAGGCCACATAGTCATTGATGGTCTGCTGCTCGGCTCCCTCGGCCATCAGCTGCAGGAAGAGCTCGTCGCTGCCGAGCATGGCGTAGCCGCCGGTGTCGATCATCGGCGTATCGGCCATCTCCATGTGCGCCTGGCGGGCGTTGACCGGCAACACTGCGGGTTCGAAGCAACTGGTATAGCCCATCTCCGCGTAGCGGTAGCCTGCCGCCAGCGTGGAGGGCGCGGCATGCCCGCCGCCGGAGCGGGTGAGATCGGTACGCTCGCGGATCAGCGAGCGCTGATCCTCCGGAAGCATGGTGCGGGCGATGTTGACCTTGCCGCCACCGATGTGGGTATGCATGTCGATGGCGCCGGCCATGATGACCTTGCCATCCAGCGCATAGGTGTGATGGATGGTTTCGCTATCGGTAGGCGTGTCGACAATGAGGCCGTCGCGGATGTAGATGTCCCTGATTTCGCCATTGATGGCGTTGGCGGGATCGTAGAGCTTGCCGCCGGTGAGTTTGATCAGCATGCGGAGGCCTTTTCAGTATTGGCGGTGAAAGCTTTAACTCCTGCGTGGAGCCGGTTCACGATACGACTGACCGGTGACAGGCCAATATCTCTCAACTGTCCCAGTGGCAAGGGACAGACCCCTTCACTGCGATACCAGTGCCCTGGATGGTCGACCCCCGGTACGCCGACGGGAATAAACACCTCGGGTGGCTTATCGAAAACCATGCCGGCATGACCGAGCACGATGGTGGGTGTGCTGCTGGGAGGCGGCACGGCGTTGGCCGAGAGAGACGAGACCCAGAGCAGCAGGTCGCTCTCGCCACGCGCGGTCAGATCCTGCCAACGGTTGAGCACGGAATCGTGTTCCGGATAGCCGCGTTGCAGCCGGCTGCGCAGAGGATACCCAAGTTGCCAGGTACAGACTTGATTGCAGGTGATGTCAGCCTGACTGCCGGCAAGGGGTAGGGCGCCGCTGCGGGTCTTCTCGTTCAGCATCTTCACCAGTTCCGCCAGCCCGAGAATGGTCAGATCGGCATGGGTCATGTCGAGCTCTGCGGCACTCCAGCTGACGACACTGTAGCTGGCAGACTTCAGTTGCTCGGCCAGCGTTGCCAGCGCCTCTCCCTGGGCGTGTCGCTCTGTCTGCACCGGACGTCCGGCGACCAGACCGCGCAGCAGTGCGACGGCATCCGGTATGGCCTCGATCTCGAGCTCTATCACTGTGGGTTGCAAGCGCGCCAGTTCAGCGGGGAGATCGTCAGGCTTCCACGGACCCAGCAGTACCAGCTTGCGCTCATCGACGCCACTGAAGAGGCTCTCCTGGGGCTGCAGTACCCGTTCAAGCAGACGAGGAAAAAGCTCAAGCATCCGAGCGCCCACCAGCAGAATCAGATCGGCTCGGTTACGCACCTCAGTGAAGGTGGTGGCAAACCAGCCGTTGTCCTGCATCACGCGAATGTTGCGGAACATGGCATCGCCGTTGAGGTGATCGAGGGATGCACCGCAGTCGTCGGCCAGGTCAAGCAGACTGCGCATGCCATTGACATCCGTCGCCAGACCGGCAAAAAGGGGAGAGCGTGCAGTCTGCAAAAGCTCTGCGCCTCGGGCCAGCGCCTCATCCAGTGAAGCGGGAACACCCTCGATCATGGGGCGCGAATCGGTCTGACTGAAGGCGTCAGCGAAAAAACGCCGGGCCAAATCACAGCCGTTTTCCAGCTTGACAAGGGAGCCGTCACTCACCGCTATTTTCAGATCGTCGCAACTCAATCCGCAGCCGGGACAGGTTACCGCACTCGTCGTCTGTTCGATCTCGTTGTTCCACATCTGCTGCTACTGCCTGCCTTATTGGTTGTTGATTTGATGTTGTCGATCCCAGTGTAGTTTGCAGAAAGCATGCCACCCTGAATATCTTGCCTGCTGAAGGTAGATGAGCTAACCCTTGTATCCAGTAGGAGCAGGATAACTGCTGCAAATCTCTGATCACGGATCGCTCAAACTGACTGTTAACTCCTGGGGCAGGCTGTGTGACACATTGGTTCACGTCAGGTGCATCGACTGGATACTACTCAGCGCAACAGTGGGGTTAAGAGTATCAGGCATGCAAATTGCAGACTGAGAAAATGATAATGAGAAAGGATATGAAACCGTATGACCCACTTTGCCAAATCCACTGCAGCCGGACTGACCGTCGAGGTTGAAGCGCCTGCCCGCCTGCATCTGGGTTTCCTCGATCTGCATGGCGGATTGGGGCGACGCTTTGGCAGCATTGGGCTGACCCTCAGCACCCTGGCCACACGCCTTCGGGTCGAGAAAGCCAACGACATCACCGCCAGCGGACCCGGTGCAGACCGGGCGCTCAGATACGCTCGTTCCTACATCGAATCACGCGGCATTGCCGGCGGGGTCGAGATCAGCTTACTGCAGACGATTCCCGATCATGTGGGTCTGGGTTCCGGCACACAGATGGCGCTGGCTGTGGGGACCGCCATCGAACGTCTCTACGGTGGCGATAGCGACAGCGCCACCATTGCGCAAACACTGGATCGCGGCAAACGCTCCGGCATCGGTATCGGTGCTTTCGAACAGGGCGGCTTCATTCTCGACTGCGGTCGTGGCGAGGCAGAGGGTATTCCCCCTGTCGCCGTCAGGCTGCCTTTTCCCGAGCAGTGGCGTGCGCTCTTGTTGTTCGATACCCGCAGCCAGGGTCTGCATGGCGCGAAAGAGGTGACGGCTTTCTCTGAGCTACCGGAGTTTCCGGCACAGGCCGCCGCCCATCTCTGCCGACTGGTGATGATGCAGGTACTCCCGGGTGTGCTGGAAGGGCGGATGCAGTCGTTCTCTCAGGCCATCGGCGAGATCCAGCAGGTGGTGGGAGATCATTTTGCGCCGGCTCAGGGAGGGCGTTTTACCAGCCCAGTCATCTCTGCTGCCCTGCAGTGGGCCGCCGAACAGGGCTTTGCCGGCATCGGTCAGAGTTCCTGGGGACCGACCGGTTTCATCCTGCTGGAAGATGCCAACCAGGCCCAGTGGCTGGAGAGTGCACTGAAACAACAGTTCGGAGAGTTCTCAACATTCCGTTGTCAGCAAGTCGCCGCGCGTAACCAGGGTGCGCAGATCAACCTGCTGCAACAACCGACAAGACTTAGACAAAACAAGCGAGCCCGTTAGATGGAAAGACCCTATCTGCTGCACATGCTGACCGCAGCTAAAAATCTCAGTCCCTTCGATGTGAACATGGCCTACGACGCTGGTTGGAGCGCATGCACACCCTACATCGATGTAAAACTGGACGAGGTACGCGACCTGGTACAGGACGCGATCTTCTCCCGTGGTCCGAAGGGAGTGAAAAGGACCGGTATCTTCATTGGCGGCCGGGATACGCATCTGGCCATGGAGATGATGCAGGCGGCGAAAAAATCGATGGTGCCGCCTTTCGAGGTCTCCCTCTTCGCTGATCCCAGCGGGGCTTTCACCACTGCCGCCGGCATGGTCGCCTGTGTCGAGCACGAATTGAAGAAACACCATGCTGACGGACTCAAGGGTAAGCGAGTGGTCGTTTTCGGCGGTACCGGCCCGGTCGGCTCCACTGCGGCTGTGTTGGCCTCACATGCGGGCGCCGATGCGGTCATCGTCAGTCACGAGTCACTGGCCAAGGCCAACACGATTGTGGATCTGTGCAATGAGCGCTACGCCGCCAATCTATCGGGAGCCGACGGCAGGGATGACCCATTGATCCGAGAGCTCGCCAGCCAGGCCGACGTGGTATTCAACGCCGCCAAGGCGGGGGTGCAGGTGCTCAGCCTTGAGCATCTGCAGGCAGCGAAAAACCTCCAGGTTGCCTGCGATGTCAATGCCGTACCCCCGGAAGGTATCGAGGGGGTGGGTGTGATGGATGACGCCAAACCGATCGCCGGTTCGCCCAGCGGGGCAGTCGGTTTCGGCGCACTCGCGGTGGGCAATGTGAAATACCAGACACAGCATCAGTTGCTGAAAAAGATGTACGAGAGTGACAAACCCCTTTATCTCGATTTCAACAGTGCTTTTGAGGTAGCGCGAGACCATGTCAGCTGATTACGCCTCACTGCTGATTCTGGCCAACAGCGGACGCGCACTGGCCCAATCGGCCGTTCGCGGCGGCTTCTGGGTCACTGTGGTCGATATGTTCTGCGATGAAGATACATTGGCAGTGGCCGATTGTTGGCCGACCAGCCATGAGTTCTCACAAGTCGATGGCGACGAACTCATCGAAGAGATGGCGACGCTGTTTCCTGAGCATCCCTGTGGGGTGGTCTATGGTGCAGGACTGGAAGAGGCGACCCACCTGTTGAGCCGCCTGTCGCAATGTTGTCAGTTATACGGTAACGATCCTGCCGTGCTCGAGCTGTTAGGTCACCCACGCGGATTCTTTTCGTTGCTCAACCGGCTACGGATTCCCTACCCGGAAGTCTGTTACACACCGCCATACGCTGCCGAAGAGAAGTCCTGGTTGATCAAACGGGCCGGTAGCTGTGGCGGGCAGGGCGTGGCCTATTTCGATCCGCTGCACTCGGCAGCCGATTCCGCCAGTTACTACCAGCGCCATCTTTCCGGCAAGGTGATGTCGGTCCTCTTCATTGCCAACGGCAAGCGGCACCGCACCATCGGCTATAACCGGCTCGGTATGAATGGCGCTAACGCCCCGGCGCCTTTTCTCTACACCGGCGCCGTCGGTCAGGCTCATCTGGAGGATGCCCGGCGGCTCGAGGTAGAGGAGATTGTAGCAACGCTGGTGGCAGACCTGGCCCTGCGAGGGGTCAACAGTCTCGACTTCATTCTCAATGACGACGGCCTCTTTGTGCTCGATCTCAATCCCCGGCCGACAGCGACTCTGGAGCTCTACGAGCACCAACTGAGCGATGGCTGGGTCAAACACCATATTCTCGCCTGTCAGGGCGAACTGCCGGTGATACCGATTGTCGGTTCAGCGGTGATGCACGGGCATCAGATTGTCTACGCGCCACAAACTATCGAGATACCGACACCGATCACCTGGCCGGAATGGGTTAAGGACCAGCCGTCTGCTGGCAGCAGAATCGCACAGGGACAGCCCCTGTGCAGTCTGTTTGCCCATGGCTCCAGCGTCGATGAAGTGGAAGCCGTTTTACACCACTACCAGGAAGAGATTTTACAGATGTTTTGTATGTCCAAGATGCAACCCGAACCGAGACGGGTGGCCCTATGAGCCGTCCCAGCATCAATGCACTAAGCGCCCCCCTGGTCGACGCCCTGGTGTCAGACGCAGAACAGTTGCGGCTTGGAGTCGAACGTTTAGAGAACGGCTGCCTGCTCGTGGATGCGGGCATCAACGCTGCCGGTTGTCTGGAGGCGGGTCGGCGCATCGCGGAGATCTGCCTCGGTGGCCTCGGCAGCGTCAGCCTCAGTGGCAGTGGTCCGGTGGCCGGTTGGCCACTCTCCATCCACGTACACACCACTGACCCGGTGCTCGCCTGTCTGGGCAGTCAGTACGCCGGCTGGAGTCTGTCGCACAAGGAGGAGGGTAAAAAGGGTTTCAATGCGCTGGGTTCCGGTCCGGGACGGGCGCTGGCACTCAAGGAGCCGCTGTTCAAGGAGCTCGGTTACCGGGATCAGGCCGATCGCACCTGTCTGGTACTGGAAGTGGACCGTAAACCGCCGCTTCCCCTGTGCGAAAAGATTGCCCGCGACTGCGGGGTCGATAACGAGGCCCTGACTCTGATCCTGACCCCCACCAGCAGCCTCGCCGGCAACGTGCAGATCGTAGCGCGGGTGCTCGAGGTGGCGATGCACAAAGCGCACGAACTGGGCTTCGATCTACAGGCGATCCGTGACGGCATGGGCAGTGCGCCACTGCCGCCGCCAGCGCCCGATTTTCTCAACGCCATGGGGCGCACCAACGATGCCATTCTCTTCGCCGGTCTGGTGCAACTCTTTGTCACGGGCGAAGACGAGGCGGCGCAAAGGCTTTGCCAGGAGCTGCCGAGCAGCGCTTCACGCGATTACGGCCGTCCCTTCGGTCAGGTCTTCAAGGCCTATGAGTATGACTTCTTCAAGATCGACCCCATGCTTTTCAGTCCGGCGCGGGTGATGGTCAGTGTGCTCGACAGTGGTAACAGCTTCGCTGCCGGCAGTCTCGACCTCGGGTTGATGCAGGACTCCTTCGGTATCGCTCCATGAGCAGACGCATCGCCATCTTCACTGACGATCCAGGCTGGCACGGGGCCCGCTTGCGCGAGGCCTTTGTAGCGCACGGCTGTGAGAGTGAATTTGTCTCCCTGCAGGATTGCGGTTTCGATATCGAAGGGACGGGGCATGGTCTGGTGATTCCCGGCTTCGATGAACTACCGGACGGTGTTTTCGTGCGCGGGGTGCCTGGCGGCACCCTGGAGCAGGTGGTGCTCTATCTCGACATCCTGCATGCCCTCAAGCACCTCGGTGTCTGTGTCTACAACGACGGCAGCGCCATCGAGCGCAGTGTGGACAAGGGCATGACCAGTTTTCTCCTGCATAGCGCCGGTATTCCCACTCCGCCCACCTGGGTGCAGGGAGAAGGGGATAGGTTGTCCTCGACCCTGAAGCAGGAGTTCGAAGCCGGTCATGAAGTGGTGCTGAAACCGCTGTTTGGTTCTCAGGGTGAAGGTCTGGTGCGAGTTAGCGAGTTCACGCAACTGCCTGAACAGGCCCTCTATAACGGCGTCTACTATCTGCAGCGTTTTATCTCCACCGGTGCAGATGATGCTCACGATTGGCGCATCTTCGTTATCAATGGCCAGGCAGTCGCGGCCATGCTGCGCCGGGGCAATGGCTGGATCAGCAATGTGGCGCAGGGCGCGCGTTGTCATGCGGCGGTGCTCGATGCAGAACTGAAAACATTGGCCGAAGGGGCCGCCGACGCACTGCGGATGAGCTATGCGGGCGTCGATATTCTGCGCGATGCCGACGGTCGCTCCTATGTGCTTGAGGTCAACAGCATTCCCGCCTGGAAGGGGCTGCAACAGGTCTGCCCGGTCGATGTCACCCGGTTGCTGGTTGAGGATTTCCTCTCCTCATGCCGCAGTAAGCCACTGACGGAGGTGGTCTGATGAGTCACTTGCCCGCAGCCAGCAGGGAGCTGAGGCAACAACTGGCGACGGCCTATCGCCAAGCCTGTCTGAGTGAACTTGACGCGCTCAAACCGGGTAATGTCCACCGTTACTCCGACGGTCATGGAATGATGCTGGAGGATTTCATCACCAGCGCTGAAGTCAGTGCCAAGCCATTGACAGCACCTGAAATCGGAATGGGTGAGCGTATCTATCGGGCGGTCGAAGCCACGCGTGAGGCCGTTGGCTGCAACACCAACCTCGGCATCCTGATGCTCTGTGCACCACTGGTTCAGGCACTACTCGGTGGTGATCAAGTCCCAGGCACGCTGCATGAACGCGTGCGCAACGTATTGCAGCAGGTGAATGAGACGGAGACGGCGTGGCTGTTTCGCGCCATCCAGCTGGCAGCCCCCGGCGGGCTGGGATCGTCCGAACAGCACGATGTCTCCGATGCGCCAAAGGCGCCGTTGATCGAGATCATGAGTCATGCGGCTGAGCGTGACCTTATCGCGCGTCAATACAGCACCGGCTTCTCGACCCTGTTTGAAGATGCACTGCCCCGGCTACGCGATTTCGAGACTCAATGGCAGAGCAAGCGATGGGCGATTACGGGTTTGTATCTCAGTCTGCTTGCCCGCTTTCCCGATACGCACATACAACGCAAACACGGTATCTATAAGGCGATCGGCATCAGCCTGCATGCCGCAGAGCTTGTGCAACAGCTTTCCCGAATGGATAAGCCGGAACACTACCATTTACGTCTGCTACAGGTAGACACCGAATTCAAACGCAAAGGCATTAACCCAGGTACGTCGGCGGATATGACTGTCGCCACGCTTTTCATATCGCACCTGGAATCGATGCTTCCTGTGTTTGAGCAGAAAGCGGGATTTTCCCGTGTCCGTGACTCCCTGCCCAAAGAGGTTGGGGTCCGTAATTAAGTCTCTATAACAAGTAAGGAGAAACTGAAATGCCAGTTATAAATAGAACGATGGTTGGAGAGTCTCTGGTCGGTGATGGCAACGAAGTTGCACATATCGATCTGCTGATCGGTCCTCGGGGGTCGGCCGTTGAGACCGCATTCTGCAGTGGTCTGGTCAACAACAAGGATGGATTCACCTCGCTGCTTGCCGTGGTTGCTCCCAACCTGGCTTGCAAACCCAGCACCATGATGTTCAACAAGGTAACCATCAAGGGCGCCAAGCAAGCAGTACAGATGTTCGGCCCGGCTCAGCGTGGTGTTGCCATGGCGGTTGCTGATTGCGTTGAAGATGGCACCATCCCCGCCGATGAGGCTGACGACGTTTTCATCTGTGTCGGCGTTTTCATCCACTGGGAAGCCGAGGACGACACCAAGATTCAGGACTACAACTACCAGGCGACCAAGGAGTCGATCAAACGCGCAGTTGCCGGCGAACCGAAAGCCAGTGACGTGGTTGCGCAGAAGGGTTCTGCCTCTCACCCCTTCGCCGCTCACGATTGAGACTGAAATGATGATGTCGTCACAGGGACGTGCCGACGATTCGATTTGTAAATCAGGTTGGGATCGGCCAAGGCTGTACGGCCGAGGCCGCTCCTGTCTGACTCTACCAAGTCGTACATCGGAAGATAGTGGAGAATGACTATGCAATGTCTTGAATGCGGCAGTGAAGTCGAGCGACTGGACACTCGGCATCTGCTTCGCTGTAGCTCACTGACGCTCCATGAATATGCCATCCGGCACCACTTGCCACTGGATCTGCTGATTGATCGGGAACAGGTGAACCGGATTGACGACATCGATGCTTATGTAGCACCCAAGCGCTACCCGTCGGAACAGGCGCGCGCAGTTTTCAAAGGCCTGAAGTGGAGTGGGATGCTGAAGTCTGAGGGCGACTTCACCCTGGTTCCGGGTGAAATCAGACGTCTCGATCTGTTGCTGTGGGATCTCCAGTGGCTGCAGGAGTACGGCTTTCGTTTCCGACAGGAGTACAGCTACGCCGATGCCACACATCGCGTGGTATCAGCCAGCCGCCTGAAGGTGCCTACTGCCTATCTGGCACAAGGCGCAGAGGCCCATCTTACCCCGTTACCGCCACCCGATTTCCTGTTGAGTCTGGCGGTACTCATTGCCCACATCGGCGAGTTGCAGGCGGGATATCTGTTTCTGCAGTTTGCCCAACGCAGCGATGGCGAAACGGTAATGACAGAAGCCTCACGGCATGGCATTCGTTTCCAGGAACTCGATGCGGCAGACCATGCCGATGGCGTACTGCTACGCAGTCTGACCCGCTCCGACACGGGGCATCTGCTGGCCCTGGTCAGAAGATCGCTGATGGATATCCCAGGCGCCCTGCAGCGATTCGAACAGGAAACACCCGAAGTGACGGTTTCCAAGGAGCTGGTATTCGACGCCGCCCATTTCATCACCGACCATCCAGCCAAGTGTTCCAACCTGCATGGCGGCCGCTATCTGTTACATGTAAAGGTCAGGGACCGAATCGATCCAGTGACCGGTTGTGTGGTGGACTACGGCTACCTGAAGCGGGTGGCAACCAAGCAGGTGATAGAGCGCTTCGATCACCACAACCTGAATTATGCGGCGAGCGAACTGGCCTGGCGTTCGAGCACAGAGATGCTTTGCGTATTTATCTGGGAGCAGCTGATAGAGTATCTTCCTGGTTTAGTGGAGTTGCAGCTGTTCGAAACCACTCAGTCCTGGTGTAACTACAGCGGCCCCAGCCTGGAGACATTCCAGCAGTCGGGCAGCGACCAGTTGATGACCCATTTTTGTCAGAGGGCACTGGGTGAATCGCCTCTACGCGATCTAATAAAAGAGAATCCGCCTGCACTGGAGATTATCGCCAAGTCACGGCGTTGATCGGATATACAGACTGGAGCCTGTTTGGAAGTCTGTTGGCAGGCCTTAATAACGACAAAGAACCGTGCCATCGAGCGTGCCCTGATGCAGGGCGGTCGAAAGCAGGGCGCCGGCGATACCGATAGTACGAAGCTGTTGCAGATCGTGCTGATTGCGGACACCGCCGGCGGCATAGAGACGCCGCTGTGGGAGCTGTTTCAACAGTGCTTGCAGTTGTGTTAAATCGGGACCGCTTGCGGTACCGACCCGGGACAGGGTCATGACGATGACCTCCTCGGGCCAGTGTTGCGGCTCTTGGTCCAGCCCGGCGGGTCCTTGAAATCGTTCGTCAACGAAGTCGAGGGAGAGTACGGGAGCGGGAAGTGAGGCAATCAAATGAGTAAGATGTTCGTGATCAATGAGCGACTCGGTGCCGATGACCGGGCGTGCGAATTCACTCAACCGACCCAGGTCGGTCAGTCCATTGTCAACCCAGAACGTCAGCTCGGGATGGTTGCTGGCGAGGGTGTGTATGGCTTCCAGATTGCTCCCCTTGCCGCTGATGGCGTCGAGATCTGCCACATAGACGGTATCAAAAGGATACAGATCCAGCAGGGCCGACAGCACCTCCTGTGGTCTGCTGGAACCGCACAGCGGGGTGTCGGAGGGTGCATAGGCATGGCGCTCGCCGCGCTTTGCTGTCACTACTTGGGCATGCATCAGGTCTATGACAGGTATGAGCTTCATCAGTACGGTAATTGGGCCTGGCTATGAGAGTGTTCGTCTTCGAGTATATTACGGGTGGCGGAATGCTGGACAGTCCTCTGCCGCCTTCTCTCGTGCAAGAGGGGGACATGATGCTCAGGGCACTGGTGTCAGACCTCTTGGAGATTCCAGGTATCGAGGTTATTTCAACCCGCGATTCCCGCTTGGGCAAGCCCGATCTGCCGATCGAGTTTCATATGCTGCAGGGTCTGGATGATTTTTTCGAGGCGTGGTTGAAATGCATTGCCTGGGCCGATGCGGTGTGGCCGATCGCTCCGGAGTACGCACATATCCTGAAGCATATCAGCGAAACCGTGCTGAGCCAGGGTAAACTGCTGCTGAACAGTCTACCGGAGGCGGTGCATACCACATCGAGTAAACTGGCGACTGCGACGCATCTGATGAAGCATGGCATCCCCGTGGTGCCGACTCATCGTTTCGAAGATGGTCTGCCTGAACGATTCGGAAGCTGGGTGCTCAAACCGGATGACGGTGTCGGTTGTCAGGGTATCCGCATCTGTCGTAACGTGGATGATCTCTGCCGGCAGATGGAAACCCTGCCGTTGGGCAAAGAGTTTGTCGTACAGCCATTTGTCCACGGCACGCCAACCAGCCTCAATGTTCTGGCCTGTAACGGTGAAGCCTTCATACTCAGCATCAATCACCAGCGGGTGGCCATGACCGATGTCGGTTTTGTACTCTTGGGTTGCGTCGTCAACGGCTATCTGGAACAGAAGTCCCGGTTTCATGAGATTGGGCGCAGAGTGGTGGCGGCCATGCCCTCCCTCTGGGGTATTATCGGCATCGATATTATCGATACGGGAGAGGGGGGGCTGAAGGTGCTGGAGGTGAATCCCAGAATCACCACCTCCTATGTCGGATTGAAAGAGTCTACCGGTACCAACCCCGCCGCCCTGGTTCTCGATCTGGCCAATGGTAAGCGCCCCATGCCCGATCAGATATTGAATAGCCTGGTGGTGGACGTTAACTTGGAGTATGTCGGTGCAGCATGACGCCATAATCGGTTGGGATCTCGGCGGAGCCCATATCAAGTCTGCACGCATCGATGGCAGAGGCTGCGTCGATTCAGTGGTGCAGATGCCCTGTCCGCTGTGGCAGGGGTTGGACCGCCTGGAATCGGGTATCGATTCGGTGCTTGAGGTGCTTGGCGAGAGCAAGGGGTTGCGACATGCCGTCACCATGACGGGGGAACTGGTCGATCTGTTCCCCGATCGGATCAGTGGTGTGAAGGCCCTGATCGAGGTGATGAGTCGACGTTTTTCAGCCTCCAACCTGGCGATCTACAGCGGATCAGCAGGCTTCCTCAATCCGGAAAAGGCGATCAACAGTGCGCTGCAGGTAGCCTCGGCCAACTGGCTCGCTACCGCCTCGCTGGCGGCCAGACAGATCCCTGAGGGAGTGTTGATCGATATCGGCAGCACCACCACCGATCTGATTCCCTTCGCTGACAAACAGGTACTGGCGTGTGACACTAGCGATCATCAGCGACTGGTTGCCCAGTCGATGGTCTATAGCGGGATCGTGCGTACCCCGTTGATGGCGATTACCGATAAAGTCCCCTTTGCAGGAGAGTGGGTTCATTTGATGGCGGAACACTTCGCAACCACAGCGGATATCTATCGACTCACCGGTGAACTGCCGGAGGGTGTCGATCTGCTGCCCAGCGCTGACAATGGCGAGAAGAGCCTGGCCGGCAGTGTGCGTCGCCTGGCACGCATGCTGGGGCTGGATGCGGATGCCACAGACATCGATGGTTGGCGCGCAGTCTCCCGCTACATCGCCGAGCAGCAGCTACGACAGATTACCGATGCCTGCGAGCGGCAGCTCTCCCGGCCTGGGCTCTCTCTGTCTGCTCCTCTGGTAGGCGCCGGCGTAGGGCGTTTTCTGGTGCAGCGTATGAGTCATCGGCTCGGACGGCCCTATGTGGGTCTCGAATCGCTGTTCACCTGTGGCCAGGGCAATGCGGAGAAAGCTGCCGAATGTGCGCCTGCTGTTGCTGTTGCCAGACTCGCCTGGGGGGATGCCGCGTGAATCCCATCGCACTCGATTTTCCCTATCGCCCTGACAGCTCACCCCTGTTCGAGGCCATTGCCCAGGATCCCTGGGCTGCCTTTCTCGACAGCGGCCGTCCTTTCAGTGAACAGGGCCGCTACGACATTCTGACCGCAGATCCGGTCTGCGTCTTGGTCACCCGTGGTGAGCAGACCCGTATCTACCGCAATGGCGCCGACATGCGTCTCTCACTGGATGATCCTTTTCAACTGTTGCGCGAGGAGATGGGGCCGCTGACACCCAGCCTTGAGGGCATTCCCTTCTGTGGCGGCGCGGTCGGCTACTTCGGCTACGATCTTGGTCGCCGCCTGGAGCGGATGCCGAGTATCGCTGAGGATATGGAGCATCTGCCGGAGATGGCCGTCGGTATCCATGACTGGGCGCTGGTGGTCGATCATCAGCGCCAGCGCAGTTGGCTGGTAGGCCGCAATCCCACCCGCATCGAGCGCTACCGCAGACTACTGCTGCGGGTACCGGAGAATGCCGCCAATCCTCGTCCAACCGCCCCCTATCGGGTCATGGGCGAAGTCTGCTCGAACATGACGCATGCCGAATATCTCGCGTCGATTGGAAAAATCAAACGCTATATCCTTGATGGCGACTGCTATCAGGTCAACTTCGCACAGCGTTTCTCTGTTGCCGCCGAGGGTGATCCCTGGCAGGCCTATAAGGGATTACGCCAGCTCAACGCAGCGCCTTTCGCCGCCTACCTGAGCACGCCCCACTGTAAGGTGTTGAGCACCTCTCCCGAACGCTTTCTTGAAGTTCGCAGCGACCGGGTGGAGACCAAACCGATCAAGGGAACCGCACCCAGGGGAGGGGACCCGGTCGAAGACATGATGCTTGGCGAGATGCTGAAGAGCAGCCACAAGGATCAGGCCGAGAACGTGATGATCGTCGATCTGCTGCGCAATGACCTGGGCAAAGTCTGCGCCCCCGGCACGGTCGAGGTACCGGAGCTGTTCAAACTGGAGAGCTTCGCACGGGTGCATCATCTGGTGAGTAAGGTCTGCGGTCAGCTGGCTAAGGGGCAGGATGCGATCTCCCTGCTGCGTGCCTGTTTTCCGGGTGGTTCGATTACCGGAGCACCGAAACTGCGTTCGATGGAGATCATCGAAGAGCTGGAGCCCCATCGCCGGGGCATCTACTGCGGCTCCATCGGCTATATCGGATTCGATGGTGACATGGATACCAATATCGCTATCCGCACCATGATTCATGCAGAAGGCATCACCCGTCTGTGGGCAGGTGGCGGAATAGTCGCTGACTCCGATCCCGAGGCCGAGTATCGGGAGACCTACCACAA
>JARRNY010000025.1:0-24021 GCA_037384445.1 Candidatus Thiodiazotropha sp.
GTGAAGGCCAAGCAATCCGGCATCCCGACCGTCAGCGGTCTCAATCAACTACCCGGCGACCAGGTAGTAACCCGCATCATTCAGGTCAAGAATGTCACCGCCACCCAGCTGGTGCCGATCTTACGTCCCCTGATCCCCCAGGAGGGGCACCTGGCTGCTTACCCGGACACCAATGTCCTGATCATTTCTGACCGACGCCAGAACGTGGACCGGTTACTGAAGATCATCGACAGCATCGATCAGGTGAGTGACAGCTCCATTGAAGTGGTCACCCTGCAGCACGCTTCAGCCACCGAAGTCGTGCGTATTCTCAATGGCCTGCAGACCCCGGCTGCCAAAGCCGGCGGTAGCAGCAATAAGGTCAATTTGGTCGCCGACGAACGGACTAACAGTATATTGATCAGCGGCGACCCTACCTCGCGCCTTCGTTCAAAAGTGGTAATCGAGCATCTTGACACCCCCTTCGATAATGCGGGCAACGCGCAGGTGATCTACCTGAAATACGCCAATGCCAAAGATCTGGTAAGCGTACTGACCGGCGTCAGCGAAAGTATGGACAAAAGCAAGCAGGCGGGCGGTAAAGCAGCGGGCAAGCCTGACATACCAATCAACATCCAGGCCGATGAAGCGGCTAATGCACTGATCATCACTGCCCCGCCGGATCAGTACCGCTCACTTGAAGCTATCATCCGCAAGCTCGACATCCGCCGCGCGCAAGTGCTGGTGGAGGCGATCATCGCAGAGGTCTCCTACGACAAGGCGAAAAAGCTTGGCGTACAGTGGATCGTCGACGGCACCCCTGATGGCAGTGGACCTGTCGGAGTCATCAATCTGGGTTCACCATCAATCACCAGCTTAGCCACATCCATCGCATCCGGCGGATCTGTCAACCTGGGCTCCGGCACCCTGATTGGCGGAGGTAAGTTCGACAGCAACAACGTCAACTTCGCTGCTCTGATTCAAGCTCTGGAGAGCGATACCAGCTCCAACATCCTCTCCACTCCCAGCCTGATGACCCTGGACAACCAGGAGGCGGAGATCGTCATCGGTCAGAACGTACCCTTTATCACTGGTTCCTACTCCTCAACCGGAGGCACCAGCAGCTCCGTGAACCCCTTCCAGACGGTACAGCGCGAAGACGTAGGCTTGACCCTGCGGGTCAAGCCGCAAATCAACGAGGGCAACGCCGTCAAACTGGAGATCGAGCAGGAGGTCTCCAGCATCGACGAGAGTGCCAGTGCCAGTGATATCATTACGAAAAAGCGCACCATCAAAACGGTTGTCATGGTGGAAGACGGCAACACCATCGTGCTTGGAGGTCTGATCGACGAACAACTTCGGCAGACCGAGGATAAGGTTCCGATTCTGGGTGACGTACCTCTGCTAGGCGCCCTGTTCCGCGCCACTAGCACCACCAAAACCAAACGAAATCTGATGGTCTTCCTCCGGCCTGTCATCCTGCGCGATGCAGCTACCAACAGCCAAGTCGCTAGCTCGAAGTACAACTTCTTCCGAGCTCAGCAGATCGACATGAAACAGCAGGGGGTCAATCTGATGTCGGACGAGGTGACGCCGATCCTGCCAGCGCGCTTCAATGAATTACCGCCGCCTTTCGACGGTCCGCCAGCGGTAGACATACCCTAGCGGTCAGCTGACCTCCCACAGATACTAACGATTGACGCCAGACATGAGCGACGCCCCTCAGACAGAAGCCATGGAGTCCACAGCGCAGGCTATTGACGAGCAGCTACCCTATGCCTTTGCCCGCCGACACGGGCTGGTGGTGGTTACCGACGACAAAGGTGAGTCTCATCTACTGCACAAACCTGGCGTCCCCCTGACCATCTTCAGCGAAGTGCGCCGTTTGGTCGGCCGTTCCATGCCATTCCGGCAGGTTGACCAGGAGACACTTGAGCGTCAGCTTTCGCAGATCTACGAAGCTGGTTCCAAACACTCCTCCCAAATCATGGAGACCATGGGAGACGACATCGATCTGGACCATGCGGCCCGCGCTCTGAATCAACCGGAGGATCTGCTGGAGAGCGATGACGACGCGCCGATTATCCGCCTCATCAATGCCCTCTTCACGGAGGCGATCAAGGAGGAAGCCTCCGATATCCACATCGAGCCCTATGAGAACCGGATGGTCGTGCGGTTTCGTGTCGACGGTGTGCTGCGCGAGGTGCTGACGCCTCCACGCACCGTAGCCCCCTTTCTGGTCTCCCGCATCAAGGTAATGGCCCAACTCGACATCGCCGAGAAACGCATTCCCCAGGACGGCCGCATCTCTCTTAAGGTGGGTAACCGGCCGGTCGACGTCCGTGTCTCCACCCTCCCCTCCAGCTATGGCGAGCGGGTCGTACTGCGACTGCTCGACAAACAGGCAGGGCGGCTCGATCTGGAACAACTGGGCATGTCACAGAAACTGCGTGAACTGATCGACCCAGGCATCATCAAGAGACCTCACGGCATCTTTCTGGTTACCGGACCCACAGGCTCGGGTAAGACCACCACCCTCTACGCAGCACTCAGCCGGCTCAATACCCAGAGTCGCAACATCGTGACGGTCGAAGATCCGATCGAATACTACCTGGACGGTATCGGCCAAACCCAAGTCAACAACAAAGTCGACCTGACCTTTGCAAGGGGCCTTCGGGCGATCCTGCGCCAGGATCCCGATGTGGTGATGGTGGGTGAGATTCGCGACCTTGAGACCGCACAGATTGCTGTACAGGCGAGTCTGACCGGCCATTTGGTCATGTCGAGCCTGCACACCAATACCGCCATCGGCAGCATTACCCGCTTACGTGACATGGGCGTGGAGCCTTTCCTGCTCTCCTCAAGTCTGGTCGGCGTACTCGCGCAGCGTCTGGTGCGAACACTCTGTCCTCACTGCAAGACCCCGGCCCAGGCCAGCGAACGTGAACTGACCCTGCTGGAAAAACCACCTGGTACCGAATTGATGCTCTATTCCCCGGTCGGCTGCGACAAATGTCATGGTCATGGCTATATGGGACGTGCCGGTATCTATGAACTGATCACCATAGACGAGTCACTGCGCGACCTGATCCACCAGGGTGCAGGCGAGGGCGAAATGCTGCATCACGCCAGACAATTCAGCGACAGCATCCGCCATGACGGTATGCTCCGGGTCATCGAAGGGGTGACCACGATCGATGAGATTGTCCGCGTGACCCAGGAGGGGTAGACCAGCGTGGACGCCTTCGAATATCTCGCCCTGGATTCCGCCGGTAAGGAGAAACGCGGTGTGCTGGAGGGAGACAGTCCCCGGCAGGTGCGGCAGCAACTGCGCGAATCGGGACTGTCGCCGCTCACCATCAACTCGGCCAGCGGCAAATCAACTGAGCATAAAAGCAGCCTGTTCCAGAAGCGTATCAATGCTATGGAACTGGCTCTGCTCACCCGGCAAATGGCCACCCTCCTCCACTCCGGCCTGCCGTTGGAGCATGTGCTGCAAACCACTGCCCACCAGACCGATAAACGACATGTGGAACGCACCCTCCTGGCAGTCCGCGCCAAGGTATTGGAAGGCCGCAGTCTGGCCGACGGATTAAGTGAATTTCCCAAGACCTTCCCCGAACTCTATATCCGCACTGTCGATTCCGGCGAGGAGTCTGGCCATCTGGATGTGGTGTTGGAACGCCTGGCCGATTACACCGAGCAACGTCAACAGCTGCGGCAAAAGACTATATTCGCCCTCTTCTATCCAGCCCTGCTGAGTATCGTCTCAGTGCTTATCGTTGGGGGCCTGCTGACCTTTATTGTGCCAGAGGTCACCCGGGTGTTTGAAGACATGTCAGCGGAGCTACCCTGGATAACCCGCGCCTTGATGGCTACCAGTGATGCCTTTCGATCTTACGGATTGTTCATTCTCCTGGGTGTGGTGGTGCTGGTGATCTTTCTCAGCTCTTTGCTAAGACGCCCCGGTCCAAAATTTGCCTGGCACCGCATACAACTGCGCCTGCCTCTGATGGGCCGACTGGTCCGCACAGCCAATGCCGCCCGCTTCTCCCGAACTCTGAGCATCATGGCCGCCAGCAGCGTACCGATTCTGGATGCTCTCAAAATCGCCTCCCAAGTACTGACCAATCTGCCCATGCGACAGGCTGTGGAGGAGGCGGCGGCCAAGGTGCGCGAAGGTACGAGCTTGTATCGAGCCTTGGAGAAGACCGGTTACTTTCCGCCCATGACGCTCAGTTTGCTCGCCAGCGGTGAGGCCAGCGGCAATCTGGAGGGGATGCTTGAGCGTTCTGCCGATATCCAGGAGCGAGAGATCGAGACTCTGGTCTCCACCATCAACGGGCTGTTTGAGCCCATTCTCATTCTGGTCATGGGTGGTATTGTGTTGGTCATCGTTATGGCCATACTGCTACCTATATTCGACCTCAACCAATTGATAGGCTGACACTCATGCGCGGCAAGCACATACAACGACGTTCTTTTTTCCCTCTTGCGGCATTGCTGGCGCTCCTGATCCTGACAGGTTGCTCCACTACACCGAACGAGGATCGGCCACAGGATCCTGCAACCGTCATGCAGGAGGCTCACAGGGCCTATGCCGCAAAAGAGTACAAGAAGGTGTTTCAGCTGGTTTTTCCACTCGCTGCCACAGGCAACGCTCAGGCGCAATACACCCTCGGCTATCTCTATTTTCACGGTCTTGGTGTAGAAAAAAGCGAATCCCAGGCGATGAACTGGATTCAGCGTGCTGCTGCTCAGGGCAACCAGAAGGCACTGCAGGCATTAAAATAGCCGCCACGATCGAATCTCAGGCAGAGATGATCACGGCAGGACAGAATAGCGCGTAATTGCCTGTCCTGCTTGATCAGGCGATTGCTTTGTTGAAGCCCAGAAGAGACTTCAGCAACATCCAGATAAAGCTGACGTTGGTAAAAAGGTAACGCTTCCAGAGCCTGCCTGGCTCCTGCTTGACCCGATAGAGCCACTCCAGCCCCAGCTTTTGCCAACGTTCCGGCGCCCGCTCCACCTTACCCGCATAGACATCGAACGAGCCGCCCACGCCATGGCAGACAGCCACGTCCATATGGGCCATCCACTTGGCGAGAAAACGTTCCTTTTTCGGTGAGGTCATCGCCACCAGCAGGATATCCGCCTTCGAGGCTTTGATCTGATCGGCAATTCCCTGTGCCTCTTCATCAGTAAAGTAGCCATGGTGGCGACCGGCAAGAGTCAGCCCTGGATAGTCACTGGCCAGATTTTCCTCAACGGTTTTGGATATCTCCTCGGTTGCCCCAAGACAGAAGACCCGATAGCCCCGCTCGTTGCCCCTTTCGAACATACCAAACATGAGATCGATGCCGGCAACACGCTCAGGCAGTGGTCTACGCAAAAGCTTGCTAGCCCAGACCACTGCGGCACCATCAGCCAGAATAATATCGGAAGAAAGCACGGCTTCCCGAAGCTCAGGATCCTTATCCATATTGACAACTTTGGCAGCGTTGACCACGCCGATCTGCAACGACTTGCGCTCCTTTATCACATCATCCACCAGATCGAGCGTTTGTCCCATAGTCATGGCCTCAATCGGGATGCCGAAGAGATTGACGGTTTCGTGTTGCTGCATAGCCTTCCCCTTTACGATCGATGCAAATCAGACAGCTCCGCTGCCCTTCAAAACGACTGGAATGGTCTTGAACAGTATCTTGAGATCCATCCAGAGGTTCCATTCATCGATATATTTTAGATCGAGCTCCAGCCACCTTTCGAAGGAGAGATTGCTGCGCCCGGAAATCTGCCAGATACAGGTCAGCCCCGGCTTTACACTGAAACGCTTGCGTTGAATACCCCGATCAAAGAGTTCCACATCCCGCTGCGACATGGGACGGGGACCGACGAGACTCATGTGCCCACGGATTACATTGAGCAGTTGCGGCAACTCATCAAGACTGGTTTTCCTGATGAATCGACCAACCCGAGTGATACGAGGATCATGGGCGATTTTAAAATTCGGCCCCTCTGCCTCGTTGAGATGTTCGATCTCTTTGAGCTTGGCTTCCGCATCCACCACCATGGAACGGAACTTCAACATGGGAAAGAGGCGTTTTCTCAGGCCCACACGCTCCTGGACAAAAAAGATCGGACCGCCATCGTCTAGTTTAATTGCCAAGGCAATCAACCCCATGATAGGCAGTATCAGTGGCATCGCGCCAAGGACCAGGATCAGGTCCATCAACCTTTTCACAAGAAGATTCGACTCATTCTGAGCGACTGGGTCAAATGTCAGCAGAGGAATACCATCCATCTCCACCATGCGCATCCGCGCAACTTGGAGATCGAAAACATCAGCCATAAAGCGAAATCTGACGCCCTGTTCCTCGCAGGCACTAACGATCTCTTCCATATAACTTAGACTGCTACGGGGGACGGCAAGAATGACTTCATCGACGACCTGGCTTGTCAGCACTTGTTCGATTTCATGTACTGTACCGAGCACTTCTCCATTCAATATCGAATTCCCAACGTGCTCAACATCTGTATCCAGATAGCCGAGTACATGGATACCCCATTCGTTATGTCGATTGAGCATGTCGGTCAGATGCTTTGCCCGTTGTCCTGTGCCGATTATCAATACCTTGAGATAGTTCTCTCCCTTTTGCACTGATCTTCGAAAATACCACCAGATCAGGCTCCCACGCACGAACACCATGACAAGGATACTGAGCACAACATACTGAATCAGGAAACTGCGGCTGACAAAATCAACTTGCAGGAAGAAAAGAATGACGACCAGCGTGGCAAGACTGATCAGATAGGCTTTACCAACTATGTAGGTGTATTTAACCAGGGATACAACGCGCAAACCTCGGTAGGCGCCAAATCTATTCAGTAAGAAACCAAGCGGGACACCAAGGATAATCAACAATGCCACATAGGCAGGCAGGGTAGTACTGCCAGTAACCAAGCCAAAATACTCATGCGTCCGATAGAGAACAAGCAACACAAGCAGTGACAAGAGGATATCCAGCAGGAATAGCAACCTACTGATTTCCCGTGATTTTTCGTCAAATAAATAGCCAGAACTCATGAAACTTCCAATGTGCCGGTCGGTGATAGCTTATTGTAGAACACTCAAGCTCAACTCAGCGGCAGACTCGCTTGAACCTTTACAACGCAGATTTCCTTCAACAATCTCTTGTTTAGATAACTTTCGAAAAACTCCCTCTCGCGGCCTGCGAATTGAGATAGGCATCGAACTGCATGCAGATGTTGCGGATCAACAGACGGCCTTTGGGTTTGACCTCGATAGACTGATCTCCAATCGCCACCAAACCATCTTCCTGCATGCTGCCCAGTCGATTCAACTCATCGGCGAAGTAGGTGCGAAACTCGATTCCCCATTCGGCCTCGATGGAGTCCATCTTAAGGGAAAAGTGGCAAATCAACCGGGTAATCACATCGCGACGGATCTGGTCGTCCCGGGTCAGTTCTATGCCCTTGTAAATCGGCAGATGGCCGCTATCAATCTGTTGATAGTATTCGTCGAGTGAGCGCATATTCTGGGCATAGCTGGGACCCACCATGCCAATCGAGGTGGCACCCAAGCCAATCAGATCGCAATCGGAGTGGGTCGAGTAGCCCTGGAAGTTCCGGTACAAGGTACCATTCTCCTGCGCCTTCACCAGTTCGTCTCCGGGTTTTGCGAAGTGGTCCATACCGATGTAAACGTAGCCAGCCGATGAGAGTTTATCGATGGTCATCTGCAGGATATCCAGCTTTTCCTGGGGCGGTGGCAGCTCATCATCGTTGATACGTCGCTGCGGTTTGAAGCGCTCTGGCAGATGGGCATAGTTGAAGACCGAAAGTCGATCCGGATCGACCTCCAGTATCTGATCCAGCGTCGAGGCAAAGCTCTCAACACTCTGGAACGGCAAGCCATAGATCAGATCTATGCTCATGGAGCGGAAACCCTCGTCCCTGGCTGCCTGCAGCACAGACAGAGTCTCCTGCTTGGTCTGAATACGATTGACTGCCTTCTGTACCCGCTCATCGAAATCCTGCACACCGAGACTCATGCGATTGAACCCAAGCTCCCGTAGCAGCTTGACGGTGTCACCTTTGGCCTCTCTGGGGTCGATTTCGATTGAATACTCACCACTGTCATCGTCCAGCAGGGTGAAATACTTACGTGTCTGCGCCACCAGCTCACGCATTTCTGCATGGCTGATGAAGGTTGGTGTGCCACCTCCCCAGTGCAGTTGGGTCACCACCCGCGAGGGGTCGATCAGCGCCGACTGCATGCGAAGCTCTTCATAGACCCGGCGCAAATAGTCGGCCGCCATACTGCGATCCTTGGTGGCCACTTTGTTGCAGGCGCAGTAGAAGCAGATGGTGTCGCAAAAAGGTATATGGAAGTAGAGAGAGAGTGGACTGCCGCTTTCATTGCTTTCGCTTAAGACGCGCTTGTAAGCCGCCTCATCGAATCCCTCATGAAACTGTACCGCAGTAGGATAAGAGGTATAACGCGGACCACTTTGGTCATATTTGGATATCAATCCAAGGTCAAATAGGGTTGTATGGTCCATAGGCTCTCTCTGGGCTAGGGAAGCGATACGCTGAATGTCGCATCAGTCTGCATCGACATCGATACCTTTACGATGGGTTTCATTGATCTGTCGTAACAGGATGGCGAAAGGGATATCGTCGCCGTGACGATTGACCAGTTCCATGAAGGGGAGGTCTTCACGGCCAAAATTATACTCGCCTTCAATCATTGACTGCTGCAGGGCCTTTATACCCTGTTCAAGAGGCTCGAGAAACGACGGGTAGCGTCCGATCTCATCCATTTGGAAATCATAGCAGTCGCGTAGGTCATCCACTTCGAAGACGGCCTGCTTGATCCATTCAACATATTCGTCAGCACTACGGGCTCTCTGTAGACTCATGGGGTGACATACCTGTTATTCAATTGCCGGTGTCCAATCTAAATCTGTGGGTTGGTAGCTGCATATTGTGCCAGATCGTGAGCTCCCAGCAGAAACACACCATCCCCACCCCGCTCGAACTCTAGCCAGACAAATGGGAGCTCAGGATAGGCCTCTTGTAGTAATTGTGCGCTGTTTCCCACTTCGACAATCAACACACCCTCGGGGGTCAGATAGTCGGATGCCTGTACGAGAATCCTGTTGACGATCGCAAGTCCATCCTCTTCTGCTTCCAGCGCCAATGCGGGTTCGTGACGGTATTCCAGTGGCAGAGTCGCCATCTCTTCTCGTCCCACATAGGGCGGATTGGACAGAATTAGATCGTATCGCGCGGAAGAAATCGAAGAAAAAAGATCAGACTGAATACACTCCACCCGCCCCTCTAGCCCGTGTAACCGAACATTTTCATGGCAAATAGTTAGCGCTTCAGGGGAGATGTCGACCAGATCGACGCGACATTCAGGATTATGGACCGCTGTCGCAATCCCGATGCAGCCACTGCCACAACAGAGATCGAGAACGCGATCGAGTGACTGAGAATCGAGCCAAGGGGTGAAACCCTGCTCAATCAGCTCGGCAATCGGGGATCGGGGTATAAGGACATGGGGACTGACACAGAATCGGAGTCCGGCAAACCAAGCCTCGCCTGTCAGATAGGGCAGAGGTATACGCTCATCGATTCTCCGGCTGATCAGCTGTAGTACCTGTTCGCGCTCCTCCTCAGTAACATGGCACTGCAACCAGCTCGTATGCAGATCCAAAGGCAAGTGCAGGGCATGGAGAACCAGCGCCGCTGCCTCATCGACCGCATTGTCCGTGCCATGGCCAAAGTGCAGGCCAGCCTGGCTGAATCGGCTCGCGCCCCAGCGGATGAGGTCAGCTATGGTGGTGAGAGATAGCACAAATGGAGGACCAAAGAGGAAAGCGGCTAATGATAACTCATTCGCCGGGGTAGTCCTATAGACCCTCTCAAGCCGTGCTACCACTCATGACCAGTGTCAGCGAGCAGTCTCACTGACACTGGCCCAATTCTCAGATCACATCAGGCTGCCTGTGAGTCCGCATTGGCAACCACGTTGAGCGATGGCTCTTCGCCATCCTTCTTTCCCAGGTTGCGTCTGACCAGATCACCCAGGGAGATATTCGCTAAGAAGTTGAAAATCTCGCTGCTCAGATCGTCCCACAGGGTGTGGGTCAAACAACGAGCGCCGCCACTGCAGTTCTGGCGTCCGCCACAGCGTGTGAATTCAACCCACTCGTCCACTGCGCAGATGATATTGGCGATGGAAATCTCATCTGAGCTCTTGCCCAGATAGTAGCCGCCACCAGGTCCCCTGACACCACGCACCAGCTCTTTTGATCTCAGGGCGGCGAACAGTTGCTCCAAGTAGGAGAGCGAAATCCCCTGATTCTCAGAAATCTCTGCCAGTGTAACGGGGCCATTCTTACCGTTGATCGCCAAATCAAGCATTGCGGTAACGGCATATCGGCCTTTAGTTGAAAGTCTCATTGCGGCTTCTCCAATGGTAAAAAAGTTAATTCCTACTAAATCACTTGGTAATCAGACTAGAGTAACTTAGTATTTTAGTCAACTTTTTAACCAAAAAAATTCCACAATTCAGGGTAATTCGCTACATTTTCCTGTTATTTCAATGGGTTCTAACAATCTAGCCACGTCTGTAAGGCGAACTCAATGCCAGATTATTACGATAATCCTCGATTGCAGGGCGCTCCCGCCGGAGAAAGTCACCGATAGCAGCACGAAATTGGTGGTCTCCTATCCAATGGTTAGAGTGCGTTAGCGTCGGCAAAAAACCCCGCCAGATTTTGTGTTCCCCCTGTGCACCCGGTTCGAAGCGCTGTAGTCCCTGCTCTATTGCGTAGGAGATGCCTTGGTAATAACAGGTTTCAAAATGGAGGCTGTCCAACTCGCTCACACCTCCCCAGTGGCGGCCATAGAGAACAGTGTCACTACGATAGAGCAATGCCCCGGCCAGGCAGTCACGCCCTTGATAAGCAAGGATCAGTATCACCTGATCGCCGAGTGTGCTCCCAATCTCTTGAAAGAAATCGACATTGAGGGTCGGCAGACTGAATCGCTCCTCAAAGGTTTTGACATAGAAAGCAGTAAAAATCTGCCACTCCCGATCAGTCGCCTGCGAGCCGGGCAAGACCTGAAACTCTACCCCCTGCTCTGCCACCTTGCGACGCTCACGGCGAATATTTTTACGTCGCTTGGCCGTCAACCGATCGAGAAATTCATCGAACTCTTCATAATTGTGATTAGTCCAGTGAAACTGCACACCCAAACGCTCCATCATTCCCAGGTCCTTGAGTTCCTCTGATTCCTCTGAGGGAGTAAACAACCAATGCATGGAGGAACATTGGTTTTCCCGAACCCACTCCAGCGTGGCTGAAACCAAAGCACTTACAGCCTCTCCCCTCTCAATAGCGGGATCGATAAGTAACCTTTCACAAGTCGCCGGTGTATAGGGCATAGCCGAAACGAGTTTGGGATAATAGGCGAGCCCGCTGCGTTGATAGGCATCCGCCCAGGCGTGATCGAAGACAAACTCTCCATAAGAGTTGGTTTTTACATAGAGGGGCGACAAACCCACTATCCGGCCATCTTCATACAGCACCAGATGGTTCGGCTCCCACCCATAGCGCTGCCCGACACAACCATGACGTTCGAGTGCCGCATGAAAGGCATGTTTGAGAAACGGATTGTTATCCCGTACCAGACGGTCCCACGCCAGAGGATCGATCTCTTCAATCGAACGAATAAAACGCACCTGCATCTGGATAACGCCTCTCCATTTCTGATACCTGCAAACTAGTCTAATGGAGTGAGGGGATAAACCGACAGTTAACGCGGCAAATACTCTTTCGGGAACAGCGACTACATCAACCTGACAAGCGCTGGAAAACTCATGTAATTCACCATACAGGCGCAGACCGCAACCTAGGGTCTCCTAGCGTGCCACCGGCTTTTCAGATTCATGGAAATCAGACGAGGTTTCCATTCCTGCACCGTAATGCGCATAGAACCACTTAAGAGCAAGTGGAGCCATCAGGGTAGTGAACGCGATAACGATTACCATGCCAGCATAGACCTCCATGTTGAAAATCCCTGTAGAGCGACCCAATTCGGCGAAGATCAAACCCACCTCCCCACGCGGGATCATCGCGATTCCTACTGCCACCCGCTGCAGCAGTGTTGCTTGAATCAACAGAGCACCGGCGAATTTGGCGAGCACCGCAATGAGGAAAAAACTGAGCGCAAAGGTCCAGATGAAAGGAGATGACCAATCGATATCGCGCAAACTCAGAGAGAGTCCGACAGTCACGAAAAAGATCGGGCTGAAGATATAGACGATTGGATTCATCTGCACCTCGATGCGACCTGCGAATTTCCTGTCCGTGTGTAACGCCACCCCGAACGGCAGAAAGAAGCGGCGGGAGAGGGCCAAACCGGCTGCAAAACCTCCCAATAACTCAGGCGCCCCTACGACATGGGCCAGCCAGGCGAAAAACAACACCAGTGAGATGATCATGATCGGGATCAGGCCAGGCATATCGGAATAGTTGTCGAAACGCCGAATTAACAGTGAGATTAATTTGGCTGCGATCGGCGCCAACAGAAAAAACAGCATGATAAAGATCAGTACCTTACTGAGATTGACTACGCTGACACCCCCGCTGAGAGAAAAGTCGTACAGTATCGCCAACAGAATGACACCCATCACATCATCCAGAACTGCCGCCCCCAGCACCACCTCGCCTTCCCGCTCATGCTGCCGGCCGAGATCAGAAAGGACACGGATAGTGATGCCGATACTGGTGGCAGTGAGGGTTCCACCCACAAACAGCGCAACCAGACCGCTGAGGCCAAATACCCAATACCCGAGCGCAAAACCACTTAAAAGAGGCATCAAGAAACCACCAAGGGCAACGATCAGCGACTGTCGGCCAGCGTTGATCAAGCGTCGGATATCGGTCTCGATGCCAACTTTGAACAGCAGCAGAATAATTCCGACCTCTGCCAACAGTTGTATGGTCATGGTCGGCTCTATCCAACCCAACAGGCTGGGACCCAAGAGGATACCGGCGAAGAGCTCGCCGATGACGGAGGGAGCATGAAAGTGTACTGCAAGCTCCGCCAATAACCGGGAAACTACTAGAATTAGCAGAAGATTGAGAAAGAAGGTAGGTGTATCCACAGCCGCCCGCGACCTCTTTGCCAGGGAAATCAGACCCTTGCCGCAGCAGACATGAGGATCATCATGCCCAATACTGTGTTCTTTCCAATGATACGATATTCGAAATGCAAATGATTTGACGCGGGACAGTCGGAATGTGGATTGCTGAGATCCGGGAAAACAGGCGTTTACTGACTAACCAGCAGTTATCAGGGGGTGCGAGAAGGGGCTGGATGGTGCCCGGGGCCGGAATCGAACCGGCACGACCCAAAGGTCGAGAGATTTTAAGTCTCTTGCGTCTACCAGTTTCGCCACCCGGGCTGGGGTCGCGGAAAAGCTGATGTGGAGGGTGTGATGGAGGCTGAGCCCGGAATCGAACCGAGGTCCACGGCTTTGCAGGCCGCTGCATAACCACTCTGCCACTCAGCCATTAGGGTGCGGATTCTACCACCAAAACGAGGTGAAACGAATCTCGATACAAAAAAGCCCCGGGGTACCCGAGGCTTTTAAAATTGGAGCGGGAAACGAGATTCGAACTCGCGACCCCAACCTTGGCAAGGTTGTGCTCTACCAGCTGAGCTATTCCCGCACTGCTTAGGAAGGGCGTATTTTAGCGGCAGTTCATAAACTGTCAACTCCCAATAACAAGCTCAACACAATTAGTAGCGCGGGTACTGGGTGTAAGGTAGCGTAATCACCAAGGCCCCATCCTCCACAGAGCGATCCATAGCCTCAACATCCGCGTTTGGAGGGAGCGGAAAACGGCGTCGCATATTCAAAGAGCTGGAGGAAAATTGATAGCTGCCCCTATCGCTGTGCCGCTCGATCCGATGCGATTCCTGATTCTGCACAACCAGTGACCTGTGTTGCACACTGACCTGGATCGCTTCAGGGTCCATACCTTGCATCTCTATCCGGAGATGATATCCGTTCTCGTCACGATAGCGTTTGAAGCGCATCCCTTGCTGTATCGAAAACCGATTTGGCGCAGAGCTATAGCCGGAGTTGCGCTCATACCCTGTAGCAGGCGGCTGCGCCAAGGCGAGACCGCTGATGGCCATGAGACAAAGCACGCTGATCAATGGGATGGATTTCATGCCTAACCTCCTCCTTATCATTATGTATAGGAATTTTAGCTCAGGCTGGCCTGCCCGCTCGATTCCGGATGAAACGGATGGAGGGACAACAAGGGCTATTCGTCGTGTTCCAGTTCCGGGCTTTGTCTGCGCTCACCCAGAAGGCTGGGCCAGGCGGCTCGGAGATAGAGCACCATGGACCAGAGGGTCAATACAGCCGCCACATAGAGCAGCACGAAACCGACTGTGAAGATAGGGATGCCCACAATCGGTTCGCTATAAATCAACAACAGGATGGCAACCATCTGCACCGCTGTCTTGAACTTTCCAATCACCGACACCGCGACTTCTGCACGAGCGCCCAGTTCCGCCATCCACTCCCGCAGGGCCGAGATGGTGATCTCACGACCAATGATAACGGCCGCAGGGATTGCCAATGCCGGGGTCGGATCGGCCTGAACCAGCAGCAACAGGGCCACCGCCACCATCAATTTGTCGGCGACGGGGTCGAGAAAGGAGCCAAAGGGCGAGACCTGTCCCCAACGCCGGGCGAGATAACCGTCAAACCAGTCGGTCACTGCGGCAATGGCAAAGACCAGGGCGCAGGAGACGCGAGCCCACTCCACCGGGAGGTAGAACAACAGCACGAACACGGGGATCAGCACGATCCTGAGCAGTGTCAGTATGTTGGGGATATTCCACATGGTCAGTCATTCAGTCCTTATCGTGAAATGCGTGATAGATCTGCTCAGCCAGTATTTTGCTGACCCCGTCGACACTGGCCAGATCCTCGACACCAGCCCGGGAGAGCTCCTGCAAACCGCCAAACTGCTTGAGTAACTGCTGTCGCCGCTTTGGCCCGATCCCGGGAATCTCTTCCAAAACGGATCGATTGCGCTTCTTGGAACGCCGCTGGCGGTGTGCAGTGATGGCGAATCGGTGGGCCTCGTCCCGGATCTGCTGTATCAAGTGCAGAGCGGGTGAATCAGGGGGCAGTATAATCGGTGCGCTACGACCCAACAAGAAGAGCTGCTCCATACCGGCCTTGCGGTCGGCGCCTTTAGCCACCCCGATCAGAGTCAGACCTGAAATGCCCAAATCCTGCAGAATGGCATGCACGGCGGAGAGCTGGCCCTTGCCTCCATCAATAAACAGCAGGTCAGGCAGCGGCACCTCGCCCTGTTTGACCCGGCGATAGCGTCGCTCCAGCGCCTGGCGCATGGCGGCATAGTCGTCACCTCCGGTGATCCCCTCGATATTGAAACGGCGATAATCTGACTTCAACGGCCCCTGTTCATTGAACACCACACAGGAGGCGACGGTTAACTCGCCACGCGTATGGCTGATGTCGAAGCATTCCATGCGCTCAGGGAGCGCCGGCAGTTTGAGCAACCGTTGCAGCGCCTCCACCCGGCCCTGCATATCCAGCCGCGCGCTGAGTCTGGCCTGCAGGGCAATCTCGGCATTCCCCTTGGCCATTTTGAGCCAGCGGGCCCGCTCTCCCCGTACACCACTGCTCAGGCGCACTTTGCGCTCGGCCTGTTGGCTCAAGACCGCCTCGATGAGTGACTCCTCCTCCAGTTTTTGGCTGAGAATGATCTCTGAAGGTACCGGCTTCTCCAGGTAATACTGAGACACGAAGGCAGAGAGTACCACCTCATCCGTGGCGCTGGCCGGGACACTGGGATAGAAGGCTTTGTTACCCAGATTCCGACCGGCTCGAATGAAAAAGACCTGGATACAAGCGCTGCCACCTCGCCTAGCTAATGCGACAATATCCAGGTCTCCCCTTTCGCCGCTCACATACTGACGCTCCTGTATTCGACGCAGGGTCTGTATCTGATCCCGATAGATGGCTGCCTGTTCAAACTCCAGAGCCTGAGAAGCCTGTTCCATCCGGCGCACCAGATTGTCCACCACCACGGTGGTCTTACCCTGCAGAAACATCATCGCCTGCTGAACATCCTCGGCATAGGCTTGCTCAGTGGTCAGATCCACGCAGGGCCCGGAACATCGTTTGATCTGGTACTGCAGACAGGGGCGGGAGCGGTTACGAAAGAAGCTCTCCTCGCACTGGCGCACAGGAAACAGCTTCTGTAGCAGCTGCAGGGTGTCGCGAGTGGCGCCTGCACTGGGATAGGGACCAAAATAGCGTCCCTTGCCACGCCGGCTTCCACGTCGGAATGAGAGCGCCGGATAGGTCTGGTCAGTCGAGAGATAGATGTAAGGGTAGCTCTTGTCATCCCGCAACAGTACGTTGTACTTCGGCTTAAGCGACTTGATCAGGTGATTCTCCATGATCAGCGCCTCTGCCTCGGTATGGGTCACCGCAATCTCGATACGCGCAATCTGCGCCACCATCAGCTGGATGCGGCGATTCAGACTTCGGGTGAAGTAGCTGCCGACTCGCTTTTTGAGATTCTTGGCCTTGCCCACATAGAGCACCTTTTCCTCGGCATCGATCATACGATAGACGCCTGGCCGTGAGGTCAGTGTCTTAAGAAAGGATTTAGGGTCAAAGCCGGGATCCGCCATAGGGCAGATTATACGGCATCCAGAGGCGTGACCTATGCCAGAAGTCGCCTGGCACGCCGGAATACCTGATTGAACATCTTCGGTGTCAGCCGACGGGTCTGGGTGTTGTAACGGCTGCAGTGGTAGGAATCGAGCAGCTGAAGGCCTTCGCCCAGCCGATGTTCGGCTGCATGGGCAAAAGGAAAATCCTTTTGCCTGAGCTTGAGCGCCTTCAATACCGCCTGATGGGCAATCGAGCCAAGCGCGATCACCAGGGACGGGGCAGACGGCCCTGTCAGCTCTTCGCAAAGAAACCCGTTACAGGTGTTGATCTCGCTGCCAACCGGCTTGTTCTGGGGCGGTAGGCATTTGACCGCGTTGGTGATCCGGCAGTCTTTGAGCTTCAAGCCGTCATCCAGGGATACCGCCTGCGGTCGATTCGAGAAGCCGTTTTTGTGCAGCGTCTCGTAGAGCAGGATGCCCGCGTGGTCGCCAGTGAACGGCCTGCCAGTGGCATTGGCCCCGTGCATTCCAGGGGCCAGGCCGACGATCAGTAATCTTGCCTTGGGGTCGCCAAAGGGAGCAACCGGGGCCGCATGGTAGTGTGGATACTGCGCTTTGACATCTGCGAGAAAATCGGCGAGCCGCGGACAGCGGCGGCAGTCAGCATCGAAGGACATCAGTCAGACGAACTGTCGCTGAGAATACCGTGGCGGTAGGCGAGCCGGGTCAGCTCCACATCGTTTTTGATGTCGAGCTTTTCGTAAATCCGCTGGCGATAGGTACTGACAGTCTTGGGACTGAGAGAGAGGATGTCGGAAATCTGCTGATTTTTCTGTCCTTCAAGGATCTGCAGCAACACCTGGGTCTCACGGGAAGAGAGCTGTTTAAACGGGTTATCTCCCTGCCCGTGCCACTCTGTCAGGGTATGCTTTCTTGCCACCTCGGAGGCGATGTAGTGGTGACCGTTATACACCGCTCGAATGGCCCGCAGCATCTCGTCAGCGGGACACCCCTTTGTGAGAAAGCCCATGGCGCCCACTTCATGCAGGCGAGTTGGAAATGGATCGTCATCGAGCACCGTGAGGGCGATGACCTTGAGTTCCGGCTTGGCACGCAAAACCCTGCGGGTGGCTTCAATGCCGCCCATTCCAGGCATGTTGACATCCATCAGAACCACATCGACAGGGATACGCTGCACGATATCGAGAGCCTCCTCCCCGGTTGATGCCTCAGCCGCCACCTCGATATCGGGTGCTTTGTCCAGAATCCCCCTGACCCCGGTTCTGATCAACTCATGATCATCTACCAGCAAAACCGTTATCATTGGCTATTTCTCATCAAGATATATTTCCCTCTCTTAACGCTGACAGAGAGATCCCTCATTAAACCGTCAACGGCATCCAATTTATCTTTCTTAATTTACATTAACTTGCCGCCGTCTGCGAGAACCTTTCACCCTCGGCAAGGCGTTTGCGGGCAATCTGCTAAATTACTTCCTGAACTGACCCGGCCTGATTAACCGACTGAAATTCTGTGGAAAATCGATGTCCCTGTGAGACACAGTAACTGAGCCACTTGGAAAGAAAGAGGTTGATTTTCCAACGCTGCTCCAGGGTCGGATTACCTCCCCAGCGCTGCATCGGCAGTGTAGATTGACGCAGGTCGAGTACATCCACCTGACGAAAATCGTGGTAGACACGAAGCGTAGCATCGGGATCCGGATAATGGCCCACAGCGTGTGGAAAGTAGTAGGTAAGGTGAATCAGGCTCGTGTAGGGAGTCTGGTCCTGTACATCGAGATACAGATCGACGCCGTGCCCAAGACTGGAGACATGTTTACCCTCCAGCAGACACAGGTCAGGTGCGAGGCGCAGCAGATGATGAAAATTCTCCTCACTCAGCCGCTGCACCAGATCCATGCTGGGATGTCGCAGATGGAGCGGTTTCAAGCTCCAGGGATAGTCGGATCGTCTCATCATCTGTCATGGCTCGTAGCGGCGAACCAGCAGATTACTACCCCAGTCACCATGAAAAAAGCCCGGGGCAGAACAAAACCTGCCCAGGGCGGCTGTTAGAAACAGCAGTGTTCAGGCGTCCTGCTTGCCCTGCTCTGCCTCGATCTGGGCGCGGACCTCGTCCATGTCGAGTTCACCGGCCTTACCGAGCAGCTCGCGGAATGCTGACTCAGGCAGCGCGCCTGGCTGGGAGAAGATGATGATGCTGTCACGAAAGATCATCAGGGTGGGAATGGAACGCACCTGAAAGTGCATCGCCAATTCCTGCTGCTCTTCGGTGTTGACCTTAGCGAAAACAACGTCACTGTGATCCTCTGAGACCTTCTCATAGGTCGGCGCGAAGGAGCGGCAGGGTCCGCACCAGGGTGCCCAGAAATCGACGATCACGAAGGAGTTCCCGGTGATAGTGGATTCAAAATTATCTTTTGTCAGTTCTACGACAGCCACATTGAGCCCCTAAGTTTAAAGTTAAAATCCCGACAAAGTTTATCAGAACCCACTAATAAATTCCCATACGAACACTGCAACTTCCGCAGAATCCCTTGATTGCTTTATGGTCAAATGGGCCGGAATACCGGCCCCCGGACGAAACAGCTCGCAGTGGGGGGCGGCCTAGCCCGAATATTTCACCCGGGAACGCGATGATCGTGCCGAGACCGTTTTTCTAAGCGGCCGGGTGAACTGTTCGGGCTAGGCATCCAGCCCGGCGAAGATCTGGTCACGGATCTCATTCACACCGCCGACGCCCGCGATCTTGACATACTTACACGCGCCTGCCGCTGCCTCAGAGGTATAGAAGCCGATCAGGGGCTCGGTCTGGTCATGATAGACCTTGAGCCGGGCTTTGACCGTCTCTTCCTGGTCATCATCGCGCTGGATCAGATCTTCACCCGTCTCGTCGTCCTTACCCTCCACTTTGGGCGGATTGAAAACCACATGATAGGTTCGGCCCGAAGCCAGGTGGACCCGGCGACCCGACATGCGCTTGATGATCTCCTCGTCCGGTACGTCGATCTCGACCACCGCGTCGATGGGAACGCCAGCCTCCTTCAAAGACTCTGCCTGAGGAATGGTGCGGGGAAAGCCGTCGAACAGATAACCGTTCTGACAGTCATCCTCTTTGATGCGCTCCTTCACCATGCCCATGATAATGTCGTCGGAAACCAGACCACCCTCATCCATGATCTTCTTTGCCGCGACGCCGAGTTCAGTACCCGCCTTCACGTGGGCACGAAGCATGTCGCCGGTGGAAATCTGGGGAATACCGTATTTTTCTTTGATGTAGTTGGCTTGAGTACCCTTACCAGCACCCGGACCGCCGAGCAGAATGATGCGCATCTCTCTTCTCCCTTGGTTGTTATCTTAAGGCAGGGAGTGTGCCACGCCACCGGCAGGTGAGCCAGTCGAGGCTATGAATGGGTCGATACAGACGCTTTATGTGCTGTCAAAGGCACTGCATAGCGCTACTGGCTATCACAAAGCCGATGTCTTGACGAACAGCGAGTGGATGCCGATCGACACAGGCCAAATCGGGCTAAACCCAAGCTGTTGCCAAGGATATTGGCAGCGGTTGCCCTGAGCCCCCATTTCGGCTGCTCAGGGACAACACCGCCAAGTGCTTGATTTTCTCAGGAACCAGCCAGCTTGAGCATCAGACTGTTGAGCCGACGCACGAAGGCAGCCGGGTCGTCCAGCTGCCCGCCTTCCGCCAGTTGAGCCTGATCAAAGAGCACCTTGGCGAGATCATTGAAGCGCTCTTCGTCGGCCTCTTGCTCCAGCCGCTCCATCAGAGGATGGGTGAGATTGACCTCCATGATCGGCTTGGTCTGAGGTGCATCCTGACCGACAGATTTGAGCACACGCGCCAGGTTGGCGCTCATATCATGCTCCTCAACCACCAGACAGGACGGTGAGTCGGTCAAGCGATGGCTGACACGCACCTCCTTCACCGCATCAGTCAGTACTGTCTGCATCCGCTCAAGCAGATCCTTGTGTGCCTCGGCGGCCTTCTCACTGCTCTCTTTCTCCTCCTTGTCCTCGAGTTCGCCCAGGTCGAGCTCGCCTTTGGCCACCGACTGCAGCGACTTGCCATCGAAATCCAGCAGGCTGGTAACCAGCCACTCGTCGACCCTATCGGAGAGTAGCAGCACTTCGATGCCCTTCTTTTTCAGTAACTCCAGATGGGGACTGTAACGAGCGGCTGCCGGGGAGTCGGCCGTGATGTAGTAGATCTTCTCCTGCCCCTCCTGCATGCGACTGACATAGTCGGCCAGGGAGACGTTCTGCTCGTCTGTCTCATTGTGAGTAGAGACGAAACGCAACAACCCGGCGATGCGCTCCTTGTTGGCATAGTCTTCTGCCGGCCCCTCTTTCATCACCTTGCCGAACTGATCCCAGAAAGTCTGGTAGTTCTCCTTGTCTTCCTCAGCCATCTTCTCCAGCGCGCTGAGAATACGCTTCACATTGGCCTGGCGAATGGTATCGATCTTACGGTTGTGCTGAAGGATCTCGCGGGAGACATTGAGCGGTAAATCGTCAGCATCGACCAGGCCTTTGACGAAACGCAGGTAGCGGGGCATCAGCTTCTCCGCCTCGTCCATGATGAAGACCCGGCGCACGAAAAGCTTTACGCCGTGTTTCTGATCCCTGTCCCAGAGATCGAATGGCGCCCTCTTGGGGACGAACAGCAGTGAGGTGTACTCATTGTTACCCTCCACCCGGTTGTGCACATAGGTCAGGGGGTCGTCGAAGTCGTGTGAGACGTGCTTGTAGAATTCGTTGTACTCCTCCTCGCTGATTTCAGCGCGGTTGCGCATCCAAAGCGCGGTACCCTTGTTGACCCGCTCGAACTCAGGCGTCTCGGGTTTCTCCTCGTCTTCCCCGTAGTGCTCCTTCTCCATCTCTACGGGTAGCGTGATGTGATCAGAGAACTTTGCGATGATGCTGCGCAGCCGATAACCCTCCAGGAACTCCTTCTCGTCCTCGCGCAGATGCAGAATCACCTCGGTGCCGCGATTCGGCTTGTCGATATTCTCGATGGTGTATTCACCCTCTCCGCTCGATACCCAGCGCACGCCATGCTCTTCACTCAATCCGGCGCGACGGGTCAACAGGGTTACCTTGTCAGCGACGATGTAGGCTGAGTAGAAGCCAACACCAAACTGGCCGATCAGCTCGCTATCCTTGGCCTGGTCGCCCGACATGGACTCGAAGAACTTGCGCGTGCCGGAGCTGGCGATGCTGCCGATGGTCTCCGTGACTTCCTGTCGGCTCATGCCGATACCGTTATCGGAGATAGTCACCGTGCCCTGCTCCTTGTCGAAGGTGACACGGATTCTCAGTTCGGGATCCTCTTCGAACAGCGCCTCATCGGTCAGCGCTTCGAATCTCAGTTTCTCCGCTGCATCCGAGGCGTTAGAGATGAGTTCTCGCAGGAAGATCTCTTTGTTGCTGTAGAGGGAGCGAATCACCAGATTCAGCACCTGGCTGACTTCTGCCTGAAATGCGAGGGTTTCCTTTTGGGCTTCAACGGTCATGGTATTTTCCGGTCTCCAAATCTGCGATGGATAAAGCAATGCTGTAGTGGGATTTTTCAATCCCGCGCGAAGATGGGGGCAGTGCAGAGGAAATTCAAGCCCCGGGGATAAAAAGTCGCAACAGCGATCTTCCCGGGGCTTGCTATCTCAGGCCAGGATCAAAACGTAGCGGTGAAATAGATGTTGGCACTATTCTCATCGTAGCTCGACAGCTTGATCTCCGCATCGCGCTTCAGGTGGGCCAATCGAAGACCCAGAGAGGTGTTGGTGCCAAGTTGATAGCTGCCACCGAGAGCCGTCACATACTGTTTGTAGTTGAGCGCCTCCTCCTCGTGGTCATTCCAGCTCAAGCGCAGATAGGCACTGGTGCGCTGACTGACCCTGCGGGTGAGACCCGTGCTGACATTCAGGTCACGGGTATCTTCCACGTCGATTTCGTAGTTCCGGTCGGTATGGCTGGCGCCAAGGGTAAGGGTCGTACGATCAGTGGAGAGGGTAAAGCTGGTGGAGAAGCGTTCCAGTTCATAGTACTCGGCGCTGATCGATGGCGTGCCTTCGCGATCCACCGCCGGGGGATTATCGAGCACCGCGTTACGCACCAGGTTGCCGAAAGCGTCTTGACGTTCAAACAGGCTCGGGCGCAACAACTCCTCCCGGGCACTGGTGTAGTCTCGTTCATAGCTGGCCGTCCAGACGGTACGTTGGGAACGATGCGAAAAATCAAGATAATAGTCGTCGCCAAATGCCCGCTCGCCGCCGCCAAGTGCCAAGCGGGTTCGCAGATTTGGCGTGTAGATCACTCCCACGCTCCAGAGTGATCCATCCACATCGTCATTCAACGCGAGATTGTACTCTTCGTAACCGGCAGCAAATGCCACGGCCCACTGTTGCGTCAGCTGCTGGGCTAACTCGCCTCTGAACTGGCTGACTTCGTTGTCATCTTTCAGATTGTCATAATCCACCACATTGTGCATGGCGGAGAGCTCCCAGATCTGATTGCTGAAGGCAGGCCCACTGCCCAGTACCAGATCAGCCCGCTGCCCCACGCTGTCGTCCAGACCATCTTCCGTATAGGTGACGCTATCCAGGGTATAGCGCGCCTCGAACAGGCTGACGTTGCCCAAGCGTGTCTTGAAGTAGGGACTGAGTCCGGCGGTGTAGACCTCTGTGCTGTCACCGCGTCCCGTCAGCCCCCCAATGCCGCTGCTCCCGGTGCTGGTGATGGTGGTCAGATCCGCTGATGCCCAGCCATCCAGATAGACATGGTCTTGCATCAGTTCCACATTGCCATCGCCGCGCAGAAAGTGGACCAGTTCGTCATCCTCGGTATCCTCCCAATAATGACGATATTCTGGGGCATAGTTGATATCGACCCTGGCTCGCGCGCCCTCCCGGTACACGGAAATGCTGGGCCGCACCACCGTGATCGATTCGTTTTCCTCATTATCATGGGTCAACAAGGCATTGTCGGTGTAGTTCTGCTCCAAGGTCACTGCAGGAGCTATAATCCAATCGGTCGCAGCTGCGCTGAGGGAGAGGGTTGAAAGTCCGAGCCCGCCAAGCAGAACCGGCAGTTTTCTCAATTTATGCTTCGAAGTCATGACGACAGATTCCCAAATTTAGTGATCCAGGGTGGAATTGGGCAGCAAATTCCCCACATTGGTGCAGAGGTTACTCAGCTGTTAGATAGAAGTCGAGTGATGAATTAACTC
>JARRNY010000026.1:0-23804 GCA_037384445.1 Candidatus Thiodiazotropha sp.
ATAGAGGCCAAGACCCAGGTGGGGTTCATTACCGCTCTTTTCGCGCACCGAGACCATGGATTCGAACAGGGCATGCCCCATCTGTTCGGGCAGCCGAGAGCCTTGGTTCTCTACCGCTATCTCAACCTGTTGATTTTCAGTGGGGGTGAGTGTGAGGCAAATGGGTGTTCCTTCGGTGTGAAAATCAACGGCATTGCTGATCAGTTTATCCAGAGCCTGTCCGATCAATTCCGGTGCGGCCATGCAAGCGATAGGTGATTCGGGTATCTGACATTCGAAACCGATCTCAGGGTGGCTGAGTCGATAGCCTTCACAGAGGTTTCTACAAAGGTCGGTCAGGTCAAGCCGGGCCATCTCTGCCGATTGCAGGGCCTGTTCCAGGCGGGTCGCTTCACGCAACCGGTTGAGGATCAGGTGCAGGCGCTGGGTTCCTTCCAGTGCGCGTTCGGTATAGCGATGCTGGGGTTCAGCCGAGTCATCCGCCTGCAGATTTTCCAGTGATGACTGCACCATCGCCAACGGGGTGCGGAACTCGTGGGCCAGTCGGGAGGCCATCTGTTCCAGGTAGTGATTGTAGGCCTGCAGTCGTTGCAGGACGCTGGCGAAACTGCGATCAAGGGCGCCCAGTTCGTCGGTATCGGTACTGCCAACGACTGATGTTACCACTCGGCCGTCGTGACTTACGGCTCGGTTGAACTTGCGATTCAGTCGCGAGATACGGCGGGTCAGCCAGGAGGCAAGCAGGAACAGGGTGCCGCCAGTGATGAGAAACAGGATCAGACTGGTGCCTAGCAGGCTCTCCATCGCCTGTTGCTGGAGGAGCAGGATATTGCGTGTGGTCTGTTCCACCAGGATGACGCCCGTCACCTTACCGTTCTTGTTCAAGGGATAGGCGGCGGACAGGGTGTTTGCCCGGCTGCCGGGGAAGCGGTATCGATAGACGGCCGGCTCGTTGCCGAGCGCACGTCGGATCTCCGGACCGTCCATGCGGCCGGCATGCTCGCGTGTGTTGACCGCTTCGCCTCCAGGTCCATTCAACAACAGGCTAAGCAGTCGTTGCATGATAGTGCTGGGCTCGTTGGCTTCGACGCTCAGGGTTCCGTGACGGCCTACTACCTGGCGCTGACGGTTGATGATGGTATAACGATGCCGCTGGCTGTCGAGCCCTTGCAGCAGGGTGCCGCTCGGCAGGTTTGGCATCACCAGTGTTGCCAGACTATCCGTGCGTTGCCAACCTGAGGTGGAGGCTATGCTTTGAACGCTGCCCCCTGTCGTTGCCAGGTCAACCACCGCCAGTGAGAGCCGTTGTTGAGCCATGGCCAGGGGCAGGCGCAACTCCACGGTATAACCCCCCGGGCTCTCCTGCCATTCGCCGTGAATGGCATGTTCACTGCCGCCGTTTGCCTGTTCGATCGTAAGCCAGCCGGGTGCCGAGGTGCCGATCAGATATTGACGGCTGCGCGTGCCGTCACCGGGCAGGGCGAGAATCAGGTGGTCCCCTGTGGTGAGGGGGGCATCGGCTTGAGGATAGGTGAGGCTGTGATCGAAGACGCGGATCAGCAGATAGAGATCGCTCGCGTGGTAACTGGCCAGCAGATCGAAGCGTATCGCTCCCGGTGTGGTTTCACTGGCCCGATAGGACTGCGCCTGGGTTAGCAGTGACTGCCACTCTTCGGCATAACCGTCAGCTACGACGGGGTGCGGCAAGGGGTGGACATAGAGGCTCCTAACGGCGTTGCTGTTGAGCGCAAGGGTCTGATTGCTCAACAGGCCCGCGACCACTTCCGCGCGGCTGAGTAACAACTCCTCCTGGGCCTGACGCAGGGAGTCCTCGGTCTGTTGCAGATAGCGATAGCCGACCCAGGGGATCGCCAGCAGGGTGAGGGAGGCGATGGCCAGTTTGAAGCGCAGGGAGTGGAGGAAGCGGGGCTGGCCCATGCCGGTGCTGTCAGCGTTTCCAGCGATAACCGGCGCCGTAGACCGACTCGATATGGTCGAACTCCGGATCGAGTTCGATGAACTTGCGCCGGATGCGTTTGATATGGGAGCTGATGCTCGCCTCATCGACGTAGATCTGCGCATCCTCCATCAGCTGGCCCCGGCTGCGCACATGGCCGGGTCGCCTGGCCAACGCATGCACCATCCAGAACTCAGTGACCGTCAGCGCCACCGGCGCGCTGTCCCAGTGGACAGAGAGGCGTTGAGCGTCGAGTTGCAGGTCGTCGCAGACCAGCAGCTCTGTTTCGTTTGTGCTCTGAGTCAGGGCGTCGACACGGCGGAAAAGGGCGGCGATACGGGCGGCCAGGTGGGGTAGGCTGATCTCTTTGGTGAGGTAGTCGTCAGCCCCAAGACGCAGACCGACGACACTGTCGAAGTCGCTGTCCCGGGCGGTGAGAAAGATGATCGGCAGGCTGGCCGAACGGGCGCGCAGTTCACGGCATAATTCGAATCCGCCATCGATCTCGTCACCGAGGCCGATGTCGAGAATGGCCAGGTCGGGCAGTGCCTTGTCGAAGGCCGTCAGGGCCTGCTGGCGCGAAGCATATCCGCTGACACCGTATCCCTGGCGTTGCAGGTAGTCGGCGTAGTTTTCACGGATCACCGCTTCGTCTTCGATGATAGCGATCTGTCGGCTGGGCACGGCTATGGGCAGGTAGTTGAATCAGAGCGTCATCTTAGCACTCAGCCGGCGCTGATCACAGATGAGTGGGCACGGATCTCCGGCGCCTCGATGGGGATCTGCGGCGAGGGCCGGCCAATGTAGTAGCCCTGGGCGTAGACTACGCCAAGGTCCGCCAGCAGATTGAGCGTGGACTGGTCTTCGACGAACTCCGCTACTGTCTCTTTGCCGAGGGCGTGGGCCATCTCGGTCAACGCCTTGACGAAGACCTGGTCTTTGGGATTGCTGGGCAGTTGTTTGATGAAGCTGCCGTCGATCTTGACGATATCCAGCGGTAGTTCGCGCAGGTAGTAGAAGGAGGAGAAACCGACGCCGAAGTCATCGAGGGCGAAGCGACATCCCAACGCCTGCAGTTCGGTCATCAGGTGTTCGGCGGCATTGACGTCGGCCAGAGCGGCGGTTTCGGTCAGTTCGAAAACCAGGTGTTGGGGATCGACATCGTGATTGCTCAGCAGATGAGTCAGCTGTTTAAGTAGTTGCGGATCGTCGATAACCCGGCCCGAGAGGTTGATGGAGAGAGTGATCGGTTTTTCCAGTCCCTTGAGACTGGCCAACTTCTCGATCGAGGCCTCGAGTACATAGCGATTGATCTGATGGATCAACCCGGTGCGTTCGGCAACGCTGATGAACTCTCCCGGCATGATGATCGTGCCGTCTCTTCCGAGCATACGAATCAGCACCTCATAGTGCGAGATCTCGCTGCTGGCGATGTGCATGATCGGCTGGAAATAGAGCATCATGCGATCTTCGGCCAGAGCGCGCTCGATCCTGTCCTTCCAGGTAACCTTGGCGCTCAACTGTTCCCGAGCCTGTTCGCTGTCGAGGAAGACATGCCAGCAGTTGCGTCCTGCCTCCTTGGCCTGGTACATGGCGAGATCGGCGTTCGACAACAGTTCCTGGAAGTTGGCTCCGTGTAGTGGATAGGTGACGATGCCGATACTGGCTGAGATACGATAGCTGCTGCCTTTCAACGGGACCGAGACCTGCTTCAGCTCCTCCAGCAGCTTATCGGCGAACAGCATGGCGTCATGGATGTCGGATTCCGGAATCACGATGCCGAACTCATCGCCGCCCAGGCGTGCCACCAGATCGCTCGAACGGGTGATCTCACGCAGCTTCTTTGCCACCATCTGCAACAGTGCATCACCCGCCTGGTGGCCGCTGGAGTCATTGATCAGCTTGAAGTGATCGAGATCGAAGAAGAGTAGCGATGTGTGGTGGTGGTAGCGTTCTGCCAGGGTGAGGATCTTCTCGAACTCAATCTGGAAACTGCGTCGGTTGTAGAGTTTGGTTAATGGGTCGTGACTGGCCAGCCAGGTTAGCCGTTGCTTGGCGGCCTCCCGGTCGGTGATATCCAGGCCTACCGAGAGCAGGACCGGAACATTGGGAAACGGCCGGCCAGGCAGGTGAGAGTGGATCCATGAAATCGTGCGTTCGTTACCGTCCGAGGAGAGGGAGCCGGCATCGTGTCGGTAGGAGCTGATCATGCCGATCTTGATGCGAGTCAGTGCATGCTGCAGTTCATCGTCCTCCTCCGTGGTCATGAAGATGTCGGAGAAGTAGCGTGATCCGCGTTGATAGTTTTTGACACCGATGAAATCGCATCCCTGTTCGTTGATGGTGAGGATGCTGCCGTCGCAATCCTGGGTCAGGATGATCACCTGTGCGCTGTTCATGATCGCGGTCAGGAAGTCGCGTTCTGAGGAGAGTTCGTCGCTGTGCTTCATCAAGCGCTCGGTCTTGTTCTGCACCTCGTGGTTGAGCCGCTCCAGAGTGTGCGAGAGTTCGATGGCGGAGTCGCCGGCAATATCGATCTCGTCCTGATAGCGCGCGTGGTGCTGCTTGACCAGTTTGCCTCTGACCTGGTTGTAGGCGTTCTTGGCTAATAAGGGCAGGCTGTTGGATATCAGCAGCAGACGCTTAAGGGGACGGCGTAGCATCAGCAGCAGAAGCATCTCCGAGACCGCAAAACCGATCAGGCCGATCAATACCGATTTGATGGTGGCCTTGCGGATCTGCGTCACCACATGCGTGATATCGCTGAGCAGCAGAAAATCCGCCGAGACGATGCCGGTATCGCTGCTGGCCGGCACGATGCTCAAAGCGTAATAACGATCATCGATGTTGAGCGTCACATCATCGTCGACCAGCCGCTTCATCTCGATTCGCTGCGTGATCTCCTCCAGCAGCGGCAGTTGCTGGTTCAGATTGCTGGCAGCGGCGATATAGCGATTCCAGGGTCGCAGGAAGCGTGTATTGCCTGCCAGCTGATTAATCATTTTCGGCTTGCTGATAACCGCGACATTCGTCTTCGCCAGCTCATTGAACTCGATGACCAAATCGGCGAGTGAACGGCCGACCAGCAGGACCCCTGCTTCATGGCCCTCTTCCAGTAAGGGGACGGCAACGAACAGGCTGCATTGCTGGGTGCAGTGAAGCATGTTCAACGGGGACTCAGAGCTGTTGACCGAGGAGACCAGCTTGCGAAAGACATCATCGTTTTCCGGGGTGCCCTGCCAGCTGAAGAGCTGTTCATTGCGGATCGAGTAGTAGGAGGCCTCTTCCAGCCCCCACTCCAGATCCAGGGTGGATGCGCTGTGGGTGAAGAAATTCTGCAGTTTTGCGGCGAGGGGGATTTCGATCGATGGTGTGGCGGCCGTTGCCAGGCTGGGAATCATCTGTGCGATCTGTTCCAGCTTGTAGAAACTCTTTTCCAGCAGCGCTTTGACCTGTCGTCCCTGCTGCTCGCGGATCTGATTCTGGTAGGTCAGAAACAGCTGGCGCTGTTCGTAGTAGCCCATGGTGGCGAGACCGGCGTTGACGATCAGCAGAATCAGGCTCAGTAGTCCCACTACCTTCCATTTCAGGCTGAAGAAACGCTGATTGTTATCGCTGTCTTGCGGTTCCATTCTGTATGTTGTCTCGCTGGTTCGTAGCCCGGATCAGAAGCTGTACGAGACCAGCAATGAAAACAGATTCCAATCCTTGGCTGTCGCATTGGGCTGTGGGTTCTCAAGGTTGGAAAGAAAGATGGTGCCGTTGATCCGACTGAATTCGGTTCTCACCATTAACTGTTCTGTCGGTTCCCATAACAGACCGAGGGTCCACAATTTGCTGTAGAAGAAGCGGGAGGGCAGACCGGTCATTCGGCTGTTCTCAGTGCCGTCCGGGTGATCTTTGTCGTAGTGGCTCTCCTCATAGCGCAGCATGATTTCCCAGTCCTCGCGTAATCGATAGTCGCCCTGTAAATAGTAGCCGTTGACGGTGGTGTCTGCTGCGTCGAGCAGGCCGCCGAAGCCTCGATAGTCGAGCGGCTCTTCCATGTATTCGGCGGTAAGGCGCCAGGGTCCGTCGTTGTATTGCGCCGACAGCACCCAGTAGTCGAGATCGACCCTGCCCGGAGGCAGGAGTTGAGTTTTGGCATCAAGTTTCAGTATCGCGTTGCTCAGGGCCAGTCTGATGCGTCCCCCGTCCCACTCATAAAGCAAACGGCCACCGTAGGTGAAGCCGTCCTGCTCCAGCGAGGCATTGAGCATGGGATCAATGTAGGTTTTCTCCACATTTTCGTCGATCGGGGTTTTACCGAGGATCAGCTGAAGATTGAAGCGGTGCATGTCACCGGTTCGCTCTGTATAGAGTTGCAGACCGTCGTTCGACAGCACCATGTTACGTACCCGATCCCAGTAGATCGCCTGGGGCATGAAAATGCCGGGTCGGGTGGCGGCCACATCCCGGGTTTCATTGTAGAGCCCGAACGGATTCTTGTAGCGACCCGCAATCAGTCCTGTGCGGTTCTGTTCACTCATCTGGAACTGATAGTCGATCTGTGCATAGTCGACGGTGAGGGCGCCGTCGTACATCTCACCGGCGTCGCGTGACAGTAGTTGTGCCGAGGCCAGCAGTTTGGGGCTGAATCGATAGGAGGCATTGACCCCCAGTTCACGGAAATCGAAGCTGCCGTCTTCACTGTCGCCGAAGAATTGATTGTCGGTGGTTTTCACATAGGCCTGGGTGATAAATCCATGTATCTGCAGACGGGGGTTCGTCAACTCCAGATCACCAGCGCATACCCCTGCGCTCATCAGCCAGACGATTATCAGCCAGCCGGGATGGTGTGTGTTATTCAACGGCAATCTTCCGTACTTGCTCATTGATCATCTCCTCGGAAAGGTAACCGATGGCGCCTGGTGTGTGGGACACCCTGTCGAGCATCTCCCTCTCACTCTCCACCCTCTCTGGCGCCTGGCCGATGCCGGAGAAGATCTGTCGGTTCCAGGCTCTGCGCAGTTGATGGGGAAAGACGCCGAGGATGAGTTTGCTGAACCTGGAGTGCAGGTCTTCTTTGTCACCCAAAACGAATACTCGGATTGGCACGCCGTTGGGCCAACTGGTCATGCGCATGCTGAAGATGGAACGCACCATGCTGCGCGAGAGACTCTCCTGCGGGACATTGGGATTGGCAATCAGCTCCACTGCGTGACCATTGACGGCGAGGCAGAGAAGTAATGCTGCGACGGTGAGTTGATAGACAGCTTTCATGGGGCGGGTTCAGTCCATTGCATTCCGTTAGCGTGTCGGCATGCCTCAATAAGAACTTTAGTCCAAGGTAAAAAATTTAACCTTACAAACTGCATGCCGAGGTGGCTTGTTTCCGGTTCGCCACTTTTTTGCCCGATTTGGCCGCCACATGGTCACGTTTTCGGGCTCTTTCAGCCATTTCACTCCTCTTTAATCACTATCGCAAGTTCAAACACCGGCGCAGGCGAGAGGATCGCCGTTTCCACCAGGGAGGGTGCGCTGGACCAACAACCAGGAGTTAGTGATGAAAAAAACCGCAATTGCCATGGCTTTTACTGCCGTAATGCTCTCCCAGTCCCTGTATGCCGGAGATAAGGAAGAGATCGACGAAACCTCGCTGAAATCGACAGCCGGTGGTGTGCTGATCGGCGGCTTGCTGGCCGGACCTCCCGGCTTGCTGGTGGGTATGGTCGGCGGCGCCCTGGTGGGTGAGCTGGAGAATCGACAGCAGACGATTGATGACAAGGAGACGGCCCTGGCGGCAGCGCAGTTAGAGACGGCTCAGCGGCACCAAGCCTACAAGGCGCTGCTTAACAGCACACGTTCCCAGCTCAGCGCCATGGAGGAGGGGTTCTCCTTCTGTCTTGGCTTCCGCAGCGATAGTGCTGACATCGAGCCCCACATCGCCGGTCAGCTCGCTTCTCTGGCGCAGATGCTCAAGGCCTTTCCGGAGCTGGATCTGCAGATCCTCGCTGGTGCCGATCGACGGGGCGATGAGGAGTACAACCAGAGTCTCAGCCGGGCCCGCGCCGAGGTTGTCGCCGATCACCTGCGTCGCGCCGGACTACCGGAGGCGCGTATTCGGATTCGCTATGTGGGCGAGACAGCCGCTGCCTACTCGCCTGAAGACCTCGAGGGGTTGAGTTTCGATCGTATCGTCAAGCTGACCCTGGTGCCGGGAGAGACCTCATGAAGGGCTATCCGCAGCCCCTCAGTGAGGCGTTCGTCTATAGCTCGCCGGAACATCCGGCGGCGGGCTCCTTCCGCTGGATTGGGCCGCCGCCGGCCCATCCAGCAGCGCATTCAAAGATGGAGTCGTCACTCAGTGAAAAAAGGGAGATACCCCATGGCGTCAGACACCCCAATTAAACCCGCGGTCTGGCAACCGCTTGGGCAGCCTGGCTTTCTTCGCGAGATGCTGTTGACCCTGATGGCGGCTCTGTTGACCGGTCTGTCGGGTGGCCTGTTGCTGATCCTGCTGGTGTTCGGCATCAATGGGGCAGAGGCGGCTGAATCGGCTGATTCGGCTCCTACCCGGGGTCAATTGACCCTGCATACCTTGGATGGCCGGGATCTGCAGCAGGCGCCGCTGCTGAAGACCGAGGTTGTGATGGCCGTCTCCGGTATGTTGACCCGGGTCAAAGTGGTGCAGCAGTTCCGCAACCCGGGTAGCGAGTGGATGGAGGGGATCTATCAATTCCCCCTTCCTCCCGGCAGCGCGGTCGAGCGCCTGCGCCTGGTCATCGGCGAGCGGATCATCGAGGGTCACATCGAGGAGAAGCAGAAGGCCAGGCAGGTCTACCAAAAGGCCAAAGCGGCGGGGCAGCGTGCCAGCCTGTTGAGCCAGCAGCGGCCGAATATCTTCACCACCTCGGTGGCGAACATTGCCCCCGGCGAGACTCTGCAGGTGGAGATCGGCTATCAACAGCAGGTGCACTATGCGGACGGCCAGTTCGAGCTGCGCTTCCCGCTGGTGGTAGGGCCGCGTTATATCCCTGGTGTTCCTGTGCGGGTTGAGGATGCACAGTTCGATGCCGCCCATGGATGGGCGCAGGATACCGATCAGGTACCCGACGCCACTCTTATCACCCCTCCGGTAGCCAGTCCTGCTGAGGGTCCTCTCAATCCTGTCGGCATCCGGGTGATCCTGGATACCGGTCTGCCGCTGCGTGATATCAAAAGCCACTACCACCCGGTAATCGAACATCAGCAAAGCGGGGGTGTCATCGAGCTGGAACTGGCCGAGGGGCCGGTACCGGCGGATCGGGACTTTCTGCTCAGCTGGCGGCCGCAGGTCGGCATGGAGCCGCGGGCCGCACTCTTTTCCGAGCGCTGGCAGGATGAGGACTACGCCCTGTTACTGGTGATGCCGCCGGATGAGGAGGTTCAGGCCCAGAAGCTGGCGCGGGAAATCATCTTTGTGATCGATAACTCCGGCTCCATGCACGGCGCCTCTATCTCGCAGGCGAGAGCGGCGTTGCGTCTCGCCCTGTCACGGCTCGGGCCCGGCGACCGTTTCAATCTGATCCATTTCAACAATCAGAGTTATGCCCTGTTCAAACAGGCCCGGCAGGCCACTGAGGCCAACAAACAGCAAGCCTTGCGTACGGTCGAGTCGCTGCAGGCGGAGGGCGGTACTGAGATGTTGCCCGCTCTGTCGATGGCCCTGGCTGGGGATGCCGGCGGCCAGCTGCGCCAGATCATCTTTCTGACCGATGGCAGCGTCGGTAACGAAGAGGCCCTGTTCGAACTGATCCGGCGTCGTCTGGGTGAGAGCCGTCTCTTCACCATCGGTATAGGTTCGGCGCCCAACAGCCACTTCATGCAGCGTGCGGCCGATTTTGGACGTGGCAGTTTTACCTATATCGGTGATCTCTCAGAGGTCGAGGCACGTATGCGTAGCCTGTTCGAAAAGCTCGAATTCCCCGCCATGCGCAACCTGCGGGTGACCCGGGAGGATGGGGAGTCATTGGAGGTGCTGCCCTCGCGGCTGCCCGATCTCTATCTCGGTGAGCCTCTGTTGCTGGCGCTCAAGTCGCCAAAGCTCGATGGCAATCTGATCATCGAAGGTGAGCGGGACGGTACGCCCTGGCGCCATACGATCGATCTCAAGCAGGGGGGAGGGCATCAGGATCTGCACCGGCTTTGGGCACGTCGACGTATCAAGGCGATGATGGGTCAGGGGGCAGCGGAGTTGTCGGCTGACGAACGCCGTCAGGCGGTGACGAGCCTGGCGTTAAGACACCAGCTGGTCTCTGCCTATACCAGCCTGGTAGCGGTGGAGAAACAACCGGTAAGGCCGGCTTCTGAGCCGCTCAAAGGGGGCATGATGCCGCTTAACCTGCCCCAGGGTTGGGACGCAGCCCATGTCTTTGGCAAGCTGCCGCAGACGGCCACGCCGGCACCCCTGTTGTTTTTCCTCGGGTTGTTGCTGATGGGAGGCGGGCTATGGTTGCGTCGTCGAGCCGTCTGATGCACGGCCTCTCTCTGTTGTTGATCATCGCTGCCCTGGGACTGTTTGGCCACTCGGCCTGGATCGAAGCCAAGGCTTGGCTGGCCCAGGTATTGATTGGCCGGGCCTGGAGTGAATCGCAGACCACCGGGCATCCGGTCAGGCCCTGGGCCTGGGCCGATACCTGGCCGGTGGCGAGGCTCTCAGTGCCCCGCTTGGGCTTGGAGCGGATGGTACTGGCAGGGGTCAGCGGCCGCACTCTGGCTTTCGGTCCCGGATGGGCCGAGCAGTCGGCCAAGCCTGGGGAAGCGGGCCGAACCCTGTTGGCGGGCCATCGGGATACCCATTTCCGCTTCCTTGCCGAACTGGTTGATGGGGATCGTATTGTGTTGCAGACGGCAAACGGGGAGAAGCGTCGCTACCGGGTGGTGGTGGAGTCGGTCATCGACGAGGATGCGGTCTGGCTGATGGGGCCGGATGCGACTGATGAACTGCTACTGGTGACCTGTTATCCGTTCGATAGCCCGATTCCCGGGGGTAGCCAGCGTTATCTGGTGCGGGCGGAACCGGTTCCAGCCAGCGTAGGTAACTCGGGCGGCTAGCTCAAATGTTTCAGCCGCTTGGAAATGCGAATAACACACTGTTTTTATTTAAAATTAATGAAATATTAGCAAACTGAAAAGTGTTGCCGATCATCGCGTTCCCGGGTGAAATATTCGGGCTAGGCGCAGCAACGGGACAGTCTTACCCTGGGGTTAGGGGCAATTTCAATCCAGGGTAGGGCTATCCCCGCCCCGATTTCTCTGGCGAATCGCCTGCGCAATAAAAAATAGCCCACATGCCGAATTGCTTTAACTCTCCTCTGTTCGGGTTAGAATCAATCGGGTAACCAAGCATGCCAAGCCCGATGAAACCGATACGTATCTTCCGCCATCTCGTCTGTCAGCCCCCCGGCTATCTGGGGCAGTATCTGCAGGCAAAAAACATCCCCTGGGAGATGGTCTGCATCGACCAGGACCACCCGGTGCCGGAGCGTACAGATGATGTCTCGGCACTGGTTTTCATGGGTGCTGCGGTCAGTGTCAACGACGGTCTGCCTTGGGTCGAGGGGGAGTTGCGGCTGATTCGCCAGGCGATGGATGAAGGGTTGCCGGTGATGGGGGTCTGTTTCGGCGCCCAATTGATGAGCAAGGCCCTGGGAGGCAGCGTCAGCCGGGGAGAGGGAATGGAGATCGGCTGGCATCCACTGGAGCGCATCGAAGCGGCGGAGCAGGGGTGGCTAGAGAGTCTGCCGCGACGCTTCGATGTCTTCCACTGGCACGCTGATACCTTCTCCCTGCCCGCTGGTGCGCGCCATCTTCTGCGCAGCGACTGCTTTGCTCATCAGGGCTTCATGCTGGATGATCTGCACCTCGGCATGCAGTTTCACCTGGAGATGACCGTCGAGATGGTGGAGCAGTGGGTGAGCCGCTACGGCAGCGATCTGCAGCTTGGATCGACCTGCGGTCAGTGTGCAGAGACGATTCTGACCGATCTGGATCAACGAGTGGCGCGTCTGCACACCATCTCTGATCAGGTCTATGGTGAGTGGCTGGCGCGAGTGCTGAAGCGGCAGGGGTTGTGATGAGGGGTTGCATGGTTGCACCCGCCGCGCTCAGCGATCGGTTGCCCCGCTGTAGCGGGGGCAGCTTCATGCTGCTGTTACTGCTGCTGTTGCTCTCCCCAGGCGTTGAGGCCATCTCCAATGTCGAGGTTGATGAGACCCTGCAACGGCTCTCCGGGAAAATGGAAGAGCGGCTCAGCGACCGTTTTGCACTTGCCGATGTCGACTACCCGCCGCAGCGGATCCAACTGATTGCCATCAAACAGAGTCGAAAACTGGAACTCTGGGCCTTTCAGGAGAACCGCTGGCGCTATGTACACGACTACCCGGTGTTTGCCGCCAGCGGTGAATCAGGGCCCAAACTTCATGAGGGGGACCGGCAGGTGCCGGAGGGGTTCTACCGCATCGTCGAGCTCAACCCCAACAGCCATTTCCACCTCTCAATGAAGCTCAACTACCCCAATACCTTCGACTGGGTACAGGCGATTCGGGAGGGGCGGCAGCAGCCCGGCTCGAATATCTTTATTCACGGCAGCGCCTGGTCGGCCGGTTGTCTGGCTATCGGTAACCGCTATGTGGAGGAGCTCTTCTATTTGGTCGGCAAGGTCGGGCTTGAGCAGACCGGCGTATTGATCCTGCCCTACGATTTTCGTCAGCAGGAGATTGCTCTTAGTGGCGAGGAGCCCGATTGGTTAGGCGGGCTCTATGCTCGTCTCAAGCTGCGCATGGCCGACTTTCCGCTGTCCGAAAAGGCCTCATTCTGCGGTTTCGGCTGCCAGCAAGCGCGTGCAGTGCGACGGGACGCCCGCTAGCCCGCTGAACCTCGCGGGCTCACCCTGGGGTTCACCACCGCGTCTATTTCAGGTTGGACAGATAGGTGGCTACCGCTTCAATGTCCTGGTCGTTGAGGCGGATCGCCACCCCGGTCATCCAGACGTTGATGCGTTTGCCGGTACGATCGCGAAACTCCTTGAGCATTTTGACCACATAGTCGTAGCGCTGACCGGCTAGTCGGGCATAACCTTCCTGTCCGCGACCATCCTTACCATGGCAGGTGACGCAGACCTCTTTGAAGAGCTTCTCGCCCTGTGCCATCAAGGCTGGTTTGCCACCGCCTGAAGGTTTCATCTCCATCTCGGCGAAGTAGAGGGCGATCTTGATCTTGTCCTCGACACTCAGTGTCTTGGCCAGACTGCTCATCCAATAGTCGTTGCGCCGGCCGTCGCCGTAGCGCTGGAACTGATCGACGAGGTAGACCGGGTTCTGTCCCGCAAGATTGGGTGTGGCCGGTTTGACCGCGATGCCATCCTTACCATGACAGGTATTGCAGAGCACGGTTCTGTCGCGACCCTCTCGAATGACCTTTTTGTGGAGTTTGCTGTCCTTGGTGATGTCGGCGATTTGCGTTTCCAGCTGGTTACGCAGTGCCAGATCCTCTTCCATGGTGGATGCGCTAGCCGAGGAGGCGCCACCTATCGCCAGCCAGGCGATGAAGAGAAGCCTCGATGACCGACGAAAGGGTGCTGCCTGATTTCGCATTTTGTTCAATCCACTGTTTATAAAAGGATTCACAAGCAGAGCTATCGGCAGCTAAAGATGAGACTTGATTCACAACTTGCGATTTGGGCGTTTTGTGCCTAAGTCACGCAGCAGTTTCTGCAAATGGTGGGCTGGCAAGCTCTGCTTTCGCCGGTGAATCCGGTAAGCTATGGCGCTTGAATCAACGGTGGTAATGGAGTGATGGCAGTAAAGTCAAAGCGAGGAAAGTCCCGGGCCAGACGGTTCGCCTGGCGCCGATGGATAGTGCTGACCGGGGTAGCGCTGCTGTTGGCCACCATCCTTTATACCCTCTATCTCGACCGCATTGTGCAGGCCCGCTTCGAGGGGCAGCGCTGGGCTATTCCCGCCAGGGTCTACGGCCGTCCGCTGGCCATCTATCCCGGCGCCCGGATAACCGAAGAGCAACTGCGGGAGATGCTGGATGGCCTCGGCTATCGGCGGCAGAAAAATCCAGACCGGGCGGGAAGCTACTCGGCTTACCGTGGCCGTATTCTGCTGCGCACCCGGCCTTTTCAGTTTCCCGATATTGCCCGTGGTTCCGACTACCTTGAAGTCAGGCTCGACGAGGAAGGGATCAAATCCTTAAAACGAGCCGACAGCGGTGACCCCATCGGTCACTACCGCTTGGAGCCACGTCTGATCGGCAGCCTGGCCTCCTCCCATGGGGAGGATCGTATCCTGCTGCGGCGGGGCGATCTGCCCGATACGCTGGTGTCTGGCCTGATCGCCGTTGAGGACCGCAACTTCGAACACCATTTCGGTATCGATCCGCTGGCCATCGGCCGCGCTATGCTGGCCAATATCAAAGCCACCCGGGTGGTGCAGGGGGGCAGCACCCTGACCCAGCAATTGGTGAAGAACTTCTTTCTGACGAATGATCGGACGCTCTGGCGCAAGTTCAATGAGGTGTTGATGGCGCTGATACTGGAGTGGCGCTACAGCAAGGACGAGATCCTCGAGGCCTACGCCAACGAGATCTATCTGGGGCAGTCGGGCGGCAAGGCGGTGCATGGTTTCGCCCTCGCCAGCCGTTTCTATTTCAATCGGCCGTTGCAGGAACTCGATCTCTCCCGAACAGCGCTGATGATCGCCCTGGTGCGAGGCCCTTCCGCCTACGACCCACGCCACCATCCTGAGCGGGCGCTGCAGCGGCGCAATCTGGTACTCGATCTGATGCGGGAGCAGGGGTTGATCGATGCCGACTCGGTGGAGCAGGCCAAATCACTCGGTCTGGGGATCGAAGCCGGCAGCCTGCAGGCTTCAGGCACTCCGGCATTTATGGATCTGGTGCGTCGTCAGCTGCGGCGCGACTACCGGGAGGAGGATCTCAATGCGGAAGGGTTGCGCATCTTCTCCACCCTGGAGCCTTGGGCGCAGCGACAAGCGGAGACGGCCCTGAGTCAGCAGCTGTCGAAGCTGGAACAGGCCCGTAAGCTGCCCAAGGACTCCCTGCAGGGCGCGCTTACCCTGGTCGAGGTGGAGACCGGAGAGGTCACTGCCCTGGTGGGTGACCGAAATCCCCGCTATGCCGGCTTCAATCGGGCGCTGGATGCGGTGAGACCGGTTGGCTCCCTGATCAAGCCTGCAGTCTATCTCTCGGCGCTCTCCCAACCGGAGCGCTTCAACCTGATGAGTCAGATCGAGGACAAATCGATCCGCCTGCAGGGGGGCACAGGCGATATCTGGGCACCCAGCAACTATGACAATAAAGAGCATGGCATGGTGAGTCTGGAACAGGGGCTGGCCGAATCACTCAACCTGGCCACAGTGCGGCTTGGCTTGGATGTGGGTATGCAGCCGGTCATCAGTAACCTGCAGGCCCTTGGCATCCATCGTCCCCTGGATCCCTATCCCTCGTTGCTGCTGGGCGCCGTGGCTCTCTCCCCTCTGGAGATGACGCAGATGTATCAGACCCTGGCCAATGGGGGCTACCAGGCTACCCTGAAGGCGATTCGTGACGTCACCGATACCAACGGCAAGCCGCTTTCCCGGTATCCGTTGGCCATCAAACCGGCGGTGGATACCCGGGCCGTCTATCTGTTGCGACATGCCTTGGAGGAGGTGACCCATAGCGGTACAGCCCGGGCGCTGCAATGGTTGCTGCCGTCAGGGGCGCAAGTGGCGGGCAAGACAGGCACCACCGACAAATTACGTGACAGCTGGTTCGCAGGTTTTGATCACCGACGCGTCGGTGTGGTCTGGGTCGGTCGCGACGACAATGGCCCAATGGGGCTGACTGGTTCGGCCGGGGCCATGCGCGTGTGGGCGGATCTGATGCAGCGCGTCGGTGTGACTCCCCTGGTCGAGCGCCCGCCCATCGGTATCGAGCTGGTGGCTATCGATCCCAAGACCGGCCTGCTGGGCGAGGGCTGCGAGGATGCCAGAAACACCCCCTTTTTCAAGGGGAGCGAACCGGATCGTTCAGCCCCCTGTGCACGAGGCAATAATCTGATGGACGATGGCATTCTCTGGCTGCAGCGACTGATGCAGTAGCTGTTTGGGGGGCGGGGACGACGCTCACTCTCTCTCGTACGGACATGCCGGTGCTAAAGAATCTCCCACTCAGCCGATAAAGCTATAGTTATTTCATAAAGAATAACTCGCTGCTCCATAGACTGAAGAGGATTGCCTGTTCCCTGTTAGGATCTCAGGTCAGAAAAACCTATGAACCGCCGAAGGCATCCTCGCCTCGATACCGATATTCCCGCAGTCATTCGATATCAGGGCCAGGATTACGATACCTGTCGCATACTCAACTTTTCCCGCGGTGGAGCCTATCTGCTGTGTCGCGATGATGGGCTGAAAGCCCATCTGCCTGATGGCTACTCTACCGAACACGAGCGCAGGGAGGCGTTGTTGATCGTGCCTGGTGAATCACTTCAGGTGAAGGTCAGCGTGGTCTACTTCCACAATGATGGTTTGGGATTGGCCTTTCGTGATGCCGATGGCGCGCAACTGTTCAAAACACTCTATGCGCGGCTACAGGCACGCGGTGAAGGACGGACATCGGCTGCTCCAGCGCTGGCGATTGACCCGGCTGCCAGCCAGAAGCTATTGCAGCAGGTAGAGGCCCGAACGTCGCGATTTCTGGAGCATCTCCTGTCGGTCTTTTTCGCCAAAGCGGATCAGGCGCTGCAGGAGCAGATTAAGGAGACAAGCGATCCACAGGAAGAGTCGGCGCTGTTCTACACCCTCAACAGTCTGGAGCAGGATCGCCAGCCACTGACCCGCAGCTTCCTCGAGCTCTACGCCCAGGGCTTTGCGGAACTCTTGGGCGAGACGCAGGAGTCTGCCAACAAGGAGGCGGACGGGTCTGAAGAGTCTGAAGAGCTGGCGCTGGTGGAGAAACAGGAGATCGATACCTGGATCCTCATCAACGAGGCAGCCAGACAGGTGGAGGCTGATGTTTCACGCGTCCTTTATCAGCTCGAAATCGCGCTCTCTTATCTCTGCCAGGGAAACATACACAACGAACTCGATCCGCTCTCGCCGATCAGTCTGCTGACGAACCTGAAGTCAGTGCTGGATGCATATGAGCTGGATGTGGACACCATCCGAGTGGTGGTGATGGTTTTCCGCAAGATCTTGCTCCGTGAACTCAATCCCTTCTATGCCGAGCTGCTGCAACTCCTGCGAAAACAGGGACTGGGTAAGCTGGACGATCAGCTACACGATCAATGGAATATTGTGACTTCGCCTGAGTCCCCGGTTCATGGCGATGGCCCGACCAGCCACCTCACTGCCTTGGCCAATCTTCATGCCGCTCCAGAGCAGAGTGAGCTGGACGATGGGATGCCGACGGCTGACCAGCAAGCGGTGCTGGCCAGCCTCTCTTCCCTCTCCCAGCTGCAAGGAGCCAGCTTGCAGCAACAGATCGAGAAGCTGTTGTTGCAGGAGACGGCACAGCCTTTGAAGCTTTCGCCCGAAGCGCGATCGGCAATAGGAGCCGGTGAGGAGCTGGTGGCCGAACTGAGCAGGGATCCCCTGATCACAGCCGAACTGCGAGCCCTGTTGGGAAGCCTGAAGTTCCTCATTATCGAAGCGGTACTCAATGACACCAGCCTGCTGGTGAATCCCGAGCACGCCGTGCAGCGCCTGATTGATGCCATCGAAGCGCTGAAGCCTTATGTCAATACCGGTCCCCATGCCTCTCTGATTCGCGACCGGGATTCGCAACGTCTGGCAGCCATCACCGAGGCGGTGGAGTCGGGGCATATTGAGCATGTCGATCAGGTCACGCAGGAGGTTCGATCCCTGCAACAGGAGCAGCGTGAGCGCTTCGAAAAGAACCGTCGGTTGGCCATCTCACGTTGTCTCATGGATGAGAAACTGAGGCAGGCTCAGTCCCGGACCTGCAAAACACTGACAGAGTTGCTGCTCGACCGGCGTATACCGGCGGCGATTGACTCCTTGCTGCGATTCGGATGGGTCAATCTACTGGTGCAGTGCGCTGTGCTTGAGGGGGGGCAAGGCAAAGGTTGGCAGGCTTATCTGCAGGTCGTCGAGCAGCTTCTTGGATTGCCTGCCGGAGACTCTGCATGCGACCAGTTCGATGATGATATGCGGCAGTCCCTGCTATCGTTGATCCAGAAAGGTTTCAGCGAGTATCCGGTTCATCCGGAAGGTGCCCGACAGTTCGAACACTCTCTACACCAGGCCCTGGTTGCCAAGGATGTGGCTGAGTGCAAACTCTTGAGCGCAACCATCGAAGCCGATGCGGCTTACCTCCAACCATTCTTTCGCGATATGGGCTTGCCCGGCGAGCAGGCACCTGTCACCGCAGACCCCGAATGGCGCCAGTGTGTGGAGAATCTGGCCCTCGATACCTGGTTGCTTGAAAAGAGCGAAGAGGGGGAGCTGCGGGTGCTTAGCCTGGCATGGAAAAACCCCATGACCCATCGCTACCTGTTGGTGAATGGTGATGGCTTCAAAGTGTTTGATGAAGAGTTGCAGCACCTCACGGCACGCTTTGCCGATGGGCGAATCACGCCGATGAAGCAGCCGGCGCAACCCGTTCTGGAGCGGACCATCGAGACCATCCTGTCGAACTCCTATGATGGCTTCAGACAGGAGTCATCCCTCGACACGTTGACCGGTCTCTCAAATCGTCGCGCCTTTGAGGCCGAGTTGAGAAAACGTCTGAACGAGCTGGCCTCAGGAGAGGTCCCCCATACGCTGTTATTGATCGATCTGGACAAGTTTCAGATCGTCAATGATCTGTGTGGTTTTGAGGGGGGAGACAGTCTGCTGCAGACGGTGACTGACATCCTGCTCAGTTACCTGCCAGCGGGAGGATTTCTGGCGCGTATCGGTGACGATGAATTCTCGCTCCTTCTCAGGGACAGGGATCTGGAGCAGGGCTATGGGACCGCAGAAGCCTTGCGCCTGGCTATCGATGACTACGACTTCGAATGGCAGGGGCGGATGATTCCCTCATCAGCCAGTGTTGGTATCGTACAGTTCGAGTCCAATGAGCAGACGCCGGGTGAGCTTTTGCAAGCCGCGCTGGCCGCCTGCAACATGGCGAAGCAGGGTGGCGGCAACTGTAGCCGAATCTACCTGGCTAACGACTCGGTCTATCAGGATCAGCAACAGCTGGTGCGCTCGCTGCCGGCACTCAAAGAGGCGCTGGCCCGCGGGCGGATGGAGCTGTTCGTGCAACCGATCGTGCCGTTGCGCCAGGCAGAGGGGCTGTCGCTGCACCATGAGATACTGCTGCGCATTCGTAATCACGCCGGCGAGCTGGAAGCGCCGCAGGATTTTATCCGTGCCGCGGAGCAGTTCGATATGATGCGCGCCGTCGATCGCTGGGTGGTGGAAGCCTTTTTCGCCCAGGTCGAACCCTATGCCGACAAGTTACCGCCTGAGCATAGTTTCGCCATCAATATTTCCGGAAAATCCATCGGTGACGGTGAGTTCAAACGGTTTCTTATGCAGCGCATCGAGGGTTCCCGGCTGAAGACCAAACACCTGGGTTTCGAGATCACCGAGACGGCGCTGGTGGGGGACCTCAGCGAAACGGCCGCCTTTATTGAAGAGATTCGTGAAAAGGGGTGTTCTTTCTCACTGGACGATTTCGGCTCCGGCTATGCCTCCTTCTCCTACCTGAAGGACTTCCCCGTAGACTTCGTCAAGATCGACGGCATATTCGTGCGTGAAATACTCAATAAACCGGCCGACTACGCCATGATCAATTCGATTACCGAGATAGCCCATTTCATGGATAAGCATGTGATCGCTGAGTACGTTTCGGACGCCGGGATCTGCAAGGCACTTATGAAGATTGGGGTCGACTACGGCCAGGGCTACCACTTCAGCAAACCGAGACCATTGAAAGAGGTGTTGAGCGAAATTACCGAATAGGGTGCGGAAAAGCCGGTCGCGCCACTACGGCATCACCTCGTTGCTGATCGCTAACACAAGCATCAACCTGCGAAAGCAGGCCAATATAGGCTACAATCCGGGCTGAAAATAATTCCCACTCCTCGGAGCCACGGATTGACCCTCTACGCCGCTGACAAACTGATTGCCCAAGCCCGCGTTTTGGCGGCGGAGTACCGGCGTACCATGGGCAAACCCCTGCCCGGTATCAGTAACGAAATTGCCGAATACGATGCGGTCAAGCTGTTGCAGCTGAAACCGAGACCAGAGGGCGAGGGCGGATACGATGCCATCGATCCGGCTCGCGACGATAGACGCATCCAGATTAAGTCACGCACTATCTTTGACGAGAGCAAATCGGGGCAGCGGCTTGGCCAGCTGAAGCTGGACAAGGACTGGGACAGTGTGGTGCTGGTGCTCATGGACGAGAACTACGAGCCCTATGAGATCTACGAGGCGGAGCGGGATGAGATTCTGGAGTTTCTCGATCAGTCGAGCAGCAGCCGGGCCAAGCGCGGCGCCATGTCGGTCTCCCGCTTCAAGATCATCGGCCGCCTGGTCTGGACCCGGGAGAACGGCCTGGAGTCGGAGGTCTGGGACAACCAGGCCGGCTGAGCTGTCTCCCCTCCCAGCATGACTGACTACGCTGAGATCTTTGGCCCAGAGGGGTGGTTGGCGACACGTATCGAAGGCTTTTCCCATCGGCCGCAGCAGCAGGAGATGGCTGCCGCCATCGGCCGTGTGCTGGAACAGCGCAGTGTGCTGATCTGCGAGGCCGGCACCGGCACCGGCAAGACTTTCGCCTACCTGGTGCCGGCGCTGATGTCGGGTCTCAAGGTGATCATCTCCACCGGCACCAAGAATCTGCAGGACCAGCTCTTCCACCGCGACCTGCCAATGGTGCGCCAGTCGCTGGCCAGCCCCATCTCCACTGCCCTGCTGAAGGGTCGCGCCAACTACCTCTGTATTCATCGCCTCGACAATACCCTGACGGATGAGATCCGTATCACCCGGGAACAGGTAGGCCAGCTGAAGCAGATCCGCGAGTGGTCCCATTCCACCCGCAGCGGCGATATCGGTGAAATCAGCGCCATTCCGGAGGATGCCGCTATCTGGCCCATCGTCACCTCCAATACCGACAACTGCCTAGGCCAGGAGTGTCCCGCCTACAGCAAGTGCCACCTGGTGGAGGCGCGCAAGCGTGCACAGGAGGCCGATCTGGTGGTGATCAACCACCATCTGCTGTGTGCCGATCTGGCGCTGAAGGAGGAGGGTTTCGGTGAACTCTTGCCCAGTGCCGACTGCTTCATTCTTGATGAGGCGCACCAGTTGCCAGAGGTGGCGAGCAATTTTTTCGGCGCCACCGTGAGCGGCCGCCAGCTGCAGGAACTGGCCAAGGACACCATCATTGAGATCCACAAGGAGGCGAAGGACACACCGCAACTGATCGAGCGTGCCGAGGCGCTGAAGAAGAGTGCCGGCGACCTGCGCCTCGCCTTCGGCCTGGAGGTCAAGCGCGGTGCCTGGTCGGAGGTGGCCGACAACCCCTCGGTCAAGCTGCAGCTTGAGCGGGTGCTGGAGTCTCTTGAGCAGCTGACCGAAGGTCTGAAGGCGATCGAGGGACGGGATAAGGGTCTCGACAGCTGTAAGGATCGAAGCGAGCAGCTACGCTTACGTCTGCTGCAACTGCAGGACGATGGAGACATCAGCGAGGAGAGTGACACCGCCTCGATCCGCTGGTTCGAGACCACGCGCCAGGGTTTCCGCCTCAATCGCACGCCGCTGGAGATCGCGGGCATCTTCCGTGGAGTCATGCAGCAGCATCCGGCGGCCTGGGTCTTTACCTCGGCGACCCTGGCAGTGGGTGAGAAGTTCGACCACTTTATCCATCAATTGGGCCTGGACCAGGCAGAGACCCACTGCTGGGACAGCCCTTTCGACTACCCGCGCCAGGCGCTCTGGTATGTCCCCAAGGGGGTGCCGGAGCCGAACCATCCCGATTTCAATCGTGCCGTCTCCGATCTCTCCATTCCCATCCTGCAGGCGAGTCAGGGGCGCGCCTTTCTGCTCTACACCAGCCATCGGGCGCTGCAGGAGGCGGCAGACTACCTGGCCGATAAACTCGATTTCCCCTTGTTGGTGCAGGGTACCGCACCGCGTACGGAACTGGTGGAGCGCTTTCGCGAGCTGGGCAACGCCGTCTTGCTGGGCACCTCCAGCTTCTGGGAGGGCGTCGACGTGCGCGGCGAGGCTCTCTCCTGTGTCATCATCGACAAACTCCCCTTCGCCTCACCCGGCGATCCCGTCCTGCAGGCGCGTATTGATGCCCTGCGCAAGCGGGGCGGTAACCCCTTCATGGAGTTCCAGGTGCCGCAGGCGGCCATCGCCCTGAAGCAGGGAGCGGGGCGGCTGATCCGCGATGAGCGGGATACCGGTCTGCTGGTGGTCTGCGATCCGCGTCTGATCAACAAGCCCTATGGCAAGATCTTTATCCGTAGCTTGCCGCCCATGACCAAGAGCCAGGAAATAGACGTGGTGAAGCGCTTCTTTGTCCATGTTGCCTCACTCAATAGCGCCAAGGAATAGGTTTATGTGGATTTGCGCTGTCAGGTGAAGTGTGGGCTTGGTGCTCGACTCCATTTGGAGCAACGCTCGGATGCAGAGTGGGTTTGCCGGTTCTGTGCTGACGAAGTCGACACAGCATGCCTGATAGGGCTAATACACAAAATCATTGCGAAGCCATTCGGACTTCAATAGCAACATAAACTCGTCGATCTCTTTACAAGCTCATTGACTCCTGGTGGGTGTTTGCCGGGGTGTTATTCTCATTCGTCTTGTCTTGTAAAAAACGGCCTCAGATGAATGATTGTCAGAGCCAAGATGAATAAAAAGAATCAATTTCCTAATTTGCATGTTTCCCACTTGGAAAAGCACAGCCATGTCCGAAGATTGGCTGCTTGTACTCTGAGCAGCTCGGATATCTTTCAATTGAAGCTTCACTTCCAATAACAAATATCGCTATTATGGCGTCGTTTTTTGTGTGGTTAGTATTAAAGCTTTATTAAGGATAGGGCTGGATTTAGTTTCGTAAGGAGAGCTGGGCCATGTATGCATGTAGAACAAAAACCGCCGCCTTCGTTCTGTTTTTATCCGCCTTTTTGACCGGTTGTGGCGGAGGCGGTGGAGGTGGAGGTGACGGCGATAGGAATGTCTACGTTGCAGTGGCCCCCACTTCTCTAACAGTTACGGTTAGCGACACCGACCCGGCACCGACAGGTACTATCAATATCAGCATATTTGATGTACCCGCAGATGGTTTATATTACTCCTTCGACTTTTCAACTGAGATCATAACTGCGGTCGACCTGATCCAGCTTACAGATACCTCAGGTGAAATCAGTATCTCCTTCCAAACCCCCAGCGGACTGACAAGTCAAACATATTCAGGGTCGGTGACCCTTTATCTTTGCTACGACACGAATTGCAATAGCGAGGTTGCAGGAACTCCAATTACGTTCCCGATTACTTATGTTATCGAGTCAGGCACAGGCACAGGTACAGGCACAGGTACAGGTACAGGTACAGGTACAGGTACAGGCACAGGTACAGGTACAGGCACATGTACAACACAGTCGCTACAAACTCGCTCAATACAGGCTATGCCACATGATGTCATAGATGCAGAGTATAGCGATGCACTCGATTCAATCGTTATGGTCTCTTCCTACCCAGCAAACTCTCTCTATATTTTGGATCCCGCCACAGGTGCCGAAAGGCATGTGGACTTGTCCATGCTACCTACCAGCGTGTCAGTAGCACCAGATGGCCTG
>JARRNY010000027.1:0-47527 GCA_037384445.1 Candidatus Thiodiazotropha sp.
GTCGATCCCACCGGTTGCGGAGACGCCTACCGGGCAGGACTGCTCTTCGGCCTGATGAACGGTATGGACTGGGAGACCACCGGCCGCATCGCGGCGTTGATGGGGGCGATCAAGATTGAGCATGCCGGTACGCAGAATCACTTTGTTTCGATGGATGTCTTCAAGCATCGGTTCGAGCAGGTGTATGACTACAGTTTCTAATCGATCAGGCGGATAAAAATCATGTCCGGACACTTTACCGAAAGCGACTTCGTTCCGCTTAACCTGGCGATACTCACTGTCTCGGACAGTCGTACCGAGGAGACCGATAAGTCGGGTCATAGCCTGAAGGAACGTGCCACCGAAGCGGGTCATAAGCTGGTGGATAAGCGCATCGTGCCTGACGATATCTATCAACTGCGTGCCGTTGTCTCCCACTGGATTGCCGACAGTGAGGTGCATGTAGTGCGCGGGCGATCGGTGGTTTGGCCAATGGCACCCTCATATTCTGTCTGCCAGGTTCCACCGGTGCCTGTCGTATGGGGTGGGACAAGATTCTCAAGGCTCAGCTCGACATACGTACCCGTCCCTGTAACTTTGCCCAGATGTTCCCCCGTTTGCTGGAGAAATGAGATGGTGGAGAGTGGTTGTGATTCCCATCAGCCCGCACTCAAACCCTTCGATGAGGCTCTCGACTTTCTGCTCTCCCGGGCCAGGCCGGTAACAGGAAAGGAGTCCCTGCCGCTGGAACAGGCCTTGGGGCGTGTGCTGGCCGAACCGGTGCGCAGTCGGGTCGATGTGCCACCCTGGGACAATAGTGCGATGGATGGCTATGCAGTCAGCTTGAAAGATCTATCGGATGACCCCTGCTTGCGGGTAGCTCAGCGAATTCCAGCGGGTGCGGCCGGTAGTCCGCTTGAGGCGCGCACCGCGGCACGAATCTTCACCGGCGCGCCGCTGCCACCCGGTGCCGATACGGTGGTCATGCAGGAAGTCTGTGAGATCGATGGTGATCAGGTACGGATCACCGAAATCCCCAGCCTGGGAGCCAATATTCGCCGTGCGGGGGAAGATATTCTGCAAGGGGAGGAGGTGCTCCCCCGCGGCACCCGATTACTGCCACAGCATCTGGGGCTGGCGGCCTCGGTGGGGATGGCGGAACTGGTCGTCTATCGCCGTCTGAAGGTGGCGCTCTTCTCCAGTGGCGACGAACTTGTCATGCCGGGCAGCGAGCTGGGTCCCGGGCAGATCTACAATTCCAACACCTTTACCCTGGGTGGGCTGGTGGAACGCCTGGGTTGCCAGGTGATCCAACTGGGCATGGTGGAAGATACTCTGCAGGCCACCTGCGACGCCATGCGCCAGGGCGCCAGCGAGGCGGATCTTATCCTCGCCTCCGGCGGCGTGTCGGTGGGGGAGGAGGATCATGTCAAACCGGCCGTCGAGCAGCTCGGCTCGCTTGATCTGTGGAAGGTGGCGATACGTCCAGGTAAGCCGATTGCTTTCGGTCATGTGGCTGAGACCCCTTTTCTCGGTGCGCCAGGCAATCCGGTCTCGCTGTTTGCGACATTCACCCTGTTCATGCGGCCGTTCATTCTGCGCATGCAGGGAGTGGAACGAGGCTATCTGCCGACGCCTTGTCGGGCAATCGCCGCCTTCGAAAAGGGGGGCGACGACAAGCGTCGCGAGTATGCCCGAGGTCGGCTTGAAACCGATGAACAGGGGCGGGCGGTGGTGCGGCTCTATGCCAACCGATCCTCCGGTGTACTGAGTTCCGTGGCCTGGGCCAATGGTTTTGCCGTGTTGCCGCCGATGACGGCGATCGCCCCGGGCGACAGCATCGACTTTCTACCTTTCAGTGAGCTGACAGCATGATCGAAGTGAAATATTTTGCCCGTTTCCGTGAAGAGCTGGGTTCGGACAGGGAACAGATTGAGGCGGCGAAAGTCGATACTGTGGCGACGCTGTTGACCCAACTGCGTGCCCGAGGCGGTGTCTGGTTGCGTCTGTTTGGTGAAGAACAACGTGTGATGATCGCGGTGAATCAGGAGGTGGCTGACCATGCAACGCTGCTCAAGGACGGCGACGAAGTGGCGCTGTTTCCGCCGGTGACCGGAGGTTGAATCATGATACATGTGCGTGTTCAGGATCAGCCCTTGGACCCCCATCGGGAGGTCGATCTGCTGCGGGCCGACAATCCGGGGATAGGTGCCGTAGTCAGCTTTATCGGCTTGATGCGGGATCTTAATGACGGTGACCGGGTGCAGAAGCTCTATCTTGAGCACTATCCGGGCATGACCGAGAGGGCGTTGCAGAAGATCGCCGAGGAGGCGGTGCAGCGCTGGGAGTTGATGGGCTGTCGAGTGGTACATCGGGTCGGGGAGATGTGCCCCACTGACCCTATCGTGGTGGTGGCGGTAGCTGGTCAACATCGCAAAGAAGCCTTCCTTGGCTGTGAATTTGTTATAGACTATCTAAAGACACAGGCGCCATTCTGGAAAAAAGAGACGACCGAACAGGGTGAGCGTTGGGTGGATGCCCGCGTCAGCGATGACGAGGCAGAGCAGCGATGGCGTAAGACCCGGGATTCAGACTGATAGCGACCTGCGAATGGCTCTTACCTGTTCCAATTAAGCCCCGTGGGTATTCCAGCCTGAGTAATGGGTATGGGATCCCATTTTTGAGAGCTGTTCTAAAGAAACCACCTGGGCTGCCGCCTAAACTCATTAATGAAGTCTGTGTCGGAATGGTTGAGATAAGTGAGGCAATTCGATGGGTAAGCGGTTTCAGGCAGTATTGGGTGCAGTCTGTCTTGGTCTGGTAACGGCCGAGGCGGGTGCCGTGGATACGGCGGTGACCGCAAAGCTGGGCTCATTGGGGCTCGGTCTTGAGGGTACCTTTGGCCTGGCTGAGCATTTCAATGCCCGTCTGGGGCTCAATCGGTACGATTACGATCGTTCCGAGACCATTTCCGATATCGAATATGACCTCGACCTGGAGTGGCGGTCGATCTCTCTCTTGGCCGACTGGCATCCTTTCGGCAATGCCTTCCGCTTTACTGCCGGCCTGATGAACAATGGCAATGAGATGAGCGGCTCCTCCTCATCAACCGGGCTTACCATTGGCGATACCTTCTATCCAGGCATTGGGCTCGACGCCAAGCTTGATTTCGATTCCACTGCTCCCTATCTCGGCGTGGGTTGGGGTAATGCCCTGTCAGCCGGCAAGGGCTGGGGGTTCAATGTGGATCTGGGGATCATGTACCAGGGTTCCGGCAACGTAAGTCTGACCGCGACTGGTGCGAATGCCTCATTGGTCGATGCCAACGATCTTGCCCTGGAGGAACGGCGTTTCGAGGATGACATCAAGGACTACAAGTACTATCCCGTGTTTTCGTTCGGCGTCTCCTACAAGTTCTGACGAGGAGAGGTCCTGGCGCGGATAAGAAGCCCGGCTCTGGCCGGGTTTTTTTATGCCAGACAGTGTCATAGGAAACAGGTGAGAGTGGATTCAGTGAAGTCTTAGCCCGAATGCTGCTTGGTTAAGCGAGGTCATGGTGGGGCAGGGCCCCACCCTACACTCCGGACCACAGGTAGGGTGGAGCCCTGCCCCACCATAAGGTGTTGGATACCATCCCAAGCGCCTAAACTAAGTAGCATTCGGGTTGGGGTCGACTGACATCACAAAAACAGCCACATAAGTGGCTGTTTTTGTGGCGGGAAGTGTTGCAGGCACCCGGATGACGCACCGCATCCGGGTGCTTGAGTTGCGCTACTTCTTGCTCGAATGGAGCAGAACCTGCTCAAAGATATTACGTTTGATGCGACTTCTGATCGGTTCGGGCAGGAGGTGCCAGGCTTTGGCTACTTCAGCGGCTTCTTCGTCGAGGACGGCCGTCGAGGCCTCTTCGCCGAACATCAGCCATGCAGGGTTGACGTCGAGTACCTGCGCGATTTCGTCTATCTTGCGGGGGCGAAGGCTCTTGCCATTCTCGATTTTCTGGATGACCGCCTGGTTGGTGCCAGCCCGTAGGGCCAGCTCTTCCTGGGTCCATCCCCGTTCCCGCCTTTTACGTCGTAGCCGAGATCCTAATGTATCCATTTTACGCGGTATGTAAGTTTCAAATTTCTGTGCGTGTGCGTAGTTCATAGTCCTTCCCTTTTGCGGATGCTGTTCGGGTATTGCATCGTCTGTACGGGATAGCGGCGATGGATTCAAAAACTTGACACCTCGCGGATATCCGTCAGTCTGTCTGTGAAATAAATTCCGTAAACAGGGAGGAGTGTGACCGAGTTCACGCTATGGTACCACCCATTGCGTGTCGAGATTCTGCAAACTTACGGATTTTTGGCAGATTCGTGAATCCCGTTCCTGTGCTACCATTCGCGACCATGATCACCTACCCTGTAATCGATCCGGTATTGCTGTCGCTTGGTCCCTTCGAGATCTTCTCCTACACCCTCGGGCCACTGAAGGTTCACTGGTACGGGGTGATGTACCTGATTGGCTTTCTTGGCGGGTGGTGGCTGGGCCGGGTGCGGGCCGCCAAGCCCCAGAGTCTCTGGAGTCCCGAGCAGGTCGACGATATGGTCTTCTATGTCGTGCTTGGCGTGGTGCTGGGAGGACGCATTGGCTATGTCCTCTTTTATGGTCTCGACGGTTTTCTAGCCAATCCTCTTTCACTGATTCGCGTCTGGGAGGGAGGGATGTCCTTCCATGGCGGGCTTCTAGGTGTACTGCTGTCCATGTGGCTCTTGGCTCGCCGGCAGGGCAGGACTTTTTTTCAGACCACCGACTTTGTCGCGCCACTGGTAACTGTCGGACTTGGCGCCGGTCGTCTGGGTAACTTCATCAATGCGGAACTCTGGGGCGGTCCCACCAGCCTGCCCTGGGGTATGCGTGTGCCCTGCGATGCGGCGGCGGGGCTCTGCAGTCGGCTGGGCCTGCCGCCTGGGACGCTCTACTCCACTCCCGTGCATCCCAACCAACTGTATGAATTTTTTCTTGAAGGCGTGGCGCTGTTCCTGATTCTCTGGTTATTCTCCGCCCGCAGGCCACCGCAGATGGCCGTATCCGGCCTGTTCCTGCTCTGCTATGGTGTGTTCCGCTTTCTGATTGAACTGGTGCGCATGCCCGATGCCCATATCGGTTACCTGGCCTTCGGCTGGGTCACCATGGGGCAGGTTCTTAGCGCACCGATGATTTTGTTTGGGTTGCTACTGCTCTTTCTGGCCTATCGTCGTAGAGCCTCTTCGGAAGCCACTGCATGAAACAGTATTTGGATTTGTTGCGCCATGTCCGCGATCACGGCGTCGTTAAAGAGGATCGCACCGGTACCGGCACGCGCAGTGTGTTCGGCTATCAGATGCGCTTCGATCTGTCGCAGGGTTTTCCGGTGCTGACCACCAAGAAACTGCATCTGCGTTCGATCATTCACGAACTGCTGTGGTTTCTTAAAGGCGATACCAACATCGCCTACCTGAAACAGAACGGGGTCAGCATCTGGGATGAATGGGCAGACGAGAGTGGCGATCTGGGGCCTGTCTACGGCCACCAGTGGCGCTCCTGGCCCACGCCGGATGGGGGGCATATCGATCAGATCACTCAATTGGTAGAGCAGATTCGGCAAAATCCCGACTCCCGTCGTCTTATCGTCTCCGCCTGGAATCCGGTCGACATCGAACACATGGCGCTACCACCCTGCCACTGCCTGTTTCAGTTCTACGTGGCCGAGGGGCGGCTCTCCTGCCAGCTCTATCAGCGCAGTGCCGATATCTTCCTGGGTGTGCCGTTCAATATCGCCTCCTATGCTTTGCTGACCCTGATGCTGGCTCAGGTGACGGGCTTGGAGCCGGGCGATTTCGTGCACACCTTCGGCGATGCGCATCTCTATGCCAACCATCTGCAGCAGTGCGATCTGCAGCTGAGCCGGGAGCCTCGAACGCTGCCGGGGATGCAGATCAACCCTGAGGTGAAGGATATCTTCGACTTTCGATTCGAGGATTTTGAACTGGTCGGTTACGACCCACACCCCCATATCAAGGCGCCGGTAGCGGTCTGATGGTGCAGGGACGGCCGCTGATCTCTCTCATTGTGGCGATGGCGAAAAACGGGGTGATCGGCCGTGATAATCGGCTGCCCTGGCGTCTGCCTGCCGATCTGGCCCATTTCAAGCGCGTCACCATGGGCAAGCCGATGGTGATGGGGCGCAAGACCTGGGAATCGCTGCCGGGGCTGCTGCCGGGACGACGTCATATTGTGGTCACCCGCGACAGGCACTACCACGCCGAGGGTTGCACCCTGGCGCACTCCCTGGAGCAGGCGCTGGAGGTGGCTGGTGAGGTGCCGGAAGTGATGGTCGTCGGTGGCGGTACTATCTATAAGGAGTTGCTGCCGCAGGCCGACCGGCTCTATCTGACTCAAGTCGATACCGAGGTGGACGGCGATGCCCGCTTTCCCGAAATCGACTTTAGCCAATGGCGTGAGCTGAGCCGGGAATCGCATGCAGCGGATGAGCGCAATGCCTTCGGCTACACCTTTCTCGAACTGGAGCGTATCCAGGACTGAAGCGGGCCCACCAGGTGATTCGGGTTAATCCTCTCCAAGCGCTTTGCCACCGACTTTAGGGGCATTCTGCAGGATGCGGTCTGCCATGCGTGAGAAGGGCAGGCTCTGGATCCAGACCTTGCCACTGCCGCTCAGGGTGGCCAGAAAAGCGCCTTCACCACCGAAGACCATCGACTTCAATCCACCGGACATGCTGATGTCGTAGGTGATCCCTTCGGTGAAGCCGACCAGGCAGCCGGTATCGATTCGCAGGGTCTCGTTGTTCAGGGTCTTCTCGATTACCGTTCCTCCCGCCTGGATGAAGGCGAGGCCGTCTCCCTCCAGCCGCTGCAGGATGAAGCCTTCACCGCCAAAGAGTCCGCTGCCGAGCTTTTTGTTGAAGGCGATATCGAGTTTGGTACCGAGTGCGGCGCAGAGAAAGGCATCCTTCTGGCAGGTCACCTGGCCGCCGAGCTGGCTTAGGTCGAGCGGCATCACGGTGCCGGGATAGGGAGCGGAGAAGGCGACCCGGGCCTTGCCTGCTGAAGCGTTGTTGGTGAAGTGGGTGGTAAACAGAGATTCACCGGTGAGCATGCGCTTACCGGCACTGAAAAGCTTGCCGAACATCCCCTGGTCGGGGTCGGCGCCGTCTCCCATGCGGGTCTCGAACACGATCGCACTTTCCATATAGGTCATGGAGCCGGCCTCGGCGATGACCGTCTCTCCCGGGTCGAGTATTACCTCTACCAGCTGCATGTCGTGGCCAATGATCTGGTATTCGATTTCGTGGGCGCGCATAGCTTCCTCCCTGTGTTGTCAGTTTCTGTTTAACGCGTGGTGCAATCGGAACAATGTTACTTCTTTCCCGGCTTGAGTGCGCCGGGGCAGCTGTAGTGGATAGGTGTCGGTTCGCGCATCTTGCGCAGGCGCAGCGCGGTGAGCTTGCCACCCCACAGGCAGCCGCTGTCGAGGCACCAGACGTTTTTGATTCGCTGGTATCCAAGGGTCGACCAGTGTCCGAACAGGATGCGGTCGTTGCGGGTGGCGCGTTTAGGCATCAGATACCAGGGCAGGGAGCCGTTGGACTGGGAGCCCGGTGCGCCTTTGTCGTTCATCGAAAGCCGGCCATCCGGGGTACAGAAGCGTAGCCGGGTAAAGGCATTCGTGATGAAGCGCAGGCGCTCGATACCCTGGAGATCGTCACGCCAGAGATCGGGTTGGTTACCGTAAATCTGCTGGCAAAATTTGTGGAAGCCGGTGCCGCGTAGGGTGTTTTCCAGCTCTTGGGCACAGGCGCGCGCTGTCTGCAGATCCCACTGCGGCGGCAGGCCGGCATGGATCAGGCTGTAGCCCCGTTTCTCGTGGTGGTACATCACTGGGCGGTGACGCAGCCAGTCGATCAGCTCGTCCCGGTCGGGTGCCCGCAGGATGTCATCGAGGGTGCCGTGCTTGTAGTGACTGCGATTGCCCTCGGAGAGGGCCAACAGGTGCAGATCGTGATTACCGAGCACCGTTACCGCGCGATCGCCGAGGGATTTGACGTAACGCAGAACCTCAAGCGACTTGGGGCCACGATTGACCAGATCGCCGGCGAACCAGAGGTAGTCATTCTCCGGGCTGAAGTCGATCTTCTTCAACAGCGCCATCAGTTCGTCGTAACAGCCCTGCACATCACCGATTGCGTAGATGGCCATCAGGTGATCCCCAGACGCGCAAGCTGTCGGTCGTGGAGGTGGGCCAGCAGCAGCTGAGACGAGATGGCGCCGATGAGGGCCAGGAACATGTCATTCTGGGTGTCCCAAGTGTCGCCTTGGGTGCCGAGAAATGCCTCGGCAGCCTGATCGCTATAGAGAGCGACCCACCACTCGATCAGTTCATAGAAAGCGCTGAAGGCAAGGCAGATCGAAAGCACGATGAAAAAGAGCCAGCGGCCGGTTTGCAGCGGGGAGCGGCGTAGCAGAATCTCCCGTGCCAGGATGGCCGGGATGAAGCCCTGGGCAAAGTGGCCGACCCGGTCATAGTGGTTGCGCGAGAAGTCGAGTGTCTCCTGTAACCAATTGAAGAGGGGTACCTCGGCATAGGTGTAGTAGCCACCGATGATGAGTATCAACGAGTGCAGGGCCAGCAGACGGCAGAGCAGGGGGGTGAGAGGGAAGCGGCGCCATGTCAGTGTCAGCAACACCAGCCCGAGCATGACGGGCACAGTTTCCAGGAACCAGGTATAGCGGTCGGCCACCGGGTCGACGCCACTGACGATCAGGATCAGCAGTACGATAGCTGCGAGCCAATAGGGTTCGGAGCGGCTTAAAGCCTGGGGCATAGGGGTTCCCTAGGGCCTGCTGACACGAATCAGTTCCTTTCGCGGGAGTCGTATGCGGCTCAATGCAAGCTGCCGGGCCGCGCCAGAGAAAAGGCCGGGATCATGGCGTCGAAGTGGTTACCCAGGTTGTCGACCATATCGTAGGTGCCCTGCATACTGCCGACCGGGGTGTCCAGCACGGTGCCGCTGGTGTAACGGAAGGTTTCGGGCGCTGCCTTCGTTGCGGATAGTGACCGTATAGGAGAAGACAAAGCGTTTCTCATCAGGCTGTGACTGGGAGTCCATGTAGTTGGTCTCAACCTGAACATCGATGTGATTGAGTATCTGTTGTTGCATGGATGATCGTCTCGGGTCGTTTGTTAATATGCTTCAAGGTTACTGAGCAGGCGGGTCGAGTGCAACGGGCAGGGGCATTAAGAATAAAAGGCTCCTGCCGATAACTATTCTACCTGTTAATAGTTTCTGATCAGGTTGTACGATGAAGCGATTTTTTCTTTCACTGTTGGTTATCCTGCCGCTAGGGCAGCTGGTGGCGGCGGAAAAAAACCAAAGCGACCAGGCGCTGGCATCGGCGGTTATGTCGGGCGAGGTACGGCGTGTTGAGGATTTACTGATGCAGGGAGGGGACGTCAACGGTACCAATCAGGCGGGAAGGTCCCTGCTTCACCTGGCGGCATTCAATGGTAACGCTGAGACCGTCAGGGTTTTGTTGGCGGCGGGTGCTGATCCCAACGTGAGTGGGCCGCGGGGCGCTACACCCTTGATGGATGCGAGCGCGTATGGCCATCTTGAGGTGGTCAGGCTGCTGGTGCAGAGAGGCGCCGATCTGAACAAGGCCAATCAGTCGGGTCTGACCGCGCTGGGGCTGGCCAAACGGGGCAAGCACGAGGCGGTGGCGTCGCTGTTGAGTGAACTGGGGGCCTCTGAAAGTGCACCCGATTCACAGGCCAAGCCCTGATTGGACAACTTTTATACAGCAACGTGAACAATATCAAGGTTTAGTTGATGGGCAGGATTAATAGTTTAAGATAACTGATTGAATGAATTGGTATGGCAATGAACACACATTACTCCCATCGCGCCCCTGACTTTTTTGCGGTTTTACTTGTTCTGGTGGTTATCGGAGTTGGTATGACCCTCGCGGTACAGGTCGCTGCTACCGATAGAGAACAGGTGGTTGAGACCGATATGGTCAGGCATGTCCCCAATGCGGGTTGAGTCACTGGTAGTGAGAGGCTGAGAGACTAGAGGTAATAGACTGACTTCGTCATCAGTTTCGAGGTCAGCTTCATGGCCAGTTTGATCGGCCCCGGCAACGCCGCTCCCCCCGCTTCCAACGCCACCGTTGCGTGGTGAATCTCATCCTCTTTCATCTGCTCCAGCACCGCCCGGCTCTTTTGGTCCTGTGACGGGAGCTGCTCGAGGTGACTTTGCAGGTGAGCCTCCACCTGATGTTCGGTCTCCGCGACAAAACCCAGACTCCATTTGTCACCCGCCAGCCCGGCTGTTGCGCCGATCAGGAATGAGCCGGCATACCAGAAGGGGTTGAGCAGACTCTTGCGGTTGTCGAGTGCGCTCAGGCGCGACTCACACCAGTCCAGATGGTCGTTCTCCTCCTGTGCGGCCCGTTCCATGCTTTTGCGTACCTCAGGCAGTTTGGCGGTCAAAGCCTGCCCCTGGTAGAGGGCTTGGGCGCAGACCTCTCCGGTGTGGTTGATGCGCATCAGGCGGGCGGTGAGGTCCCGCTCATGCTCACTCAGCTCTGCTTCAGGGATGTCAGTGGCGGGATCGCTGCGCTCGGTCACCTGAGGACGTCCGAAGAGAGTACGCAGGGCCTGGTCGAAGCCGATCAGAAGGCGGTCAGTGGGGTTGAAGTCTCGGTCTGGCATGGCGAAACCTTAGCGCTGGTGAGGCGCGGGTTCAAGCATCCAGTTGTCGGGCATAGAGCTGACCCGGGTGCAACACCTCGATCGCAAGCCCCGCCTCCCGGATCAGATTGCGGAATTGCATGGCGCAGCCGGTGTTGCTGGTGACGAGAATCGTGGCGCCACTGGTGCGCAGATGTTCGAGCTTGGCGTTGCCCAGCGCCTGCGAGGCCGTCGGCTGAGTCAACAGATAGCTGCCGGCCGCGCCGCAGCATATGGAGTTTTCCGGCAGCTCGACCAGGTCGATAGCGGGAATCTGTTCGAGCAGCTGACGGCTGGTATCCGGGCGGCTGGAGCAGGGGATATGCAGGGCGACCCGTTCTTTTAGCGGCTTCAGTTTCGGTGGGGATTGGCTCGACAGCTCGAGCAGGAAGTCGACCAGACCTATGACCGGAATGGGTGCCTCGAACGCTTTACTCAGTTCCAGCTGACAGGCGCTGGCGAGGGTGACCAATCTCTCGGCACGACTGCGCTCGAGCATGCGGCGGTTGGCAGCACAGAGTGTGTCGGCCTGCTCCGGATAGCCGTTGTGGCGATGTATGGCGCCACAGCAGGTCTGTGCGTCGGGGATCTCCACGGCGAAGCCGAGTCGTGACAGCAGTGAGATAGCCTCGCGGATCAGCGGCTGTTCCGTCTGACTGCCGACACAACCAATGAACAGCTGCACCAGGCGTCCGCTGGGGAGGCTGGCGGGGTAGAGGCCGGTCAGCGGGCGTGACTCCGCAGATAGCAGGTCTCCCATCATTGCCATGCGGCGCCATTTTTGCGAGGGAATCAAACGGGCCAGTCCGCTCAGACCCAGGCGTCCTATCAGGCGATGGAGAGCACGCCAGCGATCGAGCCGCTGCCGGTTGCTGAGCAGATCGAACAGACGGCGCCAACGCTGTCGCTTTGGATGATGCTGATTGAGCAGGGTACGGCCACCATCGATCAGCTCGCCGTAGTTGACGCCAGACGGGCAGGCCGCCTCGCAGGCAAGGCAGCTCAGGCAGCGGTCCAGGTGGCGTTCGAGGCCATGGCTCTGCGACAGGTCGCCGGCGGCCAGAGCCTGGATCAGGCTGATGCGTCCGCGTGGAGAGTCGGCCTCGTTCTCCCAGTGCAGATAGGTGGGGCAATGGGGCAGACAGAGGCCGCATTTCACACAGCGGTCTGCCTCTTTCAGAAGTTGTTCGGGGGTCACGTTGCGATCGACGGGTGGAATGGCTGAGTCAGGCTCTATAATAACGGTTAACCGAGCCGCTATCACCGGGTTAATCACACATGTCCTACTATCGCCACCACCTCTTTTTCTGCCTCAATGAGCGTGACGACGGGCGCCCCTTTTGTGCTCAGCACGGAGCCAAACGCATGCGCGCCTATTTGAAACAGCGGGTCAAGGAGGCAGGATTGGCTGGCCCAGGCGGTATTCGGGTCAACACAGCAGGCTGTCTCGATCGCTGTTCCCTGGGGCCGGTGTTGGTGGTCTATCCCGATGACGTCTGGTACACCTATGTGGATCAGGAGGACATGGATGAGATCTTCGAGAAGCACCTGCTTGGTGGCGAGGTGGTCGAGCGTCTGCGTATTTAGGGGGCACTGAACAGGTCTGGACCCTTGTGCGCTACTCCCCGGTGGTTCGCAGCTTGCCACAGCGCTGGCAGCGGTAACGGGTGACCAGGCGTCCCTGTTTCACATCAAAGACTGACTGTTTGTCCACGATCCACTTGTGAAAACCTTCGCGGCACAGGCCCTTACCTTTGTGGCGCTCGGCGGCTTTCGGACGTTTGAATTTCAGGATCTCGGCCATGCCATCTCCCCGGGAAACAGCTCTGATTATGCCTCACTCATGCTCGTGAATTCACCTTTCCTTCATGCGTTGAGCCCGAATGCAGCCGGTTTCAGTTGATGTGATCCGCGGGTTTGGCTTGACGCCTTCTGGTCCCGCCGACACAATGGCCGGATTTTCCGGGTAGTCATACTCGCCACTCTCCCATAGGCCCTTGTGAGCGCTACAGAACCCTTGATCAAAATCCGGGATCTCCACTTTTCCCGCGGTAACCGCGTCATTTTCGATGGTGTGGATATCGATATTCCGCGTGGCAAGGTGACTGCCATTATGGGCCCCAGCGGTACCGGCAAGACCACGCTGTTGAAACTGATCGGCGGTCAGTTGCGGCCTTCCCGCGGCAGCATCGAGGTGGATGGTCACAATGTGCACAGGCTCTCCCGCTCGGCGCTCTACAAGCTGCGCATGCGCATGGGCATGCTGTTCCAGACCGGCGCGTTGCTGACCGATCTCTCGGTCTACGACAATGTGGCTTACCCGCTGCGCGAGCATACCGATCTGCCGGAGACCATGGTCAGGCGTCTGGTGCTGATGAAACTGGAAGCGGTCGGCCTGCGCGGTGCGCGGGATCTGATGCCTTCCGCCCTCTCCGGCGGTATGGCCAGGCGGGTGGCGCTGGCGCGGGCAATCTCCCTCGATCCCATGATGGTGATGTACGATGAACCCTTTACCGGTCAGGACCCGATCTCGATGGGTGTTCTCGCGCAGCTGGTTCGCCGTCTCAACGATGCGGTGGGACTGACCAGCATTCTTGTCTCACACGATGTGGAGGAGACCGCCGGTATCTCCGATTTCATCTATGTGATTCATGGCGGCAAGGTGATCGAGCACGGTACGCCGTCGCAGATCGATGCCTCCGAGTCGGAGGCGGTACGCCAATTCATGAGCGGTCTGCCGGACGGACCCGTCGGTTTCCATTACGAGGCGCCAACCCTGAAGGAAGATCTGTTGAGTATGCGGGGTGCCAAATAGTGTTAGACGCTCTGGCTGCACTGGGACGCAAAGGAATCGGTAGCCTGGAGCGGCTGGGCCGCGGGCATCTGCTGTTGTTGCAGATCCTGGCCGGTGTCACCAGCCTGCTGCCCCGACTCGGCCTGCTGGTGGCGCAGGTACAGAGTATCGGCGTTCGCACCATCACCATCATTGTGGTCTCCGGGCTTTTTGTGGGTATGGTGCTGGGGTTGCAGGGTTACTATGTGCTGTCCCAGTTTGCCGCCGAGGACAGCCTCGGCGTGATGGTCGCCGCCTCACTGGTACGTGAACTGGGGCCGGTGGTGACGGCCCTGCTTTTCGCCGGACGCGCCGGCTCCGCCTTGACCGCCGAGATCGGACTGATGAAGGCGACAGAACAACTCTCGGGGCTTGAGATGATGGCGGTGGATCCGATCCGCCGCATACTGACGCCCCGCTTCTTTGCCGGTTTCATCTCCATGCCGCTGCTGGCAGCCATGTTCAGCGCCGTGGGTGTGATTGGGGGCTACTTTGTCAGCGTCGGTCTTCTGGGTGTTGATGATGGCGCCTTCTGGAGTCAGATGCAGGCAAAGATCGATTGGAACGGCGATGTGGTGAACGGGGTGATCAAGAGTCTGGTGTTCGGGGTCGTCTGCACCTGGATTGCCCTGTTTCAGGGTTACGACACGGTTCCTACCTCGGCGGGAGTGAGCCGTTCCACCACGCAGACGGTGGTCCACTCAGCGCTGGCGGTGCTGGTGCTCGACTTCGTGCTGACCGCGCTGATGTTTGGAGATTGAATCAGGTACACATATGAATACGAGACTCGTGGAAATTGCCGTCGGCGCCTTCATGGCCGCAGGATTGGTGGCGCTCTTCTTTCTGGCCATGCAGGTGAGCAATCTGGCCAGCATCACTACAAGCGACGGTTATGATGTAACCGCCCGCTTCGACAATATCGGCGGACTGAAAGTGCGCTCTCCGGTTTCAATGGCCGGTGTGCGGGTCGGTCGGGTGGTCGATATCAGTTACGACCAGAAGAGCTTCGAGGCGCTGGTAACCATGCAGATCGAGTCAGCCTACGACCAGATTCCTGAAGATACCATCGCCAAGATCTATACCTCGGGTCTTTTGGGTGAGCAGTATATCGGTCTCGATCCCGGCGGCAGCCTGGAAAATCTACACAGCGGCAGTGAGATCATGATCACTCAGTCGGCGCTGGTGCTGGAGGAGATCATCGGTCAGTTCCTCTTCAGCAAGGCGGAAGAAAACGCCAGCGTTCCGGAGTGACGATGGTTGCGCAGGCGCAGATCGTGCGCGATGGGGCCTTTCGCTTTCATGTGGAGGGTGAAATGACCTTCGCCACGGCCAACGAGTTGTTGCGCCAGTCGGTTTCCTATTTCCAGAAGTCGCAGGATCTTGAGATCGACCTCTCCCAGGTCACGGCAGCAGACAGCGCGGGCCTGGCCCTGCTGTTGGAGTGGAAGGCCCGGGCCGTCGAGGATGGCGCCCAAGTGTCGGTGGTGGGACTACCGGAAGCCATGCAATCCATCGCTCATCTGTGTCGGATCGAGGAGTTATTGGGTGATGAAGAGGTTGATTTGGCGGGATAGAAGCGAAAAAATCACCAAAATTGCTCTGAGGTCTTGAATTACTGCGAGTTTTAGGCTTCAATGTCCAATCTCATCCAGACACCCGCCCCAAGCTATCAATTTCATTGACTCATGGAGTCGTTCTGGATTCTTGGCCAGGCGTGCGGATGCAGCCAGCATCTGCCCCATACCAACTCCCAAACATGTCGGAGATACTCAATCAATGAGTGAGCATATTGTTCATGTAACCGATGATTCTTTTGAATCGGACGTCCTTAAATCCAGCGAGCCCGTGTTGATCGACTACTGGGCGGAGTGGTGTGGTCCCTGCAAGATGATCGCCCCGGTACTGGATGACATTGCCACTGAGTACTCCGGTCGACTGAAAGTGGCCAAACTGAACATCGACGACAACCCCAATACGCCTCCCCGCTATGGTATTCGCGGCATCCCTACCCTGATGCTGTTTAAGAATGGCGAGGTCGAGGCCACCAAAGTGGGCGCCGTCTCAAAATCACAATTGGTCGCCTTTATCGATAGCAACCTGTAACAACGTTACGCAGGCGCGGAGACGCCATCGTTGCCCGCCATCTGCGGGCGCCAGGTTCACCCTGAATACGCTCCGGCCTGCACTGACCCGTTAACACAAACAATCCAACCACGTTCTGCCAGGGCGTACATCCTTTCCTCAAAATCTCTTTAATCAAATCAAAACTTCCAACAACACTATGAATCTGACTGAACTGAAGAAGATGCCGGTTGCCGAACTGGCTGAGCTCGCCCAGCAAATGAACATCGAGGGCATGGCCAGGACCCGAAAGCAGGACCAGATCTTTGCCATCCTCAAGGCCCACGCAAAGAAAGGCGAAGCCATCTACGGCGATGGGGTGCTGGAGATCCTGCAGGATGGTTTCGGCTTCCTGCGATCAGCGGACAGCTCCTACCTTGCCGGGCCCGATGACATCTATGTCTCTCCCAGTCAGATTCGCCGCTTCTCCCTGCGAACCGGTGACACGATTTCCGGCAAGATCCGGCCTCCGAAGGATGGCGAACGCTATTTCGCTCTGCTCAAGGTGGACGAGATCAACTTCGACAAGCCGGAGAACGCCAAGAACAAGATTCTGTTCGAGAACTTCACACCGCTCTTCGCCAACAAGCGTTTTCATCTGGAGATCGGCAACGGCAGTACCGAGGACATCACCGCACGTACCATCGATCTTTGCGCCCCCATCGGCAAGGGGCAGCGTGGCCTGATCGTCTCCCCGCCAAAAGCGGGTAAGACCATGATGCTGCAGAATATCGCCCAGTCGATCACGCACAATCACCCTGAGTGTTACGTCATCGTGCTGTTGATCGACGAGCGCCCGGAAGAGGTGACCGAGATGGCCCGCTCGGTGCGTGGCGAGGTTATCTCCAGTACCTTCGACGAGCCGGCAACCCGCCATGTGCAGGTGGCCGAGATGGTCATCGAAAAGGCCAAGCGACTGGTCGAGCACAAAAAGGATGTGGTGATTCTGCTCGACTCAATCACGCGTCTGGCCCGTGCCTACAACACCGTGGTGCCCTCCTCGGGCAAGGTGTTGACCGGTGGTGTTGACGCCAACGCCCTGCAACGGCCGAAGCGCTTTTTCGGCGCCGCACGTAACGTGGAGGAGGGTGGCTCTCTGACCATTCTTGCCACCGCGCTGGTTGAAACCGGTTCGCGCATGGACGATGTCATCTACGAAGAGTTCAAGGGCACCGGCAACATGGAGGTCCATCTGGATCGCCGCATTGCTGAGAAACGCATCTTCCCCGCCATCAACATCAATCGCTCCGGCACCCGCCGTGAAGAGCTGCTGATGAAGCCGGATGAGCTGCAGAAGATGTGGATCCTGCGCAAAATTCTCCATCCGATGGACGAGCTGGCGGCGATGGAGTTCCTCTTCGACAAACTCAAGATATCCAAAACCAACGAAGAATTTTTCGACGCCATGAAAGGCTGAGATCAGGTTCTGTTGAGACGACGAGAGCAAGGGGCCGATTGGCCCCTTTCTTTTTGCCTGATTGAGAGGCAATTCCAACATGGCGCCCAGAGGGAAGTCATTGTTAGCATGGGTGTGATGTCGAACCCGTGGTAACAGCGTGCATGAGAGAAGTTTGAGATGAAGGCGATGATTTTAGCGGCCGGACGTGGAGAGCGTATGCGGCCCTTGACCGATACCCAGCCCAAGCCGTTGCTGCCGGTGGCCGGCAAGCCCCTCATCGTTCACCACATTGAGCGACTCGCGCAGGCAGGTATCCGCCAGCTGGTGATCAATCATGCCCACCTGGGTGAAATGATCGAAGCGCGTCTGGGTGACGGCTCCGAGTGGGGGGTGGAGATCCGCTATTCAGCCGAAGAGAGCGCCCTGGAAACCGGCGGCGGGATTTTTCATGCACTACCCTTATTGGGAGAGGCTCCTTTTCTGGTGGTTAATGGCGATGTCTGGTGCGACGTGGATCTCCGACGACTGAAACTGCCGCCGGGTATGCTGGCGCATCTGATGCTGGTGGCGAATCCGCCACACCACCCCCGAGGAGACTTTGTTTTGCAGGGTGAGCGGGTGGTCGATGCCGAAGGGGAGCGTCTGACTTTCAGTGGCATCGCGGTCTACCACCCGCAGCTCTTCAGCGCTTGCCAGGCGGGGGCTTTTCCCCTGGCGCCGCTGTTGAGAAAGGCCATGGCCCAGGGAAGTGTGAGTGGTATCTGCTACCGAGGGCAGTGGGTCGACGTGGGCACGCCAGAACGCTTGCATAGCCTGGACGAGCAACTTCGAGGCGCTTGATATTATGGGACAGGAGATACCCTCCAGCCGATTCACCGACCAGGACTTTGCGGAATTTTCGCAGCGTCTGGAAGCGGAGACGAGGCTACTTGCCGAGTGGTTCAACGAGGGTGTATTCGGCAGTCGCGAAACACTCGCCGGCCTGGAGTTGGAGGCCTGTCTGCTGACCCGTAGCGGCGATCCGGCACCGCAGAACCAGACCTTTATGGAGGGTTTCGAGGATCCGCTGGTCGTACCCGAACTGGCGACCTTCAATCTTGAACTCAATAGTCAGGTCCGCCCGCTGGAAGGCGATGTTTTCAGCCGTATGGCGCGTGAGTTGGCCGCGCTTTGGGGGCGATGCAGCAGTCGTGCCGGTGAACTCGATCTGCGCATGGCGATGATCGGCATACTGCCGACCCTGCAGCAGTCAGCGCTCAGTCTCGCCAACATGTCACCCCTGAACCGCTACCGGGCGCTCAATGAGCAGATCTTCCGTTTGCGCAATGGCTCGCCGATCCAGCTCGACATCGAGGGACGCGAGGCGCTGCATCTGGTGCACGAGGATGTGATGCTGGAGTCGGCAGCCACCTCATTCCAGCTCCATCTTCAGGTGGATGCGCCGCAAGCGGCGGCGATCTACAACCTGTCCAAAATCGTCTCGGCGCCGATGGTGGCAGTCAGCGCCAATTCGCCCTACCTGTTTGGGCGCGATCTGTGGGATGAGACCCGCATCCCCCTGTTTGAGCAGGCCATCTCCGTCGGGGCCTCCGACCTGACCAAGCGTGTCAGCTTCGGTATCCGCTACGTCTATGAATCATTGATGGAAAACTTTACCGCCAACCTGTTGCGCTATCCGGTGCTGTTGCCGCTGCTGATGGATGAGCCCGTTGAGCACCTGTCTCATCTACGCCTGCACAATGGCACTATCTGGCGCTGGAATCGTCCCTTGATCGGTTTCGATACGGCGGGGAAACCCCATCTGCGGATCGAACACCGAGTGGTGCCGGCCGGGCCCAGCATCGCTGATTCGGTGGCCAATGCCGCACTCTATTTCGGATTGGTCACCGGATTGCTGGAACGTGAAGAGATGCCTGTCGAACGCCTGAAATTTTCACGCGCGCGCAATAACTTCTATGCAGCAGCTCGACTTGGGCTTGATGCCGAGGTGAGCTGGTTCGAACAGGAGCGGGTGCCGCTCGATCAATTGCTCACTGAGCAACTGCTACCCATTGCACGGGCCGGTCTGGCGCGGCTGGGCGTGGATGCACAAGAGATAGACCATTGGCTGGGTATCATCGGGCAAAGGGTGGCTGCCAGGCAGACCGGTGCGGTCTGGCAACGCGCATGGGTTGCGCGCCATGGCCATGACTTTCAGGGGTTGGTGCAGGATTATCTGATGCATCAGGAGAGCAGGCGCGCCGTTCACGAATGGCCGGTGTAGAATAGTGCTGTGAATGGGTTTCAAGAGATAGATCATCTGCCAGAGGGGCTGCTCCGTTGTGAGGCGGACCAGTTGTCGCAAGTGCTGGGCGGGCCGACCCTGATACATCTGACGGGACGCCGATCAGAGCCGTTGTTCGTCTCAGTGCTGATGCACGGCAATGAGACGGTGGGTTGGGAGGCGGTCAGACGACTGTTGGCACGCTATGAAGGCGGGTTGCAGCTGCCCCGTTCCATGAGCCTCTTCATCGGCAACGTGAAGGCTGCAAGTAAACACCAGCGCCGGTTACCGGACCAGCCCGACTACAATCGCGTCTGGCCAGGCGGTGAGGCCGAGCCGAGTGTGGAGCGGGAGATGATGGCCCAGGTGATCGAGATCATGCGGGCGCGCAAGCCGTTTGCCAGTATCGATGTGCATAACAATACCGGTCTCAATCCCCACTATGCCTGCGTCAATCGACTGGACACGGCTTTTCTCCACCTGGCATTGCTGTTCTCCCGTACCGTGGTCTATTTCCTAAGACCCAGGGGGGTGCAGTCGATGGCCTTTGCCGAACTCTGTCCAGCGGTCACCCTGGAGTGTGGCAAGGTGGGGCAGGCGCACGGTGTGGAGCATGCAGAGCAGTACCTGGATGCCTGTCTGCACCTCTCGGAGCACCCACAGCATGCTGTCTCGCCGCAGGATATCGACCTGTTCCATACCGTAGCCCGAGTGACTGTGTCGCCACAGGCGAGCATTGGCTTTGTACCGGCAGATGGGGATGTCGTGTTTGAACCGGATCTCGACCGGCTCAACTTTCAGGAGTTGCCTGCGGGGACCTCGTTCGGGCGCATCAACGGACAGGGACTGGGTCTGCTCGATGTGAGGGACGAGCGGGGTGGGGATGTGCGGGATGACTACTTTGGATTGATTGAAGGCCAGCTCTGTCTGCAGCGTAGCGTGATGCCTTCGATGTTAACCAAGGATCTCGAGGTGATTCGCCAGGACTGCCTCTGTTATCTGATGGAGCGTTATGGCAGTCACCTCTCTGACTGAAGTCGGGGATGCCGTAAGTCAGTTGCAGATCCCTGCAAGTCTGCTCAAGACTGATATCGGCGAGTCCGACAGCGTCCATTCAACAATCTCAGAGAAGCAGCGGGTTGGTGGGTGAAAGCGCCTCGCTAGACCACCAGGCTCGGCCTTCAGACTATTTTGTCTGGTACCACAGCAAACCTATGAGCTCATGCACCGCCTCACAGCTCTCTTTGAGGGCGGTGGCGCTGGGCAGGTAGCGCAAGACGGGAGAGATCTGCTGTGAGGTGATGGAGAGGAAGTTCATCGGCGCTGGGATGGGTTCGATGCCATTACGCTCGAAGGCATAGAGGGAACGGTTCATGTGGCTAGCATCGGTGACCAGAATGATGCGCTCGATATTGTGTTTTTTCATCAGCTGGGCGGTGTAGCGGGCATTCTCCCAGGTGGTGTTGCTACGCCGCTCGATCTCCAGCACGGGCACGTTGAACTCATCCTGTAACAGATTGCGGGCGATGACGGCCTCCGCCACTCCGATGGCGCCGGGGTTGCCACCGCTGGGGATCACGGGCAGTCCGGTCTCGCGTGAGAGCCTGGCGGCATAGCGCATGCGCGCCAGGGCGCGTGGACTGAGCGTGTCGCCACCATATTCCGGCGCATCAAGATCGCGGCCTCCACCCAAAACAACGATCGCCTGAGGTTGATCGACGGCAATACGTTGCGGGGTGATGACGGGCTCGTTTTCCAGTGCCAGGTAGAGTAGGTCAGAGGTCGCCGGCAGACTCAGGAGCAGCAGAGGAATCAGGCTGAGGGCAATCAGGCTGCGACCGAACCGGGTACGCACCAGAAGCAGTCCCACCACACCGAGCAGGAGAAATCCGCCGGGCGGTAGCAGCAAGGCTTCGAGGATGCGACTCGTGGAGACATCCATGGCTTAAGCGCCGAGCAGCGGATTGGCCTGCAGGTCAGCATGGTAGGAGGAGCGCACCATGGGGCCGCTGGCAACGCTGGTGAAGCCCATGGCTTCGGCTTCGATCCGCAGGGCGCATCAGACCCGACTTGGTCGGTACCTCAGGTTGCCGGGCCTTGAAGGCCTGTAGCAGTTGCAGCGAACCCTGGTAGTCGGCGCCGGGACGGGCCTGCCGATAGAGACGCGGAACGGTCTCCAGGTTGTGGTTGAAGACATCGGGCGGATGGCTGTCGAGGGCTGTCAGGGCGGTGTCGACCCGTCCACGGAAATCGGGGACCAGCACCTCCACCTTGGTCTGTGGCGAGTGTGTTCGTACAGCGGCGATACAGGCGTTGAAATGGCTGGCGCCTCCGTCGCGCAGGTCATCGCGGTCGACGGAGGTGATGACCACGTAGCGCAGCTGCATGTCGGTGATGGCTTCGGCCAGGTTTGCAGGCTCTTGTGGATCGAGCGGAAGCGGCTTGCCGTGGGCCACGTCGCAGAAGGGACAGCGGCGGGTGCAGATATCCCCCATGATCATGAAGGTGGCAGTGCCGTGATGGAAGCACTCGCCCAGATTGGGACAGGCGGCCTCTTCGCAGACAGAGCTGAGTCCCTTCTCGCGCAGGATGCGGCGGATGCGGGTGACATCCTTACCCATCGGCGCCTTGGCGCGAATCCATTTAGGCTTGCGTGGTAGCGACTCCTGCTGTTCCACCTTGACGGGGATGCGGGCGAGTTTGCTTTTGCCTCGCTGATGGCTATCCGGGGTGGATCGGGAAGGGGGCAGGTGGTTGTCGGCTTCGCTCATGTCTGGATCGCTTTCCTAGTATTGTCAGCCCGGGGCTAGGTGGCGTCGAATTCGAGAGTGTAGCCCAATCCGCGCGCCAGGTGTTGTGACAATTCCTGGCCAACCCTGGGTAAATCGGCCTCCTCGACAAGCTCGCTCAATTGGGTGACCTCCAGTCCCGGATAGCCACAGGGGTTGATACGTTCAAAGGGAGTGAGATCCATGGCCACATTCAGACTGAGTCCGTGAAAACTGCAGCCATGGCGCACACGCAGCCCGACCGAGGCGATTTTCGCCTCCGCTATGTAGACACCTGGGGCGTCCTCGCGGGCTGAGGCCTCGATGCCTTCAGCTCTCAAGAGGTCGATGACCGCCTGTTCCAGCAGTGTCACCAGTCCACGAACGCCCAATCCGGCACGCCGCAGATCGAGTAGCAGATAGGCGACCAGCTGTCCGGGGCCATGATAGGTTACCTGCCCGCCGCGATCGGTTTTGATTACCGGAATTTCGCCGGGAGCGAGCAGATGCTCTGGTTTGCCGGCCTGGCCCAGAGTGAACACCGGTGGGTGTTCGAGCAGCCAGAGTTGATCGGGACTCTCTGCGTCGCGTTGGTCGGTATACTCACGCATTGCCCGCCAGGTTTCCGCATAGGGGCGCAGGCCCATGTTTCTGACATGTAGGCAGCTGGCAGAAGGCATGAGTTAATTTTGAATTTCGTGTTGCAGGGTATGAGGCATCAAAGTGCCATTACGACCTTCTCATGGGCCGTCAGGTCGAGGTAGATGGCATCGAGCTGGGACTTACTCTCGGCTCTGAGGGTCACTGAGACAGAGATCCACTTGCCCCCTTTGCTGGGGCGGGTGCTGACAGCGGCTTCTCTCAGATCGGGGACATGCTTGCGTACCAACTCCACCACCAGGCTGTCGAAGCCGGGTTCCGCGCGACCCATTACCTTGAGCAGATAATCGCAGGGGAACTCCAGGAGTGTATCTTCCGTTTCGGACATGGGTTACTCCAGCCAGAGCAGGGCGCTGTCCTTGATCTGCTGCCAAAGATTACCGTCAGCTACCGCCTTGAGGGAGATCAGATCCACATCGGCGACCGCTTCGCCATCAAGGGAGACATGCACCTGTCCCAATACGTCGCCGGCGGAGACGGGCGCCATGATCTTGGGCGCGATCTCCAGTTGGGCGTCGAGATTCTGATACTGATGGCGCGGGATGGTGACATTGAGATCCTGGGCCAGACCGAGGGGGAGTTTTTCGTCTTCGCCCTTCCACACGCGAGCCCGGTTGAGGACCTCGCCGGCAGCATAGAGCTGGTGGGTCTCGTAGAAACGGAAGCCATAGTTGAGCAGACTTTTACTCACCTTTGCGCGCGCCTCCTCGCTATCTGTACCCATCACCACGGAGACCAGACGCATGCCGTCACGCAGGGCGGATGCCACCAAACAGTAGCCGGCGGCCTCGGTATGGCCGGTCTTCATGCCATCCACACTGTCGTCGCGCCACAACAGCTTGTTCCGGTTGTGTTGCTCGATGCCGTTGAAGACAAAGGATTTTTCACTGTACCAGTGGTAGTGCTCCGGAAACTCCCGCATCGTGGCAATGGCGGCCTTGGCGATGTCTGCCGGTGTGGTGTAGTGGTCTTCGTGGGGTAGTCCGGTGCTGTTGACGAAGTGGGATTGGGTCATGCCGAGGCGGCGGGCATTGTTGTTCATCAATTCGGCGAAGGTCTCTTCGCTGCCGGCAATGTGTTCAGCCAGTGCGACGCAGGCGTCGTTGCCGGACTGGATGATCATGCCCTTGATCAGATCTTCCACCTTAACCCGCTTGCCGACCTCGACAAACATGCGCGAGCCCGGGGTTCGCCAGGCCTTTTCGCTGATCAGGACTTTGTCATCCAGGCCGATATTGCCCTGTTTCAGTTCACGAAAGATGGTGTAGGCCGTCATGATCTTGGTCAGGCTTGGTCAGGCTGGCCGGTTCCATCCGCTGGTCGGCCGCGTTCTCAGCCAGCACCTTGCCGCTGTGAAAGTCGACCAGAATGTAACCTTTGGCGTCGACTTCCGGAGGCGCCGGGATCGGCGCGGCGGCCTGCAGGGGTAGCCAGCAGAGGGCAAGAGCAAGGATCAGCAGGGTCTTTAAGCGGTGTTGCAAGGGAGTCATGAGTCTCGGAGTCGTGTTTGTTTTGTCGCTGGGCATATTGTATTGAACCGGTTTTATGTAAGGCAACGCAACTGGCGCGCATTTCTCGCAATTGATCGTAGGCTATCAGGTGTGAGGATCAGCGAATCACAACATGGGGGTTTTGGATGCCCAGCTGGTCCAGTCGCTGAGTCAAGTGGTCAGCCATTTCGACGCTGGCAATGGGGCCAACCTGCACGCGGTAGACAGGTTTCGTGCTGCCAGCGGTCTCCTCTATGAGTACGCTGACCTTCAATTGTTCCTCGATACGCTGTTTTAGCCGGTCGGCATTGTCGGCGCTACCAAAGGCGCCGACCTGCAGAAACAGCTCGGGGAGCCCTTTGGCCAATACCGGCTTGGCGGGTTCCGGCTCTGCGGCGGGCGGCGGTGTGCTCGGGTCGATGGCCGTTACTTCCACCAGTCCGGTACCCTCACCGACAATGCCCAGCTTCCAGGCCGCAGTGTAGGAGAGGTCGATCAGCCGATTGTCGTGGAAGGGGCCGCGGTCATTGACGCGCACGATCACACTGCGGTCATTGCGCAGATTGGTGACCCGGGCGTAGCTCGGCAGGGGCAGACTTTTGTGGGCGGCCGTCATGGCGTACATGTCATAGGGTTCACCGCTGCTGGTGCGGCGGCCGTGAAACTTACTGCCATACCAGGAGGCGATGCCGCGCTCGCTGTAGCCGCGGCCGTCCTTCAGAGTCTGGTAGCGATGTCCGAATACCACATAGCTATCGGGATTGCCGTAACTGCTCAGTGGCTCTTCCTTCGGGATTGGGTCAGGAATACTGGCGATATCAGCCGGAGGCGGCAGCTGGCTACTGAGGCCGTCCTGACTGCCGAACCGGGGGACGCTGCCACAGGCGGCCAGTAGCAGACTCAGTAGCAGGGGCCACAGGAGTCTCATGGATGGATAGTGGCGGTATCGCTGTTGCATGCCTTCAGGGTTTATTCCCGTCTCTCTGCTTGGCGGCCAGGATCTCCTGACTCAATTGATAGGCGGCCATGGCGTAGAGGTTGCTGTGGTTGTAGCGGGTGATGACATAGAAGTTGTGCAGGCCGAGCCAATACTCATCATTGTCGCCTGCGTCGAGTTTGATCAGTGTGGTCAATGCTTCCGGGTCTGGCAGGGCGAGGGCGTCCAGAGGACGTAGGCCCTTCTGTAACAACTCCTCCAGCTTGATGCTTGGTTTCATACCGGCATCGACATAGGGCTGGAGGTCGCTCTGTCCGTTGCTCTCCACTCGCAGGGTGATCGGCTCGCCGCGGCGCCAGCCGTGGGTTTTGAAGTAGTTGGCCACGCTGGCGATGATGTCCGCGTTGCTTTGCCACAGATCACGTCGGCCGTCACCGTCCTGGTCGACGGCATAGCGGCGGTAACTGCTGGCGATGAACTGGGGTTTGCCCATGGCGCCGGCATAGGAGCCTTTGGCGCTGTGCGGATCGACCGACTCCTCCCGGCTCAACAAGAGAAACTGCTCCAGTTCGCTGCGAAAGAAGTCACCGCGTTTGGGGTAGCCGAAGGCGAGGGTGGTGAGAGAGTCGAGTATCCGGTAGCGGCCGGTGAATTTCCCGTAGCGGGTCTCCACGCCGATGATGGCGACGATGATCTCCGGCGGGACACCGTACTCCTGACTGACGCTGTCGAGCAGTGCTTCATTCTGCTGCCAGAACGCTACACCGCCTTTGATGCGGTCGGGTTTGAGGAAGATCGGCCGATATTCGTGCCAGGGTTTGGATTCGGCGGGGCGGGTAATGGCAGCGATGATGTCATCGCGGTACTCGGTCCCTGCCAGCAGCGCCTCCACCTCACTTGCGGATAGCTGGTGCTTGCTCTCCATCTCGGCGGCGAAGGTTTTGAATTCGGCGCGGGTCTCTGGGGTGTGGGCGCAGGCCGATTGGGTCATGATCAGGCCGGCCAGGCTTAGTGTCGTTATTAGCTGTCTCATGGTTTTTACGTTGGTAGCAGCTTTCTGTGAGTGTGAATGGACATCAGGATACCGAACCCGATCAGGATGGTCACCAGCGAGGTGCCGCCATAGCTGATCAAAGGTAGGGGTACACCGACTACCGGCAACAGGCCACTGACCATGCCGGCGTTGACGAAGAGATAGACAAAGAAGACCAGGGAAAGTGCGCCGCCGAGGATGCGGCTGTAGGTATCCTGGGCCTGGGTGGCGATGTAGAGGCCGCGCAGGATGATGAAGAGGTAGAGACTGAGCAGGGCCACTACCCCGACCAGGCCGAACTCTTCGGAGATCACGGCGAAGATGAAGTCGGTGTGGCGCTCAGGCAGAAACTCCAGGTGGGACTGAGTGCCGTTGAGCCAGCCCTTTCCGCCGATGCCGCCGGAACCGATAGCAATCTTTGACTGGATGATGTGGTAGCCGGTGCCGAGCGGGTCGCTCTCCGGGTTGAGGAAGGTCAGCACCCGTTGCCGCTGGTAGTCGTGCATCAGGTACCAGGCCAGGGGACCGAGGGCCGCCATAGCTACCCCGATGGCGCCGATCAGATACCAGGAGATACCGGCCAGGAAGAGGGAGAAGGCCCCTGCCGAGGCGACCAGCAGGGCGGTTCCCAGGTCGGGTTGCTTGGCGATCAGCAGTACCGGCACCAGCGTCAACAGACCGGCCACCAGCAGTCGCGGCAGCGTCGGCGGCAGGCGCTTGTCGGCGAGAAACCAGGCGATCGTCATCGGCAGGGTCAGCTTGAACATTTCGGAGGGCTGGAATCGCACCAGCCCCAGATCGAGCCAGCGCTGCGCCCCCTTGCCATGTTCGCCGAAGAGAATCACCGCCAACAACATCAGAATGCCGATCAGATAGAGTGCAGGAGACCAACGGCGCAGATGATCCGGGTGGATCTGTGCCAGCAGGACCATGGCGAAAAAGCCGACACCGAGACGGATCAACTGCTTCTGCACCAGCACCACCTCCTGGTCGCTTGCGCTGTACAGTACAGCCAGCCCGAGAGCTACCAGCAGTAACAGGCCGGTCAGCAATGGCAGATCGATGTGCAGCCAGGCAAGCAGGCCGCTGGGCCGTGCCGGCTGCGACTCCTGAAAGGAGAGAGCTGATCGGGGTATCTGTCTCACGCGCCATCCTTACGCAGGTAGTGATCCATGATCTTACGTGCAATCGGGGCTGCTACCGAACCGCCGTGACCGCCGTTCTCCACCACCACGGCAATGGCGATCTGGGGATCGTCCACCGGGGCGAAGGCGATGAACAGCGCATGATCGCGCCGGCGCTTGGCAACAGTCTCCTCATCATACTCCTCATCCTGCTTGACGCTGAAGACCTGCGCTGTGCCGGTCTTGCCGGCTATCTGATAACTGTCGGTGCGGATCGCGCGGGCGGTGCCGTGGAGGCCTTCGACAACCTGGGTCATGGCCTCGATGATCTGGTTCCAGTGGACCGGGTCGAGCTGGTGCAGGTCGTCGATGATCTTTGGACTCTCCCGCACCGTACCGTCCGGCATTTCGATGCTTGCCACGACGCGCGGACGGATATGGTGACCTTGGTTGGCCAGGGTGGCGGTGGCTGCCGCCAGCTGCAACGGTGTGGTCAGAAAGTAGCCCTGTCCTATGCCCACGATCAGGGTCTCACCAGGGTACCAGGGTTCGTTACGCCGTTCGCGTTTCCACTCCCGGCTCGGCAGCAGACCGCTCAGCTCGCCGGTCAGATCGACCCGTGTTGGTTGGCCGAAACCGAATTTGGTGAGGAACTCATGCAGCCGGTCGATGCCGAGGGTGCGCGCCAGTTCGTAGTAGTAGACATCGCAGGACTCGACAATGGCCTTCTCCATGTCCACCTTGCCGTGGCCCCACTTCTTCCAGTCGCGGTATTTGTGCTCCTGGCCCGGGAGCTGGTAGTAGCCGGGACAGTAGGTCTCCTGATGATAGCCGACCACGCCATACTCCAGTCCGGCCAGACCGATGAACGGTTTGACTGAGGAGCCTGGCGGATACTGGCCGCGGATGGCGCGATTGAACAGGGGCTTGTCGGGAGAGTTCTTCAGCGCTTCATAGGCTTTGTTGCTGATGCCCTCGACGAAGAGGTTGGGGTTGTAACCTGGTTTGCTGACCAGGGCCAGCACGCCGCCGGTCTTGATCTCGATGGCGGCTACAGCGCCGTTGAATTCACCCAGTGACTCAAGGGCGATCTCCTGTAGCTCCATATCGAGAAACAATCGCAGGTTGTCGCCGGGTGTCGGTGCCTGATCCTCCAGCACGCGCAGGACCCGACCTTTGGCGTTGACCTCCACCTGCTGCAGTCCGACCTGGCCATGCAGCAGGCTTTCGTAGCTCTTCTCCACGCCGTTCTTGCCGATGTAGCTGGTGCCGCTGTAGTTGGAGGTGTCGATATACTCGAGCTCCTTCTGGTTGATGCGTCCGACATAGCCCAGCAGGTGGGCGGTCTCCATACCTTGGGGGTAGTCGCGCAACAGGGTGGCCCTGACATCGACGCCGGGAAAGCGGTGGCGGTTGACCGCCAGGCGAGACACCTCGTCGGTCTCCAATCGGATGCGCAAGGGAATGCTGTCAAAGTGTCGGTGTTGTCTGAGCAGGCGGTGGAAGCGTTGTATGTCATCTTCGCTGATCTCGATGATCTGGCTCAGTGCCTGCAGTGTGGCCTCCATGTCGGGCACCTTCTCCGGCGTGATCTCCAGGCTGTAGGCAGGTAGATTCTGCGCCAGGGTAAGTCCCTTGCGGTCATAGATCAGGCCCCGGGTGGGCGGCAGCGGCTGTAGTTTTACCCGATTGTCTTTCGACAGGGTGATGAAGTGTTCATGGCTGAGAACCTGCAGATAAAACATGCGTCCTGCGAGCAGTGCCAGTACCAGTATGACCAGCACGCCCGAGACAATAGCGCGCCCCAGAAAGAGCTGGCTTTCATGCAGGTGGTCCTTGATCGAGAGTTGCGGCATGGTATCAACGAGCCCTAACTGACATGGAAACGGCGCCGGACTTTACGCAGCAGGAGGTAGACCCAGGGCCATAGCAGCATGCTGACGACCGGCGTCATCCAGTACCAGAGCGAGGGAGTCGGGTAGCCTGCCGCACCGGTGGACCAGAGTGCCAGCAGACGCTCCACCAGGAGCAGAATGAAAATGGTGAAGACCTGTTGGCGCAGGGGCATGACGCGGACCCGCAGATGGAGTCTCAGGGCCAGGAAGGCGACAACCGATAACCCCAGGGCGTGTTGCCCCAGCAGGGTGCCGACAAGCACATCGAGCAGCAGTCCGGTGATGAAGCCGACGCCGACGCCGATCCGATCAGGCAGGGCCATGCACCAGTAGATGAGTATCAACGCGACCCATTGAGGACGATAAATCTGTGCCCAATCCGGCATCGGCATGATCGTCAGTAGATAGCCGACCATCAGCGTGAGATAGATCACGTAGCGACGCCCGGGTGGCGCTACGGTGATCATTCGCTGGTCTCCCCGGTGTCGGCTGCCTGCTCTTCCGGGGGAGGCGCTTCGGAGGGTTCCTCAGATGGGGAGGGCTCCGGTTTCAGTGTCCACACCAGCAGTACCTCCCGCAGTCGGTCGAGATGGGCAGTGGTTTCGGCGATGACTGAGGCGAAGGGTCGTCCCGGTTCCCGCCTCACCTCTACCACCTTGGCTACCGGATAGCCTGGAGGGAAGCGTCCACCGAGGCCGGAAGTGTTGAGCAGATCCCCAACCTCGATATCGGCATTGTTCGGCAGGTGGGGGAGCTCCAGTTGATTGATCAGACCGGTGCCGAGGGCGATCGTGCGCAGGCCGTTGCGTTTGACCTGCACCGGCAGGGCATGAGTGGCGTCGGTGATCAGCAGCACACTGGCAGTCAACGGGGTGATGTGGGTGACCTGGCCAACTACCGCGTTGGCATCCAGCACCGGCTGTCCTTCGTAGAGTCCGGAGCTGCCACCCTTATCGATCAGTACCACCTGGCGGAAGGGGTCCTGCTCGACCGAGATCAGCTCGGCGATCTGCACCCGGTCGCCAACCTTGAATGAGGAGTCGAGAAGTCCGCGCAGGCGCATGTTCTCCGCCTCCAGAGCCTCGAACTTTTGCAGGCGACCGCGTAGCTCAAGGTTCTCGGCGTGCAGGCGTAGCCGATCGGCTACCAGTTCACTACGGCTGGTGAAGGCCTCGCTGGCCGACTCCCCCAGGGAGGCGGGTAGGCTGGCGAGATATTGCACCGGATAGAGCGCGACAGAGAGGGTGGCGCGCAGGGATTCAAGGGTGTTGTAACGGTGGTCGAGGACCATCAACGAGATCGAGAGCAGGCCTGCAACCACCAATCTAGTGGTGATGGAAGGTCCCTGTGTAAAGATCAGTTTGATGGCAGAATTACTCCCGTTTCATCAATGGACGCAGAGCGAGCTGCCCGCCGGGGCGGGCATGGATCGCTAATCGACCATGAAGAATTCGCCACCCCGCTCGTCTATCAGTTCCAGGGCTCGGCCACCACCACGGGCGACGCAGGTCAGCGGGTCTTCGGCGACAATGACAGGCAGACCGGTCTCTTCCTGCAGCAGTCGGTCGAGGTCCTTCAGCAGTGCGCCACCACCGGTCAGCACGATACCGCGTTCGGCCACATCGGCACCCAGTTCCGGCGGGGTCTGCTCCAGCGCGGTCTTGACAGCGCCGACGATGCCGGAGAGGGGCTCCTGCAGGGCCTCAAGGATCTCGTTGCTGTTGAGGGTGAAGCTGCGCGGGATGCCCTCGGCCAGATTGCGGCCCTTGACCTCGATCTCCTTCACCTCGTTGCCAGGGTAGGCGGAGCCGATCTCGTGTTTGACCCGCTCGGCAGTCGCCTCGCCGATCAGTGTGCCGTAGTTGCGGCGCACATAGTTGATTATAGCGTCGTCAAAACGATCGCCGCCGACCCGTACAGAGTTGGCATAGACGATACCGTTGAGGGAGATGATGGCGACTTCGGAGGTGCCGCCACCGATATCCAGCACCATCGAGCCGCGGGCCTCGTCCACCGGCAGACCGGCGCCGATGGCGGCCGACATGGGTTCTTCAATGAGATAGACCTCACGCGCGCCGGCACCGGCGGCAGACTCCTTGATCGCGCGCCGCTCGACCTGGGTCGAGCCGCAGGGCACGCAGACCAGCACCCGGGGGCTGGGTCGGATGACACGGGTTTCGTGCACCTTGTGGATGAAGTACTGCAACATCTTTTCGGTGACGGTGAAGTCAGCGATCACACCCTCCTTCATGGGGCGGATGGCGGTGATATTGGCCGGGGTACGGCCAAGCATCTTTTTCGCATCCTCGCCGACAGCGACAACGGATTTGGCGCCGCCGGGTCCCCGGTCCTGCCGGATGGCGACCACGGAGGGTTCATTCAGCACGATGCCCTGGCCACGGGCGTAGATCAGCGTGTTGGCAGTGCCGAGGTCGATGGAGAGGTCGTTGGAAAAAAAGCCACGTATGCGTCGGAACAGCATCTAAGTCTTCGTCTTGTCTGGTGAAAATGGAGGCTGACCGGAGGCTGCCGCGAGTGGCCCGATTGGGCGGTTCAGCGCGTTGTCACCGATGCGTGCCGGAAAAAAAGAGTTAATCTAGCAATGGTACAGGAGTTGGGCAAGAAAGGGGATTTGGAATTGCAGGATTCTTAGCTGATTGTGACTCGGTACAAAATCGCTCCCGACAGGGCTCGGGGGCTGATTGCATGGGAATCAGCCCCCCTAATCACGACCCAACCCTGATCTCAATGGTCATTTTCGATGGAAGTGGCCGTCACTGTACCGCTGACGGGATCATAATTCCCTTTTACCTCGATACGCTGAATATCGTTGGGGTCGAAGTGATAGTGAGTTTCGCTCGGGTTGGTATCGATCTCCAGGCCAAGGATTTCAATGGTATTTCCGCCAAGGCTGCTCGGAATTCCTTCCAGCTCGGCATTGTAGTGGTGTGGGGGGTCCTCTAACTCCAGCTTGGTGGCGGTGAGTTCGCCGTTGTTGTCGTAAACCTTGGCTTCCAGATAATCCCCTACAGCGAGGTCACTGAGGGAGAAGGTGGATGATCCGCCCAGGTCGTTCTCAAAGATGGTCGAGTTGGTGATATGGATGGTTTTGCCCATGATAGTGACGGTGGATGCCGCGATATTCACCGCGCCACTCTGCAGCAGGGCAGCAAGTTCTTCGCGTTCGTTGGTGCTCACCTCCAGCGTAATTGTCTCGGCAAGCAGGATAGTGCCATTCATTACGCCGTCGATTTCGACAACACGGCCGGCGGCGAGTTGCAGTGTCTCACCTGACAATGGGGTGAGAGAGGCATCGACGATCTGGCCATTGACCACGAACAGATCGTTGCTGTCCAGGCCGCTGGTGATCACGCCTTCCATATCGACCTGTGCACCGTCTGCAGCCACCGTGCCGTCGCCGTTACCAATGATGGAGATGGATTCGGGTGTGAATAGGGGCGGTGTGCTGCTGGTATCGGGAGGCAGGCTGCTCTCGACTGCAACGTAGGACCCTGCTGCAGGAATCGAACTGATAGAGGAGCTCGCATCGATCGTCAGTCCGCCAATGTCAAATTGGCTAATGTTGTTTGGATCGACATCGCTGGCGATGCCACTTACCTTGTAAGTGGAGACGCTGGACTTCAGCTCGACACGGGTGGCGAGGATTTCACCGGTCTGGGTGTCGGGGAAACCGCTCACCTCTACCAGGGCATTCAGGGCCAGGGTCTCCAGGGTTTGGGGGTCGTCGAGGATGGTGTTTTCGAAAACCGTGTCCTCGTTGATATGGACTGCCTGGCCCATGACCCCGATATGGCTGGTGCTGGAATTAAAGATGACATCCACCGGTCCAAGCAGCAGGCTGTCGTAGACCACGCTCTCAGCGACGCCAGTGTTGGTTGTCGTATCACGACTGCCGGTGACCCGGACCACCATGCCGACACCGATGTCGTTCAGGGTGCTGGTATTGTCGCCATCGATAATGAATTGGGTGTTATCGGTATTGTATTGGGTGCCATTGACATAGACTGATCCCACCTGCGCAACGCGGCCCATGGAGATGCCGCTACCCCCAATGCCACCTTCGGCCACAGTGCCGCCGCCACCGCCGCAGCTGGTGAGTAGAAGGCTGGATGCGACCACCAGCAATTTAGTTAGGCTACACTTCATTCCTTACCGTCCTCAATAACATCCCTTTCAAAATAGTAGATGCCGATACCCGCCAGCTTACGGCCTGTCCCCTTCATTTCGGGATTAATATCCCTGTCCTGTTGCGAGAGGATGCGGTCTAGTTCCATTAGTAGTGCCTGGGATTTCTCGGCACTAATACTACGGAAATCGGCAAGTGCTTCGACTGGGAGGTTATTGTAAGAAACCTTGCGCTGGAAGCGGGGCGTCAGCCCTCCCTGCTGGAGATTGTAGTCTATGGTGGACAATAGCAGTTGGACGTCGGTTCCCAAAATGTGGAGTTTGCCGGCGTCACCGGTTCTCGGTACGTAACCCTCTGTCACAAGGTTGATTTTTCCGTCTTCATCCTTGGCTACAGTACCCACCCGCATCAGCTCGTCGAGGATTGCGCGAGGGGGGATGTCGCCGCTGTGTTCGCGTACCAGCTCGCTGAAGCTGTTCTTGCCTTTATCGAAGTGGAGCGGAGCCGGATCACCATTGCTGTCGAGGAAGCGTTTGTCCCGCATCCATCCTGCAGATACACGGGCGGCACGGTTGTACTGATGCGAAATGGCTGAGTCGTCCGGGGTCGAGATCTTCTGCAGTCGGCTGACCTCTTTGCGCGTCAGCCCCGTGATGACTGATACCCGCGAGACGGTCTGTTTACGCCCCGGCACGCCGAACTCCTTGGCGGCAACGTCCATGAAAACCCACTTGCTCAGATCGGCAAAGTCGCCATAGCTGACGCCATTGCGTAATAGCAGTCTGACCAAGGGTCTCAACAGCTTAAGGATTGAAGCGTTTAGAGTTTTCCTGATGTCATCCATGGGTTTGACTCATGAATCTGCTCGTAGGGTAGGCAGATTCTATGTGTTGCAGATCCTATCTGTCCTTGACAATTCTGAACCGGGAAGGCCGCCAGCGTCCAGGCTGCATGAGATCCCAGGGATCGCAATCTGTGCAATGCTTTTGCGAGATAGGAACCCAGCAGCAACCCTGGAGTAAACAAAGCGGGTAGCCCAGGGTATACAGTCGTACGGAAAGTCCATAGTGGGAATATTATCCCATCCTCTGAATGTCGCAAGTTTATTCAAGAATAATATTCACTTAGCGTGACGTAACGCTCATTTGAATTGCTTTTAGTAGGTCATTTTCGAAAATCACAGTGATTGCCTCAACATGTATCCTGCCAGCGAAGTATGGTAACTTTCGCTGGTTTTTAACTGCAGGAATCAGACGGATGTCCCTAGACCGTTCCGATGTGGAAAAGATTGCTCATCTGGCGCGCATGTCGCTGGATGAGGCGCAGATCGACGCCTATGCCAAGGATCTCACCAATATTCTCAATCTGGTGGAGCAGCTGGAGTCGTCCGATACCGACCAGGTCGAGCCAATGGCTCACCCACTGCACATGGCTCAGCGCCTGCGCCAGGATCAGGTAACTGAAGACAACCACCGGCAGGAATACCAGGTCATCGCGCCCAGTGTTGAGGCGGGGCTCTATCTGGTTCCCAAGGTAATCGAATGATGGCGTTTCCGCCGTCGGATTAGGCAGCACCACACTCATGCATAGAAAAACCATTACTGAAATGAGCGCCAGCCTGCGTGCCGGCGAGTTTACCAGTGTCGAACTGACCCGGCATTTTCTCGAGCGTATCGAAAGGCTGGACCCTGAGCTCAATAGCTTTGTCACTGTCACGGCTGAGGCTGCCTTGGCGGCGGCTGAGAAGGCCGATCAGGCGTTGCAGAGTGGTGCTGCGTCTGCGTTGACCGGCATCCCCATCGTGCAGAAGGACATCTTCTGCACCCGGGGGGTGCGCACCAGCTGCGGATCCCGCATGCTCGACAACTTCATTTCACCCTATGACGCCACAGTGACCGAGCGCTTGCTGCAGGCGGGTGTCGTGAGCCTGGGCAAAACCAATATGGACGAGTTCGCCATGGGCTCCTCCAACGAAACCAGCTTCTACGGGCCGGTGCGCAATCCCTGGGACACGAAACGGGTGCCAGGTGGCTCTTCAGGAGGCTCTGCAGCGGCGGTAGCTGCCCGCTTGGCAGCGGCGGCTACCGGCACTGACACCGGCGGCTCTATCCGCCAGCCAGCGGCGCTCTGCGGCATCACCGGGCTGAAGCCGACTTATGGGCGGGTCTCCCGTTTCGGTATGATCGCTTTCGCTTCCAGTCTGGACCAGGCCGGTCCCATGACCCGCTGTGCCGAGGACGCGGCCCTGATGTTGCAGGCGATGGCGGGTTTCGATGAACGTGACTCCACCTGCGCTGATGAACCCGTGCCCGACTACAGCGCCGGTCTCAACGACTCCCTTGACGGATTGCGCATCGGCCTGCCGAAGGAGTATTTCGGTGAGGGCCTGGATCCGGCCGTGGCAGCCTCTATTCAAGCGGCCATCGACGTCTACAAAGGGCTGGGCGCTGAGGTGGTCGAGATCAGTCTCCCCAACACCGGGTTGGCGGTGCCGACCTATTATGTGGTGGCGCCGGCGGAGTGCTCCTCTAACCTCTCCCGTTTCGATGGCGTCCGCTTCGGTTATCGCTGCCAGGAGCCGAAGGATCTGGAAGATCTCTATAAACGCTCCCGCGGTGAAGGCTTCGGGGAGGAGGTCAAGCGGCGTATCATGATCGGAACCTACGCACTGTCTGCCGGTTACTACGACGCCTACTATCTCAAAGCTCAGAAGACGCGCCATCTGATCTCAGACGATTTCAAGCAAGCCTTCGAGCAGGTCGACGTCATCATGGGGCCCACCTCGCCGACCACCGCCTTTGCTCTGGGAGAGAAAGTCGACGATCCGGTCACCATGTACCTTAATGATATCTATACCATCGCCACCAACCTGGCCGGACTGCCGGGCATGTCGCTGCCGGTGGAGCCTGTCAACGGTCTGCCGGTAGGCCTACAGCTCATAGGCAACTACTTCGCCGAGGCGAAGCTGTTGAATGTGGCGCATCGTTTCCAACAGGAGACGCAGTGGCATCGGACAATGCCGGAGAATTTTGCTTAATAATTTCTGAATTTACATTGTGAATGATGAATGGATGAGCTCGCTTCGCTCGTACTTTATCGATGCAAAAACTGGCGGCGCGAAACGCCCCCAATAAATTTCACAATTGGAATTCAGAGTTCAAATTTAGATGAGTAACGCTATGCAGTGGGAAACCGTTATCGGGCTGGAGATACACTCCCAGCTCGCCACCCAGTCGAAGATCTTCTCCGGCGCCTCGATCGCCTATGGCGCAGAGCCCAATACTCAGGCCTGCATCGTCGATTTGGGTTTCCCGGGAGTATTGCCGGTGCTCAATGAGGCAGCGGTCGACATGGCGCTCAAGTTCGGCTTGGCGGTAAATGCTGAGATTGGCGAGCGCTCCATCTTTGCGCGCAAGAACTACTTCTACCCCGATTTGCCGAAGGGCTACCAGATCAGTCAGTTTGAGCTGCCGATCATCGGTAAGGGCTCGCTGACCATCGACCTGGAGGACGGCTCGCAGAAGGTCATTGGTATCACCCGTGCGCATCTGGAGGAGGATGCGGGCAAGTCCCTGCACGAAGATTTTCACGGTATGAGCGGCATCGACCTCAACCGGGCCGGTACGCCACTGTTGGAGATCGTCTCAGAGCCCGACATGCGTTCGATCAAAGAGGCGGTGGCCTATGCCCGCAAGATTCACCAACTGGTGGTCTATCTGGGTATTTGCGATGGCAACATGCAGGAGGGCTCCTTCCGGGTCGACGCCAACCTGTCTATCCGGCCTTTTGGTCAGGATGAATTGGGCACTCGCACCGAGCTGAAGAACATCAACTCCTTTCGCTTCCTGGAGCGCGCCCTCAACTACGAGCTGGAGCGCCAGATCGATCTGCTGGAAGGCGGTGGCAAAGTGGTACAGGAGACCCGGCTCTACGACGCCGACCGCGACGAGACCCGCTCCATGCGCAGCAAGGAGGAGGCCAACGACTACCGCTACTTCCCCGATCCGGATCTGTTGCCGGTGGAGATCGATGCCGCTCGTCTGGACGCAGCGCGAGCCGGGATGCCGGAGCTGCCGGATGAAAAGCATCAGCGCTTTGAATCCGAATACGGTCTGTCTGCGGAGGATGCGCAGAAGCTCACACTCAGCCGTCCCATGGCCGACTACTACGAAGCGGTGGTCAATTCAGGCGCCGATGCCAAAATGGCGGCCAACTGGGTTACCGTGGAACTCGCCGGCGCCCTGAACAAGGCGGGTCTGGAGCTCGATGCCTCCCCGGTCATGCCGGAACAGCTCGGTGGGCTGTTGCTTCGCATCGCCGACAACACGATCTCGGGTAAGATCGCCAAGCAGGTGTTTGAGGCGATCTGGAATGGCGAGGGCGATGCGGATCAGGTCATCGAGGCCAAGGGCTTGAAGCAGATCACTGACGTTGGTGCCATCGAAGCTATAGTAGACGAAGTGATTGCCGCTAACCCGAAACAGGTGGAACAGTTCCGCCAAGGTAAGGAGAAACTTCTGGGCTTCTTTGTTGGACAGGTGATGAAGCAGACTCAGGGTAAGGCCAATCCCGGCGAGGTCAACAAGATACTGCTCGGAAAGCTCAAAACCTGAGTCAACGCGAGAAGGGATTCGGATGCCAGCCATTGATAACGGAAAGAGGTAGATCGTGATGTCTGCAGTAGTGAGAAGGGTGCGCAATTTTTTTCTTTTGGCGTTGATGGTTGGGCCTGGTTTGGCATCTGCAGCTATCTGGCAGGATCTCAACAATCAAGCCGATGCGGCGGCCAGAGGGTTGCCGCAAGCTTCCACCTACTATCGGGCACTGAAGGCCGACGAGCCGATGCTGCGTCAGTCATTGATGGCGGCACCCCTGGAGGAGACCTCCAGCCAAGGCGCTGTGCTCGAACTACCGATGCCGAATGGCAGCAATCAGCGGTTCGAGGTTGTGAATTCGCCGATTCTCTCTCCTGGGCTGGCTGCCCGATATCCTGAAATCTCGACCTATGCTGTCACCGGTATCGATGATCCGGCTATCAGTGGCCGGCTTGATATGTTGTCCTCGGGGTTTCATGCCATGTTGTCGACGCCTGAGGGGACGGTTTTTATCGGGCGGGACGATGCGGGAAATTACCGCAGTTACTACAAACAGGACTATGCAGCGGCCACTGCGGAGACCCGGGTCAAGCCTGTTTGCCACCTGGCCGAGCTGGATGAGACAGGAGCCGATGCGCCGTTGCAGCAACTTGCAGCGCAGCGGGCAGTGAGTACGAATTCGCGGCGAACCTATCGCCTGGCGATGGTGACGACGGGGGAGTATGGCAGCTATTTCGGATCTGAGTCCGCCACCGTCAATAGCATTGTCACTGCCGTCAACCGCATCAATCAGATCTACGGTCGCGACCTGGCGCTTCAGCTGCAGCTGGTTGACGTTATCGCTTACCTGAATCCGAGCAGTGACCCCTTCAGCAGCTCGATGACACTGACTGAGTTATTTCAGACGAATCAGGACGTCGTCGATTATGCAGTGGGGTTGGATAATTACGATATCGGTCATCTGGTCGACGTAGCAGGTGGGGGTGTGGCCAGTCTGGGGTCGACCTGTACCAACATCAGGGCATATGGCTATACCGGCTATCCTACGCCCGATATCGGCGATCCCTTCTACATCGATTTTGTGGCGCATGAGATGGGTCACCAGCTCAATGCCACGCATACGTTCAACGGTGAGACCAATAATTGTGGTGGCGGTAACCGCTCAGCCGAGACTGCCGTCGAGCCGGGAAGTGGTAGCACGATCATGGCCTATGCCGGCATCTGTGGCACTGAAAATCTACAGAACAATTCGGATGCCACCTTTCATGCGGCGAGCATCGAACAGATCAATAGTTTTGCTTTCAGCGGGACGGGCGCCAGTTGCGGAACTCTATCTGCAACAGGCAACAGCCTTCCTGCGAGCATCGACGCAGGGGCTGATGTCACGATTCCGATGCAGACCCCGTTTGTACTGACTGGCTCGGCAAGCGCTGATCCTGATGGCAACACACTCTCCTATCAATGGGATCAGATCGACGCCAATGGGACCGCCACCACCAGCTCGACCGTCGGCACGGATCTGGTTGACAACCCCCTGTTCCGTAGCTTTGTACCCAAAGGCACACCGACACGCTACTTTCCGCGTTTGAGCAGTCTGCTGGCAGCCTCTACCGATATTGGTGAGACGCTGCCGAGCACTTCGCGTACGTTGGATTTCCGCATGACGGTAAGAGATGGGAAGTCGGGGGTTGGTGATGATGATCGCCGAGTCACGGTCACCACCGCGCAAGGTCCCTTCCAGATCACCGGGGGCGTGTTGAATACGTCTGGCAACCTTTCGGGGGGCTCCACGCAGACATTGACGTGGGATGTCAACGGTACTGACACCAGCTGCCCGACAGTCTCCGTCAGTCTGCTGAGTCTCAGTAGTGATGACTCAACCTATTGCGACCAGAGCGATGACGCCAATCTCACCCTGGCAACGGGAATCAGCAATAACGGGAACGCCTCGCTGACCCTGCCGAGCGCGCAAATCGCTCGCGCAAGAGTAATGCTGAGTTGCGATAACAATGTCTTTTTTGCCATTTCCGACAGTAACTTTTCGGTAAATAGCGCGACCACCCCGATTGCCAGTGATTGTAAGGCCACGGATGGGGAGCCCCTGGAGCATGGGGAGGTTTTCGTCAGCGCCAGCACCGCAGAGAGCCGTACCTCCTCCGGTGGCGGTGGTGGCGCCCTGTTTCTGTTGCCCCTGCTGTTAGGTCTTGGAAGCCTGCTCAGGCTGGCGCCTCTTGCCCTCAAGCGTGATTGATGGCCGTGAACAGGCGCTGAATCTGATCAGCGTCATAGGCGTGCAGGTACAAGGCTGACTGGTTCTGGGCGTGAAAGGAGTGCTTGGCCCCTTTCCAGACTATTGCGGCAGACAGTGTTCGATCATGATCCGATTGTAGTCGGCCGCATAGATCTCCGCTGCCTGCAGCAGCTTCAGATGGGTTTCACCCATCACGGTGTCGGTGGAGCCGGGAAGATATCTCACCCCGCAGACACTCTTGGCCTTTGAGACCAGTTCAGGGGCTACGCCGGGTATATGGCTGCCTCGAGTGGCCATCGCCAATAGCCGCTTGTCACCGCGATCCAGTCCCTGCCGGGCATCTTTTGCGGCATCCGCCTTTTGCAGCCAGAGCAGGGACTCGACAGCGCTCTGTTCTTGCGGCGTGACTTGAGTCATGTCCACAGAAGTCCCCTCCTGACAGGCAGTTAGCAATAGCAATAAGAGTAGTGGTGGGAGGAGCTTCTTCACCCGGAGACCTCGCGATGCTGGAATAGTGATTTACGGCGTTCGAATAGCCATATTAAGCTGCCGCAGATTGCTCCGTAAAGATGTGAATCGACAATCACCCGGCCGGCTACCCAGGCTTCACTGCCCGGGACCGGACCAGCCACCTGCTCCCAGACAATTTTACCCGTGAAAAGGATCAACAGCAGGGTGTTGCTATAGGGATGCTGACGCCACTGCAGTAGCAGCGCCAGGGCGAGCATTCCGTGCAGGCCGCCGGAGAGGCCTCGATACCAGACCAGGTCAGGACTAAACAGAAACAGTGCCAAGGTGGTGCCCAGCAGGATTATCGGCAGACGAAAAAGGCAGAGGGATCGTGTCGAAGCCTGCATGAAGAAGAGCAGCCAGATAAGCCAGAGTCCGATCAGGTTCATCAAGAGGTGGGCGCCGTTGAGGTGTGTGAAGTGGGCCGTGATCAGGCGCCAGATTTCGCCATTCCGGATCGCGCTGCGTTGATATTGCATGGCACTCTGCCAGCTCTCTGGCAGCAGATAGAGGAGGATACAAAGGAGAGAGACCACCAGCGGGCAGAAAAGCGGTCTGACGGAGGTCAGCTTCATCGATCCCCGCTGCAGACCGGGCAGTTGGGGTCCGGTTTCAGCCTGATGGTGCGCCACTCCATCTGCAGGGCGTCGAAGAGCAGCAAGCGGCCAACCAGGGGTTCGCCTGCGCCTGTCAGTAACTTGATCGCCTCGATGGCCTGGATGCTGCCGACGACACCAACAAGCGGTGCCAGTACACCATTGGCCGAACAGGTCTCGTCGAGTTGACCTTCGGCGGGATAGAGGCAGTGATAGCAGGGGCTGCCGGGCTGGCCGGTGAAGACGCTGACCTGGCCCTCCAGGCGTATTGCCGCGCCTGATACCAGGGGGGTGCGATGGTGGCGGCAGGCGGCATTGAGGGCAAAGCGGGTGTTGAAGTTGTCGCTACCGTCGATCACCACATCGGCCAGTGCCACCTGCTCCGATAGGGCCTCCCCTTCGAGCGCCTGGTCAATGGTGATGATGTCTATTTCAGGATTGAGGGCGTTAAGGCTCTGCCTGGCGGAGTCGACCTTCGGCATGCCGATGCGCTCAGTGGTGTGTACGATCTGCCGCTGCAGATTGGTCAGGTCGACCTTGTCGAAATCGACCAGCACCAGGGTGCCGACGCCGGCCGCCGCCAGGTACATGGCGACGGGAGAGCCGAGACCACCGAGGCCGATGATCAGGGCGCGGGCGGATTGCAGTTTTTCCTGCCCCTCGATGCCGATCGAGGGCAGCATGATCTGGCGGCTGTAACGCAGCAGCTGTTCGTCATCCATTGGTGTGTAGGGTGTCGGTCAGAGATATTTGCGCCAGTGTTCCGGCCGCTGATCGCGCAGGCCGTGATCCTGGCGCTGGTAGTGTTCGGCGAAGATCTGTCGGGTGCATTTCGAGTCGGTCTGGGTACAGCCGAGGTTAGCGCGTTCAGTCTCCTCGGTGTAGTAGTAGAGTGCGCGCATCAGACGATAGAGCAACCGGTCATCAATATGCAAGCCCATGGCGGTGAGGCCGTTTTCGATCTGTTCCAGGCAGATCTCCATCAGTGCATAGCCGACGCGCAGGTGGGTCGGCGATCGCTGTTCAAGACTGACGATACCCTCGATTTCAGAGAGCAGCTGGGCTGCAGTCTCAGCCTGATTGGGGTCCGGGTGGAATTCGGCGAAGTGAATGTCCCGGTGTTTCACTAAGTCGTGTGGGGTTTCACCCATAGCTCACAATCCTAGTGAAAGCCGGGAAATAATCAAGCGGGTCGTTCTCTCTTCTCCTCCCGGGTTGCGCCCTCAGTCAGTCGCGGCTGTCCCGCCAGATCGGTGAGGGTGTGGATGTCGGTAAACCCCTGCTGCTGCAGGATCTGCCGCACGGCGGGTCCCTGTCTGTAGCCATGCTCCAGCAGCAATCGGCCGCCCGACTTGAGGCGTGCGGGGGCCTGAGCGGCAATCGCGCGGATATCCTGCAGGCCATCCGCGCCGGCAACCAGGGCGCTGACGGGTTCGTAGGGCAGGTCGCCCTGAGTCAGGTGGGGATCCTCCGCTTCGATATAGGGCGGGTTACTCAGGATGAGGTCATAGACCTCGCCCTCAGGCAGGGCCTGGCACCAGAAGCCGCTAAAGAGAGTCACGTTGCGTAGCTGCAGTTTGGCGGTGTTTGCCTCTGCCACGCTGAGAGCTTCAGCGGATCGGTCAGTGGCGTGAATGACCGCGTCCGGCCGCTCGCTGGCCAGTGCCAGGGCAATGGCGCCACTGCCGGTACCGAGGTCGGCGATGCGAGGGGTGCTGACGGTAGCCAGGTGTCGTAGCGCCTGTTCCACCAGTAGTTCCGTTTCAGGTCGCGGGATCAGGGTATCCCGGGTGATACTCAGGGAGAGAGACCAGAACTCCCGCTCTCCGGTGATATGGGCGATTGGCTCGCCTGCGAGTCGCCGTTGGATGAGCGCCTGGTAGGCATCTTGCTGGTCAGCGCTCAGCGGCTTGTCGGGCCAGGCGAAGAGGTGGCTGCGCGGAACCTTGAGCAGATGGCAAAGCAGTACTGCCGCCTCAAGCTCGGCGGCGGCGTGGGGTAGTTCGGCGAGGTGCCTGGTGGCGTCCTGCTGGGCTTGGCGGTAGGTCAGGAGAGAGGTCATCGGCAGTGCTGGGCAGCTTAGCCCGAGGCAGGTTCAGCTCTCGCCCATGGCCGCCAGCTCCTCGATCTGGTGTTCGCGGAGCAGGGGCTCGATCACCTGGTCCAGCTCGCCCTGTATGACTTCGTCCAGTTTGTAGAGGGTCAGGTTGATGCGGTGGTCGGTCAGCCGATTCTGCGGAAAATTGTAGGTGCGGATGCGCTCCGAGCGGTCGCCGCTGCCGACCTGCAGTTTGCGTGCGCTGGCCTGGGCGCTGGTGATCTGCTCCTGGGCCTGCGAGAGCAGCTTGGCCTGCAGCAGCGACATGGCGCGGGCCTTGTTCTTGTGCTGTGAGCGCTCATCCTGGCACTCCACCACGATGCCACTGGGCAGATGGGTGATACGGACCGCCGAGTCGGTCTTGTTGACATGCTGCCCACCGGCGCCGGAGGCGCGGTAGGTGTCGATGCGCAGATCATTCGAGTTGATTGCCACATCGTCCACCTCCTCCGCTTCGGGCAGGATGGCGACGGTGCAGGCGGAGGTGTGGGTGCGGCCCTGGGATTCGGTCTCCGGCACCCGTTGCACCCGGTGCGCGCCTGACTCGAATTTCAGCCGGGCATAGACCCCATTGCCGCTGATGCGGCAGACGACCTCTTTGTAGCCGCCGTGTTCACCGGGGCTCTCGCTGATGGTCTCGGTCTGCCAGTGTCGGGTTTCGGCGTAGCGCAGGTACATGCGGTGGAGATCGCTGGCGAACAGGGCTGCCTCGGCACCACCGGTGCCGGCGCGGATCTCGAGAAAGATGTTTCGCTGGTCATTGGGGTCGGGCGGAATCAGCAGCAGTTGCAGTGCCGGTTCCAGTTCCGCCTTGAGCTGCTCGGCGGTCGCCAGCTCTTCGCGGGCCAGTGGGGCCATCTCCGGGTCGTCTAGCAGTTCACGGGCCGATTCGATGTCGGCCTCGGTGTCGGCATAGCGCCGGTAGGCCTCCACGACTGGCTCCAGCTGCGCATATTCACGCCCCAGTTCACGAAACTGGTTCTGGTCGCTCTGTATCTCGGGATCGGCAAGAAGGGCGGTGATTTCTTCGAAGCGCTCGGCGATCTGATCCAGCTTGCCGCGGAGTGATTGCTTCATGAATTGTTATCGAATTTCTTGAGCTGAAAGAGGGTGTTGGCGGCTTCCAGCAGTTCGACCTGGCCGTTGAAGCCGGCCTGGCGCAACTGTGCGCTGGGGTTGTGCAGGAGTTTGTTGGTCAGGGTGTGCCCCATGAACTGCAGGACCTCTTCGGGGGATTTGCCCTTCTTCAGTTGCTGCATCGCTTTCTGAATCACCTCGTCACGCAGACATTCGGCGTAGGAGCGGAAGTCCTGAATCAGTTCCACCGCGTCGAGGGAGCGCTGCCAGCCGAGGTATTCACCCACGTAGTGCTCGATGATCTCTTCCGCCTGCTCTGCGGCCTCCTCCCGGGAGCGCATATTCTCCTGGATCACCTCGTCCAGATCGTCGACGGTGTAGAGATAGATGTCGCTGAGGTCGGCGACTTCCGGCTCGATATCCCGTGGTACGGCAATGTCGACCATGAAGATGGGGCGATGTTTGCGCTCTTTGAGCGCGCTCTCGACCGTACCCTTGCCGAGCACCGGCAACGGGCTGGCAGTGGAGGAGATAACGATGTCGGCCTCTCCCAGATGGCTACTGAGTTCGGTCAGGGCAATGGCGAAGCCATCCAGTTGGCTGGCAAGGATATGGGCCTTTTCGACCGTGCGGTTGGCGACGATGACCCGTCCGATGCCGTTTTGGCTCAGATGGCGGGCTGCCAGCTCGATCGTTTCACCGGCGCCTATCAGTAGGGCGGTCTGCTCTGAGAGGTCACTGAAGATCTGTTTGGCCAGGCTGACGGCGGCGAAGGCCACAGAGACCGGGCTGTTGCCAATGGCGGTGTCGGTACGGATCTGTTTGGCGGCTGCAAAGGCGTGCTGGAAGAGCCGGCTCAGCAGTTTTCCGGTGGCGCCGGCATCGGTGGCGATCTGGAAGGCTGTCTTTACCTGACCAAGAATCTGTGGTTCGCCGAGGACCAGGGAGTCGAGACCGCAGGAGACACGCAGCAGATGTTTGATGGCGTCGGCGCCAAAGTGGCTGTAGAGGTAGGGGGTGAGCCGATCGTTTTCGATGCCGTGAAACTGTCCAAGCCAGTCGGCCAGCGGCTCATGAGCCTCCTCGCTGAGGCAGCAGTAGACCTCAGTTCGGTTGCAGGTGGAAAGGATCACCGCCTCTTGAACCGCCGGGTGTTCTTTGAGACTGCGCAGGGCGCCAGCAATGATATCCGGGCCAAAGGTCACCCTCTCTCGGATGTCGACCGGAGCTGTTTTATGGTTGATTCCCAGGGCAAGTATTGTCATTGATTTTAGCGCGCTCAAGGCAGGCAGATCGGAAATTTTGTTATATCAAGGGGTTAAATTCAAGTTGAATCGTAAAATCGGGAGAATTTTTGCGAGCTTGATCTTTGGTTATAAGCTAACCTTAAGAGTTGGGACCTAAAGTTGTTTCGATAAGTGGCTGTATAAAACAAAAATAAATGTATATAAATTAAGGTTAACCAGGATTGCTAAACCAGCCACAGGTCTGTTATTAATGTAGCGTCATTTCGCTAAGTGACTCATAAGAAAAGCTTAATTCAATAATATACGGATTGATTCCTGATTTTACGGAATCGTCCCATCGAGGAGGATCTTTACATGCAGGTGCATAAGTTTTTGTCCGCAGCTGCGGCACTGGGTTTCGCATTATCCACCGGCGCCTTTGCGGGTGTCCCCAAGGATCTGCCGTTGCCTTCAGGTAAACCCAGCGCTAATGAGATCGCTGATCAGGTCTACTTTGTCAACCACTTCTACTCGCTGAAGAACTACGGCATCACCAACGACAACAAGGATCCCAAGCGCAGTAACCGCGCCATACCGGGCAAGATTACGGTACTCGTCAATAAATCCGCCGACGGTACGCCGACCACCATCACTGTCGAACGTTATCTGAACAATGACTACAGTGATGGTTCGACCAATGCGCAGGATATTGCCATTTTCCGTTCCGGCAAGCTGGCCGGTACCGGTATGCTGATTACAGACTATCTTGACGAGAGCAAGAGTCAGTCCTATTCGATCTGGCTACCCGCCTTGCGCAAGATACGTCGTTTTGCCGAGCCGGCGCACGATGATGCCTGGGGTGGCACAGACTTCACCTTCGGCGACGTAACCTTGCGTAAGCCCAAAGACGAAACCCACGAGCTGCTGGGTACTGAAACCTTCAACGACTGCTTGGGCAGCATCGATAAGGCAGAGGCCAAGAATAAGTATCTGCCCAATCCCCCAGAGGCTGCCTGCGATCACAAGGGCAAAGAGGTCTACAAACTGAAGAGCACCACCAAACGTGAAAACTGGTGGTACGACTACCGGATCAGCTATGTGGATACCAAGACCTTTGCCGATTACCGCACAGAGTTCTTCAAGGACGGTAAGAAAATTAAAGTAATCGATCGTGACTGGCAGGCCCTGGGTCTTGATGATCCTCGTGCCCAGTACTGGGGGTACTGGTACGGCAAGACCTTCGACACCAATCATGAGACATGGGCCGTGATCCCTAAAGAGATCGTGCAGTACAACCAGGACTGGGATGCTAATTACTGGTCAGAGTCGACGCTGAGAAAAATCAAGCGTTGATCGATAATACAGGGAACGTCCAACAGGGCGTTCCCGAGAATAATTTTTTTGCCACCGCCTACGGTGGTTCACACACTTCAGCGAGCCCACTCAAAAAACCATAACAGGTGGTGCTGGTTGAATCTGGGAGGAATCTTTGATGTTCAAACGCAGTAAAATCTACCAATCGATGCTGCTCGCTCTGGTGTTGCCTGGTGTGGCGGTGGCCGAGGTCGAGGTATCCGGATATCTGAAGAACGAAACCTCTGTGTTTACCCGTGATGGCCAGGTGACGGGTGAGGCAGACAGCATGCTTGACGAGCGTGGCCATGAGAGTGGCGATCTGATGAAGTTCGAGAACTCTGCCCGCGTCTTTCTGAATGGCTATTTCGGTGAAGAGAGCAGTTGGCATGCCGATCT
>JARRNY010000028.1:0-24057 GCA_037384445.1 Candidatus Thiodiazotropha sp.
GTTTCGAGGCGATGGCGAAGGGGTTGTCTATTCTGAGTGAACTGCTGGAAGCCGGAGAGTAAGACCCGATGGAATACAAGATCGGGTTAAGTCTCATCGCCATCGGATTGACCTTTGCGGCGTTTCTTCCCTACATCCGCGCGATACTCCTTGGCGCCATCCGGCCCCATGTCTTCTCCTGGATGATTTGGGGCAGCACGACCTTCGTCGTTTTTCTCGCTCAGCTTGAAGACAAGGGCGGGATAGGTGCCTGGCCCATCGGCGTGTCGGGATGCCTCACCCTCTTCATTGCACTGTTGGCCTATGGGAAACGGGGCGACATCACCATCACGGGTAGTGACTGGTTATTCTTTGCGGCGGCCATGAGTTCGCTGCCTTTCTGGTACTTTACTGCCGATCCGATGTGGGCAGTGGTGATTCTCACCAGCGTCGACGTGCTCGGTTTCGGACCCACGGTCAGAAAAGCCTGGCATCGGCCACACTCAGAATCGCTGACTTTTTTCATGCTTTTTATGGCGCGCAATCTACTGGTGATTGTCGCGCTGGAGCACTATTCGTTGACGACGGTACTCTTTCCCGCAGTCATCGCTCTGAGTTGCGCCTTGCTGATTGGGATGGTGAGTTATCGGAGAAGTCGGCTGCAGGGCGTGTCGTGAAATTTTTATGTGGGTGAGTCTTGGTGGGACCCATAAGGAACTTAATATGCCGTTAAAACCTATCGCAGATGAGATCTGGACCTATGAGGGGAGTACCGTCAGCTTTTACGGCTTCCCCTTTCCAACCCGCATGAGTGTGATTACGGCTTCCCCTTTCCAACCCGCATGAGTGTGATCCGTCTCCCCGGTAATCAGTTATGGGTTCACTCTCCGGAAAAACTCACTCGTGAACTGCAGAACGAGCTATCGGAATTGGGTGAGGTGGCTTATCTGATCTCCCCCAACAAACTGCACCATCTCTTCCTGGCGCAGTGGCTGGAGGCCTATCCGGCTGCCAGAAGCTATGCCGCGCCCGGTCTGATTGAGAAACGCGCTGATCTGCGCTTCGACGCTGAATTGGCGGATCAGCCGGAGGATGCCTGGGCGGAGCAGATCGGGCAGGCGCTTTTTCGTGGCAGTCCGGTAATGCAAGAGGTGGTCTTCTTTCACAGAGCAAGCCGTAGTTTGCTCCTGACCGATCTCATCGAAAATTTTGAACCTGATTCCATCAATGGATGGCAGCGAGTTCTGGCTCGTTTTGCCGGTATCCTGGCGCCCAGGGGGCGCACGCCGATTGATTGGCGCCTGAGCTTCCGCTTCGGCGACCGGAACTTAGCGCGTGCTGCCTTGCAAAAGATGCTCGACTGGCAGCCGGATAACATCATTCTCTCGCATGGCCGCTGCATTATCGGCGGCGGCACGGCTTTTCTGGCTGACTCTTTTTCCTGGTTGTCGGATTAAGGGTTGGCCGCCTGTCGCTTGGGTGTGTGATCAGCGCCGCCCAGCTGCGGTATTGGCTCAATCATCAATCCGCAGCTGAACAACGATCATCGGGTTCCCGGGCGAACCCTGAGCCTCTCATGGCTCAGCGTTGATAGAGCGACTCCAGCTCGGCCACGCCAATTTTGTGCGCATTGAGCATGAAGCCGACCAGAGCGGCCGAACTGGCCGGGTCGATGTCGAGTTGATCGACATCGAGGGCGAAGATCTTGAACTGGTAGCGGTGCGGTTTGTCGCCTTTGGGTGGGCAGGCGCCACCGAAACCGGTCGAGCCGTAATCAGTGCGGTGTTGAACCATGCCGGCCGGCGCGAGATCCGATGCGGGGTTGCCGGCGCCACTGGCGAGTTCGTGGACGCTCGCCGGAATGTTATAGGCGAGCCAGTGCCACCAGCCGCTGCCGGTGGGGGCGTCAGGATCATAGGCAGTGACGGCGAAGCTCTTGGTTCCTTCCGGTATATCCTTCCAGGCGAGCTGGGGCGAGATGTTTCCCCCATCGCAACCGAAGCCCTGATACTCCTGTGCTTTGGGCATCGGCTTGCCGGCTTCGATGTCACTGCTGGTGAGTTCAAATCCCTGCACCAGGGGGGACAGGGTAAGTGCTGCCGCTGCGACAAGGTATTTGGCTGACTGCATATCGATCTCCTTCGATTTATTTTGTTTGTTTACATAGCGGGAGAACAGGAATAGCACAGCCGTTGCGGCTTGTCACAAGCTATCGATACCTGGTGGGGCAGGGCCCCACCCTACACTTCGTATTGCCGGTAGGGTGGGGCCCTGCCCCACCGAAGCGGTGACAGAATCCATCGACCCACACCTAATCGCGGTATGATTATTTCAATGGCAGATAGATGTCCGTGATCTGTTCATGCTCCGGCACTTCCGGTACCCGCTTCAGATAGTGGAAGAAGATGGGGAAATCGCGTAGCTCCTCTCCACTCTCCGGCAGCCAATCCCGGTAGAGGGGATAGATGCTCTCCGCAATGCAATCGGTGGAGCCGATGTGGCGTAGCTTGGCGCAACGTCCAGCGGGAATCCGTTTGCTGATAACCCCTTGGGGATTCTCCGGCACGGCGCTATCGATCTCACCGCAGATATCGAAATGGAACGACTCCGGCGGGGTATTCGCCGGGTCGCTATAGGGGATGCCGAAGGTACGGCTGCTGGCGTTGGGAGAGAGTCCGCTCTGCTTGCGCCAGTCGATAAACACTTTGACCGACTCTAAGATCCGTTCGGGTGCTCCACGGTGCTCGAGGACCGCGATCAGAGTCTCTTTGAAATCCACAATTTCGATATCCATTGCTGTGCTCACCTCTCGTTCAGGTAGTTGCATGCGCTCGTTCCAGGGCTGCCATGCGGGTTGGTCTCTGAATTGAGAAGGCGTCTGTGCGAAACGCTTTTTGAAGGCGCGGGAGAACGACTCGGGGTTTTCAAAACCGGCTTCCAAAGCGATGTCGATGATCCGGCGATGCTCGCTGAAGACCAGCTGGTAGGATGCCCGACGCAGACGCAGCAGCTGGATATAGCGGGTCACGCTCATGCCCACGTAGGTGGAAAACTGCCGCTGAAAATGGAAGCGTGAAAAGCTGGCGACCTGACTCAATCTGTCAATCGAGAGATTCTCGTCAAGATGCCGGTCGATGTGGACGAATACACGGTCGAATCTCTCCGCGTATGTCGAGCCTCGATTTTCAATCACGTCCCTACCTCCTCAATCTGGCCGACACTTTAGTGTCATTCTCTGGGCTTGGCCTGACCGAGCGTGCGCAATGGATAGGCGTCAGGGGAGGAGGGCGGAGTGCAGGGCGCTGCGCAGCCGCTCCACGACCTGTTCGCCGGTATTGTCGGCGGAGAGGAGTACCAGTTCCACATCGGGCAGGGGCGGCAGTTCACGCTCGAGGGTTCGCAGATCGGGCTCCAGCCAGCGCTCGGTACGCACGCCGATGCCGAGACCGGCGCGCAAGGCGGCGCGCATGCCCGAGAGACTGGGGCTGGACAGGGCGATGCGCCAGGGGCGGGGGATGCCGTCGAGGGTGGCGAGCACCGCATTGCGAAAGATGCAGGGACCGTTGGAGAGGACCAAGGGGATAGGTTCATCGGCCACGATGGAGAGCTCGGGCGAGGCGACCCAGACCCGGCGCAACCGATCGATGACCTCGCATCTGACGCCATTCTGCTGCTCCCCCGGCTCCTGAAAGAGGACCGCCAGATCCAGCTCGCCGCGCTCGATCTCATCACGCAATTTGAGATTGGAATCGACCCGTACCTCTAAGGCCACCCCCGGGTGGAGACGGGAGAAGTGTGCCAGCAGATCAGCCAGTCCACCATCGGCCACCTCCTGCGCCGATCCCAGGCGTACCCGTCCCTGCAGGCGGGTTTCGGCCAGCGCTGCCAGCGCCTCGTCATTGAGGCTAAGCAGTCGCCGCGCGTAGCCCAGTAACAATTCGCCCCGTTCTGTCAGGGTGGCGCGGCGGGTGTTGCGTTCCAGTAGGGGCGTCTGCAGCCGCTCCTCCAACCGCTTGAGCTGTTGACTGATGGTGGACTGAGTGCGGTGCAGTCGCTCGGCGGCACGGGTGAAACCGCCACCGTCAACGACGGCAACGAAGGTGCGCAGTAACTCCAGCTCCAGGTCGCGGGGGAATATATTCATAAATCAAATAAGAGGTATCCAAATAATTCGTTTAACAAATAGATGATCTAAGACTAGGCTCTTATTTCACCACGTCAAGGAGATTGCAGATGCCGTACGCTGAACTCAAGATCACCCCCATGCCGACACCCGAGCAAGCCGCTTCCCTTGCCCGCGGCATTACCGATGCCCTGGTGGAGGAGGTCGGTAAACGCCGGGCGGTGACCGCCGTACACATCACCAGCGGCGAAGCCCGGCTCTGGACTATTGGCTCTGCCGTGTCCGTTAAAGCCACGGCCTATCTTGACATTAAGATCACCCAGGGCAGCAACAGTCAGCATCAGAAGGCATCGCTGATAGCCCGCCTCCATCGGTTGCTGGTCGATACCGTTGGCGAGTTGGAAGAGGCGAGCTATATCGTGATTGACGAACTCCCGGCGCAGAACTGGGGCTATGCCGGTTTGACGCAGGCAACGCGGGCACAACAAGGAGCACATGCATGAGTCGCTTGAAACTTTATGACCTGGACCGCTCCGGCAACTGCTACAAGGTGCGTCTGCTGCTGGCCATGCTGGGACTACCCTATCAACGCATGCCCACCGATATCCTTGCCGGGGAGACGCTGACACCTGCGTTCAAACGGCTCAACCCGCGTGGCCAGGTTCCCGTGCTGGTCGACGATGAGGTGGTGATCTGGGACTCCATGGCCATCCTGGTCTACCTGGCCCGGCGTTATGGCGATGCCACCTGGTTGCCCGATGATCCACTCGGCGAAGCCCGGGTGATGCAGTGGCTCGCGGTCTCCGAAAACGAACTGCTCTATGGTCTGGCGCGAGCCCGCGCCAAGATTCTTTTCGATCGTCCCTACGATCTGGAGCAGTGCCACCAGGATGCGCGACCGGGCTTGCAGGCGATGGAAGAGCGTCTTGCCGATCACCCCTGGCTGGCGGCCGACCACCACTCTATTGCAGACATCGCCTGCTATCCCTATGTCTCACTTGCCGGCGAGGGCAATTTTTCTCTGCAGCCCTATCCCGCTGTTAAGACCTGGCTGCAAAGGGTCGAAGAGATCGATGGCTGGGTGCCGATGAAGGCGAGCGCCGAATAGACTCAGCGGCGAATGGCACTGACTTAAGCGAAATGTGCCGGGTTGTTAAAGAATAGCGGTGCGGCAAGTTGCACCCTACGGTTTAATTACGGGTAGGGTGCGGCTTGCCGCACCGAATACTTGTTTAAGTCAGTGCCATTCGACTCAGCGGCCTATTGAGAGCGTGTATAGACGGTTAACAGAACACCTCAGGAGAAGAGAATGGATATCACTAAATTCAGCATCAAAGAAGCCTTGAATCGATTGGAGAAAGAACATTCAGCGAATGATCTGTCAGCCAGGGAAAAGCATCTTGTAGGCTTGGCCGTCACCCTGACGAGAGGCTGCCAGGATTGCACCAGCCGGCGAATTACCGAGGCGGTGGAACTGGGCATTGAATACGCGACCATCGAAAAACTGGTCAATCTTGTTGCCGCGGTCAATGCCGGGGTGGTGCTGCGTACGGCTGTTGCCAGCGCCAACAAAGCCGATGCGGAAGCTGCCTGTAGTGATGGTATCTGTGAAATTGGAATTGCGTGAAGTCACTGCCGGCAACCTTTTCAGTTTGGGGTGTCCCGTGGCCTTGTAGAAATGGTGTGCGTGATGATAAGGGGTGCTATACCCAGGTCAGTTCAGAGTGACCCGGTCTGATGAAATAGACGATAGCCTCGACCTCTCGACTACCGATGCGATCGCCAGGGAGTTGAACAGTCGCGGCCCGGAGACTAACTGCTTTGTGATCAAACTGGCTTCATCCCGTTTGCTGGAACACTTCGAACAGCGCATGAATGGCATCCCGCTGCAGTTCATTCAGCAGGCGCCTGTCTGATCCCTAAGATGTTTTTAGCGACTTGCCATTAAATCGAAATGCATGACCGTTAGAGATTACCGGCTGACGTTTACGCCGTTTATTTACGCAATCGAACCACTCTTTAACCAAATGGATTGCCGATTGTGAACGGTTGCACCTCTTTGCGCTGACTGCAGCCGATTTTCAGTTTCATTTCAGTTGGCAGGCTTAGCGTCTTGCCTTATGGCCGGCGCAGATCTTCCTGTGGCGGTCCTTCGGCAATTGCAATTGATTTACAGACTATGTATGCAATGGAGGCTTTAACATGCACAAAGTCAAAACACTAGCGCTACTCTGCTCATTTCTCTCCACCACTGCGATGGCCGCCAGTCAGTGGCAGGCCCTGCCTGAAAAGGCACCGGAACCGGCGGACAATCCCACCACGCCCGAAAAAGTCGAACTCGGCAAGATGCTCTATTTCGATACCCGGCTTTCCTCCAACGGGACGGTTTCCTGCTTCAGCTGCCACAACGTCATGGAGGGCGGGGACGATCATCGCACTACGTCGATCGGGGTACACGATCAGGCAGGCGGGCGTAATGCCCCCACAGTCTGGAATGCGGCATTCCACTCCGTACAGTTCTGGGACGGACGCGCTTCCACTCTGGAGGATCAGGCCAAGGGGCCGCCGGCCAATCCCATCGAAATGGGCATGAATGATCTGAATGCCGTCTCCGACCGTATTGAAAAGATTCCCGGCTACAAGCCCTATTTCGACAAGGCGTTCGGTACAGGCGATAACGTTAACATCGACAATATCGCCAAGGCGATCGCTGCTTACGAGCGTACGCTGATCACGCCAAACAGCCCTTACGATCGCTATGTGCGCGGTGAGAAGACGGCCATGACGGCACAACAGATACGCGGCATGCAGACCTTTGCTGAGACGGGATGCACAGCCTGCCATAGCGGCGCCAACTTCAACGGGCCGACACTGAAGACCGGACAGGGCTTCTACCAGAAATTCCCGACCTTCACCGATAACGACTACGTCAGCAAATATGGTTTGATGAATGATGCCGGCCGCATGGCTGCCACCGGCAAAGAAGCAGACAAAAACATGTGGCGGGTACCGACTCTGCGCAATCTTGCCTACACCGCGCCCTACATGCACACCGGTAGCGTGAAGTCGTTGCCAGAGGCGGTACGTGTGATGTCGAAGACTCAGTTGGGCAAAGAGTTGCAGCCGCAGCAAGTGGAGGAGATCGTGGCCTTCCTCGGTGCCCTCAACGGCGAGTTTCCCAAGCAGACCATGCCGCGTCTGCCGGCGACTCCCGGCGATCTGATCGAATAATCGGTTTTAAAAAAAGCTACGCGACCTGTACGGCCTGATCCATTGGGCCGTGCAGGTCGATCGCCTGCCCAGGGATCGATCACAGCCGAAAGGCTAGTCACGCTGTGCCAGCAGTCTGTCGAGTTGATTGGCAAACTGTTGCCGATCGGCCTGATTCATGGCCGGCGGTCCGCCGGTATCCACGCCGCTGCCGCGCAGGGTATCCATGAAATCCCGCATGGTCAGCCGCTCTCGGATGTTCGCCTCGGTGTAGAGTTCGCCTCGGGGGTTGAGCGCCAGTGCGCCTTTGGCGATGACATCGGCAGCCAGTGGTATATCCGCCGTAATCACCAGATCGCCTTCGACCACCTGTTGTGCGATATGGTTGTCAGCCACATCGAAACCGGCAGGGACCTGCACGGTGCTGATATAACGGGAGCGCGGGATCGACAAGGCCTGGTTGGCGACCAGGGTCACTTGAATACCGACCCGTTCCGCCGCCCGGAAAAGGATCTCTTTGATGACCTTAGGGCAAGCATCTGCGTCGACCCAGATTTGCTTGAGTTTCATAATATTCCTTCGGCGCAGATCAGCAGATTGGAGAGCATTGAGCGGGCACCATAATCGGTTGCATTCGGGGCTTCAAGTCGCAATGCTGCCGGCTCGGGAAAACCCGGGTATCACTCCCAATTGGGAAAGCCTCCCTGTCGGGCAAGTCGGTTCATGGCCGTTTTGAGTAGCCTCATGAAAGCGGTTTTCTCTCCCTGCCAGTAGAGGGCCTCGCCGATAAAGACATCGCAGAAATAGGGTACCAGCAAGGCTTCCCCCTTCGGCAGCGCCATGCCGAGGCCATGTAGATAGATAGGCACCACAGGCACCTTGGGGAGCCGTTTCACCAGGTGAGCTATCCCCGACTTGAACTCGCCCAGGTGCTCAGGCTCGCCTCGACTGCCCTCAGGAAAGAGGATCAGGATCTCGCCCCGTTCGAGGGCCGCTACGCTCTCTCCCAGGGGGTCTCCCTGACCCGCTTTGACCGATCGGCGAAGCGGGATGATGCCGATGATACGAGTAGCGAACCAGGCCAGCAGCGGATTTCGCATGAAGTAGTCCATGGCGGCCACCGGACGCAACCGATGCAACATCTGAAGGGGGTAGAGAGACATCAGGGCCAGGGTATCGAGATGGCTGTTGTGGTTGGCGATCAGAATGGCCGGCCCTGTTGTCGGCAGTCGCTCCCGGAAGCGTACATTGAAGCCCAATATGAACATCAACAGTGGCTTGGCCAGCAGCAGGAAGAAGAGCAGTTGAGGCAGCCTGGCCATGAGCTTCAATAGTAGAGGTAATAGAGGTAGTGAAAGAAGAGCGGGGCGGTGAAGGTCAGGCTGTCGATGCGATCCATGATGCCACCGTGTCCCGGGATCAGATTGCCGCTGTCTTTTACGCCGATATCCCGCTTCAAGGCGGAGATGACAACGTCACCAAAGAAACCGGAGAGGCCGATGATCAGACCGGCAACGGGAGCCCAACCGCCTTCCAGTGGAGTCAGGTAGGGTGCGATCAACCAGGCAGTCAGGGTGGTGGTGAGGACGCCGCCAATCAGTCCTTCGTAGGTCTTTTTCGGACTCACTTTCGGCACCACCGGATGTTTGCCGAAGAGCTTACCCCAGGTGTATTGGGTGACATCGTTGAACTGGGAGAGAAACACCAGGAAGAAGAGCAGACCGGGTCCGCCCGCCGGGTTGGCACTGTTTTCAGGTAATGCGAGCAGATAGGCCGCATGGCTGATGCTGAAGACCGTGGTCATCAACCCCCAGTGCAGGGTACCGGCCGCGTAGAGGAATCCCTTGGTCTCACCGATCAGTACCATACGGGTCGGTATCAGCAGGAACATGTAGATCGGAATGAAGATGAGGAACAGGCCATACCAGCCGATGGCCACCCAATAGAATTGCACCGGAATGGCCAGAAAGGCCCAGAAAACCACCCGGCGATCTGCACGGCGGGTGGCGATCATGGCCAGATACTCTTTCAGGGCGAGGAATGAGATCAGGGCAAAGAAGATGATCGATAGGCGTTTGCTCACTGCGATGGCCAGCGTGAAGATGGCGATCATGACCCACCAGGAGTTGACCCGAGCGCTAAGCTCCCGATGTTTTTCCGGGTCTTGTCGGCGTATCACTATCACGATCAGACTGGCTGTGATCAACAGCCCGTAGAGCCCTCCGAGAGCCCAGAGTACCGGTGTTGCGAGATGGCTAAACATGGGGTGCTTCCGCCAGGGCTTTTTTTGCCCGATTGAACAGGGTCAGGGCAGAGGCCAGCACCAGCGCCCACAGCAACCAGTCGATCCAGCTACCGAGCGGGACGCCCAGGCCCAGCAACAGGCAGAGCAGACCGAAGGCGAAGGCCCGGTCGCTCTTGCCGAAAGGACCGTCATAGCGGCGCGAGCCGCCAATCTGTACCGAGACGACGCCCACCATCTCCACCATCACCGAGAGCAGTACGGTGAGCACGACAGCCATTGCCGGCACACCGGGAACCAGCGCCAGCGGCAGGTAGAGGGCTGCATCGGAGAGCACATCCCCCATCTCGTTGAGCACCGCGCCCAAGCGGCTCTGCATGTCGTGTTCGCGCGCCAGCATGCCGTCGATGGCATTCAGCGCCATACGCAGAAAGAGCCACACGGGCATCAATAACAGAAACAGTCGGTTCTGGGGACTCAAGGCGAGGGCCATACCCAGTAACAGGGAGAGTAATAGGGCTGCCAGGGTGACCATGTTGGCGCTGATGCCCAGTCGTACCAGGGTGGCGTTTAGCGGACGCAACAGGGCCTGAAAGCGAGGTTTGAGATCGTAAATCGTAGCCAAGGTGAACTTCCTCTGTTGGCAATCTCCGAAAACCGGCAATTGCGCAGGGTATCTGCGATATCGAATTCTGACAACCGTTGCGGAAACAGAGGACATTTGGCCTGGGCTCTGTTAGAGTGCGCGCTTTCCGGGTGCCTGACCGGTCAGCACCCAGCGCGATTTTCAGATCGCAGGAAAGGATTTGAGCCGAACCCTCCCCCCCGTGGGGACCTCCGCTTACGCCAGAGAATTCCCTCTATCCAGCCAGGACCGGATCCCCACAGTGAAAGCTGCAGCGGGATGGCACGACTGGAGTTAATACCTCATGTCATTCGATACCCTCGGTCTTTCGGCCGAACTCCTGCGCGCGGTTAGCGAGCAGGGCTATTCAGAACCCACACCGATTCAACGCAAGGCGATCCCTGTGATACTCAGTGGTCGGGATGTGATGGCCGGCGCCCAGACCGGCACCGGCAAAACCGCTGGTTTCACCCTGCCGTTGTTACAACGCTTGAGCGAGAAGCCGCTGCCCCAGGGCCGTCGCCCTGTGCGGGCCCTGGTGCTGACGCCAACCCGCGAACTGGCTGCCCAGGTCGGCGAAAGCGTCGCCACCTACGGTCGCCATCTGTCATTCAGTTCCGCTGTGATCTTCGGCGGCGTCAAGATCAACCCGCAGATTGCGCAGTTGCGCCGCGGGGTCGATATCCTGGTGGCGACACCGGGCCGTCTGCTCGATCATGTCTCGCAGAAGACCCTGGATCTCTCGCAGATCGAAATTCTCGTGTTGGACGAAGCTGACCGTATGCTGGACATGGGCTTCATCCACGACATCCGTAAGGTACTGGCACTGCTGCCGAAGAACGGGGCACGTCAGAACCTGCTCTTTTCCGCCACCTTTTCCGACGAGATCAAACAGCTTGCCGACCGCTTGCTGAACAGCCCCGAGTTGCTCGAGGTGGCGCGTCGCAACACCACGGCCGAGCGCATCGAGCAGGTGGTCCACCCGGTGGACAAGCAACGCAAACGCGAACTGCTCAGCCACATGATCGGCTCGCAGAACTGGCGCCAGGTGCTGGTCTTTACCCGTACCAAGCATGGCGCCAACCGTCTGGCCCAGCAGTTGGAGAAAGACGGCCTCAGTGCTGCGGCGATCCACGGCAACAAGAGTCAGGGTGCGCGCACCCGGGCCTTGGCGGGATTCAAGTCGGGTGAGGTGCGCGTGCTGGTAGCGACCGATATCGCTGCCCGCGGACTCGATATCGATCAGCTGCCCCATGTGGTGAACTACGAGCTGCCGAATGTGCCGGAGGACTATGTTCACCGGATTGGCCGTACCGGCCGCGCCGGCAACGAGGGAGTGGCTGTCTCGCTGGTCTGTGTCGATGAGGATAAGCTGTTGCGTGATATCGAACGGCTGCTCAAACGACAGATTCCCAAAGTGGTGCTCGAGGGTTATGAACCCGATCCGACCATCAAGCCCGAGCCGATTCAGCAGCGACAGGGCAGGGGTGGCCGCTCAAACCCCCGCCAGCAGACAGAAGGCAGACGCCGCGCCTCTGGCGCTGCGGAGAAGGGGCAACGTAGTGAGGCCGGCAACGGGAAATCGAAGCCAGCCAAGCCGGGACAGCGTCATGTCCACCGTAAACCGGCGGAGAGCCGTAGCAAACCGGCTCACCGTCATCAGCGCAATGGCCGTAAACAGGAGCGTCCTGCACTGTTGGGTGGTTCTGAGGACTAAATGGTGTTGGGCGGGGCGGTCTTCAAACCGCCTCGTCACCAATGTCATGGGCCATCTTGTGTGTCAGCCCGGGATGGTTGCGCAGGATATAACCGGCGTTGTGTGCCCGCAGGATGGCATCTTGCAGATTGCTGCGCTGAGTAGCGTTAGGCGAGTCGAGATGTTCTGCCAACTGCTTCAATGACACCTCCACATGGTGGTCATGGACGGCAACCGGTAACTTCAATCGCGTGGCAAGATTCAGAAAGGGGTCCAGCGGCGCCACGTCGTCCCGAATGATATGGGGGCTGCGTTCGGCATAGACCAGCGTCACCCCTTCAGGAATGACCTTCAGGTGATCCCGGTATTGCTCTAGCAGAGCCTCATCCACTTCCGGATTCTCTGTGCTCACGGCCCTGATAATGCAAGTGAGTGCCCGTGCGGAGTCTCGGTTGGGCTCGGTGAAGAGGATCGCCGCCATCAGACGACGTTGTTTCTCGCTGAGTTTGCTGGGGGAGTAGCCCGCGAGGCTGAACTGCCGCTGGTCCGCCAGGTTACGCAGAAATGCCTCTGTATATGGCGCATAGCGGGAGAGGTAGTGGAACAGCTCCTCTGCGCAACCGCCCCAGCCGAAATGAAACTCCGGGTAGAAATTGCCATCGACATTTTTCGATATGGTCTTCATTGTGCAATTGCCAGGTGGTCTCTCGGTTGCGGTATCCGGATTAATGCGGGAGCTGCAGCTCACTGGGATGACCTCTCAACATAACCCACGCTTATTGCGATGGCAGGTCAAAGCTTGATGGCTGGACAGGCGGAGCTGTCACGCCAATTCAAGTTTTTCCCTGGCAGGTCGATCCGAACACTAATAAGTCTAGAACATGCTTAACCCGAATATTCCACCCGCTGCTTAGAAATTCGATGAATGCATTATGGTTTTTGAATATTCCTGGAATATCAGCAAAGTACAAAGTGTTACCGTCCCTCGCTGAACGCGCCATCGTACCGACCCCCGCATTCCCTGGTGAAACATTCGGGTTAAGGATCTCCACGGTAAAATGCGCCAAATGCTGTACAATGCTGGCCGACTCTCCTAGAGTCTTTTCCGGCCGCTAAATGCGCTATCCGCGGTAAAACAGGATATTAAGGTGTAGCCAGAGCATGAATGAACTGATTGTCACGCTGAAAAACCACATACGCTCCGCATGGCGATTCCGCTGGCCTGCGATATTGATTGCCTGGCTGGTAACCCTTGTGGGTTGGGGTCTGATTTTCATCACGCCGGATAAATACCAGTCGATGGCCAAGGTCTATGTCGACACTGAGAGTGTACTCCGCCCCCTCTTACAGGGCCTCGCGGTGCAGACCGACCTGGATCAGCGACTGCAGTTGATGACGCGAACTCTGCTGAATAACGAGAATCTGGAGAAGGTCCTGCGGGACTCCGATCTCGATCTGGAGGCCACTTCGGTTGAAGACCGCCAACGGTTAATTGAAAAACTGCGTGAGACGGTGCAGGTTCAAACTCAGCGCCGGCAAAATTTTTATACCATCAGCTATGAATACAAGGATCCCTACATTGCTAAGAAGGTGGTGGAGATCCTGCTGAATATTTTCGTTGAGGCAGCCCTCGGCGATACCCGGATGGAGTCGGATACGGCGCAGAAGTTTCTGCAGGAGCAGATCAAGGAATACGAGGCCCGTCTGGTGCTGGCCGAGAATCGGTTGACTGAATTCAAGCGACGCAATGTGGATACCATGCCTGGCCAGAGCGGTGGTATCTTCAGCCAACTGCAAGAAGCGCAAAGTGAGCTGCAGAATGTGGATCTGCAGCTGAAAGAGGCGCAGATCCGCCGCGACGAGCTGCAGCGACAGTATAAAACTACCGCTAGCGAGGAGGAGCAGCGGCGCCGTCAGGGAGAAGTTGTACTGGAAACGCCCACCGGCCAGCGTATCCTGGCGCTGGAAACCCGCCTTGACGAACTGCTGTTGAGATATACCGAAGAACATCCCAGCGTTAAGGAGTTGAAATCAACTATCGCCGAGTTGAAAGCTAAGGAAGCGAAACAGGGTGTGGTCATGTCCCAATCCCCGAACCAGGGGGTCTCCACGGCTCTGGAAGAGCTCAAACTTGCCTATCGTCAGGCTGAGGTCAATTTGACCGCAATCCGCCTGCGCCAGAGGGAGTACCAGAAGCGTATCGATCTGCTCAAGACCAAACTCGACGTACTGCCGAAAGTCGAAGCGGAACTGACTCGACTCAATCGTGACTATGAGATCAATCGGACCAACTATCAGGAGCTGGTGCAGCGTCTGGAGTCGGCCCGGATGTCGGAGCAGGCGGATGTGGCGGGCGATAACGTGAAGTTTCGCATTGTCGAGCCGCCCAAAGTGCCGCTGCTGCCGGTGGGGCCGAAACGCATTTTACTGAGTGTCGGTATCCTTATTCTGGGTTTTGCCGCTGGCGGTGGTTTGGCCTTCCTGCTCTCTCAATTGAAGCCTGTTTACTATGATCCTTCTTTGTTGAGAAAGGACGCAGGTGTCCCCGTGCTGGGACAGGTCTCCCGGGTCTGGACTGGCGATCTGGCATTGAAACGGCGTGTCGAGGTAACCGGTTTCGGGGTCTCCGCAGCCATGCTGGTAGCGGTGTTCGTGGTCATTCTGTTGATCTACCAGCTCGGTTACCGTGAAGAGATCGTGAGCAGTCTCAAACTGCTGCTGAAAACTCCCAGCTAGTCAACCCGTTAGCGCGCATATGGGCGGGTTCCGCCCAGTGCGTTACGGGATCCCCATTCTCGCCACGACGTTACGCGGATTATTTGGTATATTTCTGCGTTTTCTTCTGCCGGAGTAACCAGATGTTCAAGAACAGTATGCAGATCCAGGGGTATGACGACGAACTGTGGGCGGCGATCGCGGCAGAGGAGCGTCGTCAGGAAGAGCACATCGAGCTCATCGCCTCAGAAAACTACACCAGTCCCCGTGTCATGCAGGCCCAGGGCAGTGTGCTGACGAATAAATACGCCGAGGGCTATCCACACAAGCGCTACTACGGTGGTTGCGAGAATGTGGACGTGGCGGAACAGCTCGCCATCGACCGCGCCAAGGCCCTGTTCAGCGCCGACTACGCCAACGTACAGCCCCACTCCGGCTCCCAGGCCAACGCCGCCGTCTATATGGCGCTTTGCCAGCCCGGGGATACCGTCCTCGGCATGAGCCTGGCGCATGGCGGCCATCTCACCCACGGTGCCAAGCCCAACTTCTCCGGCAAGCTCTACAATGCGGTGCAGTATGGGCTCAATCCCGAAACCGGCGAGATCGACTACGATGAGGTCGAGCGTCTGGCCCGGAAACATAAGCCAAAGATGATCGTTGCCGGTTTCTCCGCCTACTCCCGTGTGGTCGACTGGCAGCGTTTTCGTGACATCGCTGACGAAGTGGGGGCCTACCTCTTCGTCGATATGGCCCACGTGGCCGGCCTGATTGCCGCTGGGCTCTACCCCAGCCCGGTGCAGATCGCCGACGTCACCACCACCACTACCCACAAGACCCTGCGCGGTCCCCGCGGTGGCCTGATTCTGGCCAAGGCCAATGAAGAGATCGAGAAGAAGCTCAACTCACTGGTCTTCCCCGGCACCCAGGGCGGTCCCCTGATGCATGTCATCGCCGCCAAGGCGGTGGCCTTCAAAGAGGCGATGGAGCCTGAGTATAAGGCCTATCAGCAGCAGGTAATCGACAACGCCAGAGCCATGGCCAAGGTCTTTATGGAGCGGGGTTACGACGTGGTCTCCAAGGGCACCGACGATCATCTGTTTCTGGTCAGCTTCATCGAAGCGGGTCTCACCGGTAAGGATGTGGATGCCTGGTTGGGTGCGGCCAACATCACCGTCAACAAGAATGCGGTACCGAATGATCCCCAGTCTCCCTTTGTTACCTCCGGTATCCGGGTCGGTACCCCAGCAGTCACCACCCGTGGTTTCAGCGAAGCCGAGTGCATCACGCTTGCCGGCTGGATGTGCGATGTTATCGCTGGTGGCGGCGATCAGGCGGTGATTGACGATATCAAGCAGAAGGTGCTGGATATCTGTGCCAAGCACCCGGTCTATGGGGATTGATTTTGAATCATGAATTATGAGTGTTGAATGGTGGTGTGCGCATCGCGGGCGCGCTTGTGCAAACAGTCGACGCAGTGTGCAAGCACAGCGCACGCCATCATTTCAACATGCTCAATTTGTCATTCAAAATTGCTGAAGAATTATGCGCTGCCCTTTCTGCGGAGCCCAGGACACCAAGGTCATCGACTCCCGCCTGGCGGGTGAGGGGGACCAGATACGTCGGCGACGCGAGTGCACTGTCTGTAAAGAGCGCTTTACCACCTACGAAACCGCTGAGCTGAATCTGCCCTGGGTGGTCAAGCATGACGGCAGTCGGGTCCATTTCGATGGCCGCAAACTGCGGGCCGGTATGGCGCGGGCGCTGGAGAAGCGCCCCGTCAGCGCCGAAGACGTGGATGCGGCGATCAACCATATCACACGCAAGCTGATGGCCGGTGGCGAGCGGGAAGTACCCTCTCTGGCCATTGGCGAGATGGTTATGGATGAACTCAGAAAACTGGATCAGGTTGCCTATGTGCGCTTTGCCTCGGTCTACCGCAAATTCGAGGATGTGCACGCCTTCCGTGAGGTGATCGAGCGGCTTGAACAGCAACCCGGTCCTGAGGCGCGCCGTCAACAGCTCGACCTGCTGGGTGACCCGGATAAAAAGAAATGAGTAGCGACGTCGATCATCGCCATATGGCACGTGCCATTCAACTGGCTCGCAAGGGGCTCTATACCACCCATCCCAATCCCCGGGTCGGCTGTGTGCTGGTCAGGCAGGGCGAGGTGGTCGGCGAGGGTTATCATCGCCGGGCCGGTGAACCTCACGCTGAACGCAATGCGCTGGCACAGGCTGGTGAACGGGCCCGTGGCGCCACCGCCTATGTCACCCTGGAACCCTGTTGCCACCATGGCCGTACCCCGCCTTGCAGCGATGGCCTGATCGAAGCGGGGATCAAACGAGTCGTCGCCGCCATGCCTGACCCCAACCCCCAAGTAGCGGGTCAAGGCTTCGCCCAGTTGCGTGAAGCCGGCATCTCAGTGGAAGAGGGGGTAATGCAGGCTCAGGCCGAAGCTCTCAATCCCGGCTTCATCAAGCGCATGCGCCACGGCCTGCCCTATGTGCGCTGTAAACTGGCCATGAGTCTGGATGGCCGTACTGCCATGGCCAGCGGCGAGAGTCAGTGGATCACCTCTTCTGCGGCACGCGAGGATGTCCATCGGTTGCGGGCCCGCAGTGCGGCCATCCTTACCGGTTTTGGTACCCTGCAGACCGATGATCCCACCATGAATGTGCGGCTCTCGCCGAGCGACCTCGGTCTGGATTCCGACCTGCATACTCCACAGCCACTGCGGGTGGTGCTCGATCCTCAACTGAAGACGCCGCCGAGTGCAAAGATGCTGAGCCAGCCTGGGCCGGTGCTGATCGTCTGCTCCGACGAGGTCCGTCTCGATGCCGCGCCGTTGGAATCGGCTGGAGCCCAGGTGGTGACCCGACCCGCCGATGGCGATCGACTCGATCTGAGACAGGTGATGGCCTATCTGGCATCCCAGGAGATCAATGAAGTGCTGTTGGAGACGGGGGCAGTACTGGCGGGGGCGATGATGGCCGAAGGTTTGATCGATGAGTTGGTGATCTACCTGGCGCCCCATTTGATGGGCAATAGCGCCCGCGGGCTCTTCAATCTGCCGGCGATCGAGCTGATGAGCCAACGTCTCCCGCTCAAAATTACCGATCTGCGCCAGGTCGGTGAGGATATCCGTATCACTGCCGTACCCCGGTTGGGCCGAGAGGAGTAGTCATGTTTACCGGAATCATCCAGGCGATCGGCCATATCGAGGCGCTCACCGAGCGAGGCGGCGATGTCCGTCTGAGCGTCAACAGCGGAGATCTCGACCTGGCGGATGTGGCCCTCGGCGACAGCATCGCCACCAATGGTGTCTGTCTGACAGCGGTGGAACTCTCTTCCCGGGGATTTGCCGCCGATGTCTCACGCGAAACCCTGTCGCTGACCTCACTCCATCTGTTGAAGCCGGGAAGTCGCGTCAATCTGGAGAAGGCGCTGACCTTGAATACCCGTCTCGGTGGCCACTTGGTGAGCGGTCATGTGGATGGCATCGGCCGGGTGGTGGAGCGCCGGAGCGATGCCCGATCGATCCGTTTCTCCATCGAGGCCCCAGCGGAGCTGGCGAAGTATATCGCGCATAAGGGCTCCATTTGCGTGGACGGCACCAGCCTCACGGTGAATGCCGTGCGAGGGGCGGTGTTCGAGCTTAATATCGTGCCGCACACCCTGCAGGAGACCATTATGGAAGGCTACAAGGTGGGTTCTCAGGTCAATCTGGAGGTGGACCTGATCGCGCGCTATCTGGAACGCCTGATGTTGGGAGAGCGGGCGGCTGAATCGGAGCCGGGCGGGGTAACTGAGGCGCTGCTGAAGTCACGCGGTTTTTTTCGCTGACAGAGACAGCCTTGGCCTGCTGTAGATGCGCGATTCAGCCATGCAGAAGCGGCAAAGGTGGTGGCGGTAGCGGATGGACCCCACCCTGCAAAAATATTGCAGGGTGGGTGGCCGTCTGCCTTCATGAACCCACGGATTCAGGTTTCAATCAATCATCATAAGAATTTCTTCCGACGCGGATCACCAGCTTAGCCACCGGCCCCTGCCAGCCGTGTACCCGCGCATCCAGATCGCTGGGACCACCATTCGGATCGTCATCACCGATCACCCCGCGATGGATATGCACTGTCGGGTTGTGGTCGGGCCCCACGCTTGCTATGCCGCCGCTACCGGCGTTGCCACCTGGATCGGCAGGTACTCCAGGCGTGTTGGGCGCGCCACCGCCGGTGATGATCTCATCGTTGGCCTCGGTACCGGCGTCATAGCCGTTGAGGTAGACGGTGTAGGTGCCGGGTTTGCGGGGGATTTTCAGGCTGTCGAGGCCAACGAAACCATCGTTGGTGGGTAGCAGCATGCCGACCAGGGAGAGGTTGCGGTTACGATTATGATGTCCCCGCAGGTCGATCACTGCTTCCGCAGTGGCACCCGGCGCCAGCAGGCCTCCAGCCGGATCAGCCACATAGTCGCCTCCGCCGGCGATGACGTCATCGATCAGGCCGGATATGTTGCCTCCTTCGGCCATCGCCTGCAGGTTCTCGGATGCGGCGACACCGGGCTCGAAGAGGTTGGTGTGGCGGTTATGCACGGCTACCAGCAGGGGGGTGAAATAGGTGGCATTGGTCAGGTTGGTGATGCTCAGGTCGATCTCCTGTGCGAACAGGGGGGCGCTCGCCAGCAGACTGCCAGACAGGGCTAGGGTTAGCAGGGTTTTTTTCATCAGTATCTCCTCATTGTTAAGCCGGTTCATGGTTGACAGGCTGTAGGGGAAATTCTGAATTCCTTACCTCCGTGCAGGGTCACGCAAAAGTCACGATTTCATCACATGATGATTGAGACCCGCCGGCGAATTTATTCTGATGCCCTCACTGTTCGCCTCTGATAGAATGGTCCGTTAACTCTGAACAAAATCGAAGAGATAGATGGCGCTCAACACCACAGAAGAAATCATCGACGACCTGCGACAGGGCAAGATGGTCATCATCATGGATGACGAAGACCGGGAGAATGAAGGCGACCTGATCATGGCCGCCGAATGCATTACTCCTGAGGCGGTTAATTTCATGGCCCGCTACGGCCGTGGCCTGATCTGTCTGACCCTGACCAAAGAGCACTGCAATCAGTTGCGGTTGCCGCTGATGGTGACTACCGACGACGAACTTTCGGCCACCAACTTTACCGTCTCCATCGAGGCGGCAGAGGGCGTCACTACCGGCATCTCCGCCGCCGACCGGGCGACTACCATCCTGGCGGCAGTGGCGAAAGATGCACAGCCTCAGGATCTGGTGCAGCCGGGGCATATCTTCCCTCTGATGGCCCAGCCTGGCGGCGTGCTGGTACGAGCCGGCCACACCGAGGCGGGTTGCGACCTGGCCCGGTTGGCGGGGCTGTCTCCCACCTCGGTCATCGTCGAGATCCTCAACGAGGACGGCACCATGGCCCGCCGCGACGATCTGGAGAAGTTCGCCGGCGAGCACAATCTCAAGATGGGTACCATTGCCGACCTGATTCAGTATCGGGTCAGTAACGAGAAGACGGTGGAACGGGTCAGTGAATGCCATTTTCCGACCACTTACGGTGATTTCCGCCTGACCGCCTATCAGGATGTCGTCGATAACGAACTGCATCTGGCGCTGGTGATGGGACACCCCTCTCCGGAACAGCCTACACTGGTGCGTGTGCACATGCAGAACAGCCTCTGCGATCTCTTTGAGTCAAACTTCAAGGAGTGTGGCTGGCCGCTGCGTAGTGCGATGCAACAGATCGCCGAGGCGGGAGAGGGCGTCATCGTCGTGCTGCGCAACCACGACTCACCGCGCGAGATCGTACAGCGCATGATGGAGATGCAGACCCTTGATGCCGCTCAGCACAAGTTCGTCAAGAAAGACAATAGTAAGGAGCTACGCACCTACGGTGTTGGTGCGCAGATCCTCTCCGACCTGGGCGTACGCAAGATGCGCGTGCTCAGCGCGCCGAAGAGCATCCACGGACTCTCCGGCTTCGATATGGAAGTCACAGAGTATGTGGCCGGGGCCTGACCCATATCCCGCCACACATCGATTTGAAACATTGAAGCAAGACCAGGGTGAGTATCATGAGTATTAAGACGATCGAAGGCGCGATGACAGTCAGCAAAGCGCGTTTCTGTCTGGTGGCCGCAAGGTTCAACAGCTTTGTCGTGGAGAGCCTGGTGGATGGGGCAATCGACACCCTGAAGCGACATGGCGCCAACGAGAAGGAGATCACCCTGGTACGAGTGCCAGGCGCCTTCGAAATGCCGGTGGCACTGGAGAAACTTGCCGCTACGGGTGATTACGACGCTATCATCGCTCTCGGTGCGGTGATCCGCGGCGGTACTCCCCATTTTGACTATGTGGCCGGGGAGTGTGTCAAAGGCATGGCTCAGGTCAGTCTCAAGCATGGCGTGCCGATCGCCTTTGGTGTGCTGACCGTCGATACCATCGAACAGGCCATCGAACGGGCCGGCACCAAGGCGGGTAACAAGGGGGCGGAAGCGACCCTGTCCGCCATCGAAATGGTCAATCTGCTGCGACAGATCGGCTGATGAGTCAGAAGCGCAGTCAGGCGCGTCGCCATGCCGTGCAGGCCATCTACCAGTGGCAGATGGCGGGTCAGGATGTCGGGGAGATCGCCAACCAGTTCCTCGAGGAACAGGACATGGGTGGCTTCGAAGTTCCCTATTTTCGGGACCTGCTACAGGGTGTGCCCCAGCATCTGGCTGAACTGGATGAGCTGTTGAAGCCGGCCCTGGACCGGGCTATCGAGAGCGTCGACCCCGTGGAGCGGGCGGTACTGCGTCTCGGCGCCTATGAACTCTGTTTCAAACCCGAGGTTCCCTATCGGGTGGTGATCAACGAAGCGGTGGAACTGGCCAAGGTGTTTGGTGCTGAGAAGGGACATCGCTATGTTAACGGGGTGCTGGATCAGGTAGCGAAAAAGGTGCGTGCAGTCGAAATTGAGGCCAAGCAGCGCCGTTAGTTCCAGGCTTGAGTGGTAACTCTGGTGCATTGGCTCAAGCAGGGATCCTGTTCGTTGCTGATGGTGAATTCCGGTTTACAGGCCTGAACCTGGCTTTAATTAGGCTGCCCCATCGGCTATAGATCGGCTCAAACGGAAATAACCCGCCCGAGAATCAAGCGATCAGTCATGCATCAGACTTCTGTTACCTCGGAATTCGAGCTCATTCAGCGATACTTCGCTGGCATGACTGCAACGCGCTCGGATGTCTCTCTGGGTATCGGCGACGATGCCGCCTTGGTGCGGATCCCCTCCCACCACCAGCTGGCTGTCAGTGTGGATACCCTGGTTTCCGGCGTTCACTTCTTCCCTTCGGTTGCACCAGAGCATCTCGGTCATAAGGCCCTGGCGGTCAATCTCAGCGATCTGGCGGCCATGGGCGCCGAGCCGGCGTGGGCGACGCTGGCGTTGACACTTCCCGAATCAAATGCGGTCTGGTTGGAGGCATTTGCCAAGGGCTTCGCTGCTTTGGCGGAACAGTACGGCGTGCAACTGATTGGCGGAGATACCACCCGAGGACCCCTGAGCATCACGGTACAGGTACTTGGCAGGGTGCCCGACGGACAGGCACTGAGGCGCGCCGGGGCTCGTCCCCATGACCATATCTATGTCACCGGTGAGCTGGGAGATGCCGCACTCTGTCTGAATTTACTGCAAGCTGGGGGCATGAAGCCGCCCGCTTTCGAATATCTGCAACAACGCCTCGAGAGGCCTCAACCCCGGGTCGAGGCGGGCCTAGCCCTGCGGCAGGTCGCCAACAGCGCCATCGATCTCTCAGATGGACTGCTGGCCGATCTGGGGCATATCCTCCAAGCCAGTGGCCTGGGAGCGAGGATCGAGCTGGAAAGGCTCCCGTTGTCGACTGGCTTTTCCGCTTGGCTTGCGGATAGCGGTGACTGGTCGCCGGCACTCATCGGTGGTGATGACTATGAACTCTGTTTCACCGCTGAACGAGGGCGGGAGGCGGAAATCCAGCACATCGCCGATGATCTGGATTTGAAGATCAGCCGCATCGGCACTATCGATCCCTCTCCGGGGTTGTTGGTGGTGAAAGCCGACGGTACGCCCTGGACTGCAGCCCGGCAGGGCTTTGATCACTTCTCCGGAGCTGAGTGAGATGCAGGAGCAACTCCCACAAGCCAAACCGGACCTGCGCCAGCCCCTGCATCTGCTCGCCTTCGGCTTCGGCAGTGGTCTTGCGCCCAAGGCGCCGGGCACCTTTGGTACCCTGGTAGCCGTACCGATCTATCTGCTGATGCAGGGATTGCCTCTGATAGCCTATCTCGCTCTGGTGCTGGCTGGGTTTATTGCCGGGATCTGGATCTGCGACCGGACATCACGCGACCTCGGGGTCCATGATCACGGTGGCATCGTTTGGGATGAGATCATTGGCTATCTGCTGACGATGACCCTGGCGCCGAGTGGTTGGGTATGGGTGCTGCTCGGCTTTCTGCTCTTCCGCTTCTTCGATATCCTCAAGCCCTGGCCTATTCGTTGGCTCGATCGACGCGTGCCGGGCGGCTTCGGTATCATGCTGGATGACTTGATCGCCGGGCTCTTTGCCGGAGTGGTCATGCTACTCATAGAGAGGGGAATTTGATGCAAGGGTTGCGATGGCTGGTGGCTGGGATCGCCCTGGTTTTGGCGCCGTGGGCTTCGGCTGTGGATCAGATTACCGTTGAGGCGCTCTTTTCCGGCCAGGCGATGGTGCAGGTGGATGGTAAGCGCCGTCTGTTGAAACTCAACAAACCCTCACCGGAAGGTGTGGTGCTGATCTCTGCCGACAGTCACGAAGCGGTGATCGAGGTCGACGGTGAGCGCCGTACTTATCCCTTGGGAAACCACGTTTCCACCCGTTTTGACAAGCCGGAACAGGTGAGTGCCAAGATCTGGCGCAACGAAAGTGGTGCCTATACCACCGTGGGCAGTATCAACGGCCGCACGGTCAATTTTCTTGTCGATACAGGCGCTACCGCCGTCGCCATGTATCGGGCAGATGCCAAACGGCTGGGTCTGGCATATAAGCTGGAAGGTAAGCCCATGTATGTCAGTACCGCCAACGGCACCGCGCCTGCCTATGAGGTTGTGCTGGACCGGGTTCAGGTGGGTAAGATCGTGATACGCAACGTGCTCGGTTACGTTGTCGAGAGCGAAGGCAGGGGACGCATCCTGCTGGGTATGAGTTTTCTCAACCGGGTGAAGATGGAGGACCAGGGTGCCGTGCTGATGTTGCACCGTAAGTTCTGACTGCCCAGCACGGAAATTGGCGCTTAAATGGCAGAGTGCGGCTCTCCGCACCTGCGGACTCTCTGATCACGCTTGATTCCGCTAGTGTGGTGTCTCATATTGTTTGACGATTATAGAAGCCCGCTCAGGCCAGGAGTCAAGGCGCAATGCGCAGGCAATGGCAGGCCCTTGTCAAGCATTG
>JARRNY010000029.1:0-35522 GCA_037384445.1 Candidatus Thiodiazotropha sp.
AAATTCTGCACTTTTCGTCACAGACCTTCATCCTTCATAACCAGGAATTACCCTATTCGTGACCTGCGGTTACGCGTATTATGTTCAACCCTGAACAAGCCACTACTCGCGCCTATAACTTTATACCAACGCAAGTGGCCACCATGTACCGACTGGACACAATCGCGATTACCTAATAATAAATGACTTTTCAATAAGTTGACGCTTAAGATGAGTACCCGACACACCCACAATCAGGAGGATACGCGCTTCCGCGTGTTACGCCTGCTGCAGAGCCGCTCTGATATGTCACAGCGCGAAATCGCCGAAACGTTGGGGATCAGCCTGGGTCGTACCAATTACTGCCTGCGCGCCTTAGTGAACAGGGGGCTTGTCAAGATTCATAACTTCCGCAACAGCAGCAACAAAATCGGCTATATCTACCTGCTCACCCCTCAGGGCATCGCCGAGAAGAGTGCACTAACCGCTGACTTTCTGAAAAGAAAAATCGAAGAATATGAAATACTTAAGGCAGAAATAGCCTCACTTGAGGCCGAACTGCACCCTTCTACTTACGACAATTGCCCTATCGGCAAACCACACCGCCCGTGACTCAACAAACACTAACCTGCTTCAAGGCCTACGACATCCGCGGCCAGCTCGGTACCGAGCTTGACGAATCGATAGCCCGGCGAATCGGCCGTGCCTATGGCGAATACCTCAAACCTGGGCGAGTCGCCGTTGGCTGTGATGTCCGGCTTACCAGCGAAGCCCTCAAACTGGCCCTCGCCGATGGGCTTATGGACGCTGGCGTCGATGTCATCGACATCGGCATGAGTGGTACGGAGGAGGTCTACTTCGCCGCCTTTCATCTCGACGTTGATGGCGGGATCGAAGTGACTGCCAGCCATAACCCGATGGATTACAACGGCATGAAGCTGGTCCGTCGGGGTGCGCAACCTATCAGCGGCGACACCGGTCTGAACGAGATTCGCGCATTGGCTGAGAAAAATCAGTTCTCCCCCGTCAGTCGCAGGGGCACTTTTACCCGGCAATCCATCCTGGACAGCTATGTCGAGCATCTGCTCTCCTATATCGACCTCAGCGCTATCAGGCCACTCAGGCTTGTGGTCAACGCCGGGAACGGCGCTGCCGGTCACGTGGTCGATGCCATCGAGTCGCGCTTTTCGGCCGCCGGGGTCCCGATCGAGTTCATCAAGGTCCATTTCGAACCTGACGGTAACTTCCCGAACGGCATACCCAACCCCCTGCTGCCTGAGAACCGTGCCAGCACGAGAGATGCCGTGAAGGCGCACGGGGCCGACCTCGGCATCGCCTGGGACGGAGACTTCGATCGTTGCTTTCTGTTCGATGAGAGCGGAAAGTTTATTGAAGGCTACTACATCGTCGGCCTGCTGGCTCAGGCATTTCTGGCCAAACACCCCGGCGAAAAGATCATCCACGATCCCCGCCTGACCTGGAATACGGTGGATCTGGTCCAGCACAATGGCGGCATCCCCGTACAAAGCAAGACAGGTCACGCCTTTATCAAAGAGCGCATGCGTAGCGAGAACGCCGTCTATGGTGGCGAAATGAGCGCCCATCACTACTTTCGCGATTTCGCCTACTGCGACAGCGGCATGATTCCCTGGCTATTGGTCGTTGAGCTACTCAGCAGACGACATCAACCGCTGTCTGCACTTGTCAGCGAAAGGGAGTCGGCGTTTCCCTGCAGCGGCGAAATCAACTACAAGGTCGCCGACACCGGACAGGCAATCCGCCACATCGAATCCCATTTTGCCGCGGACCAGCCCGCTGTCGACCGTACTGATGGCATCAGCCTGGAATTCACCGATTGGCGCCTGAACCTGCGCGCCTCGAATACCGAACCACTGTTGAGATTGAATGTCGAGTCACGAGGCGACCCGGAGTTGGTAGCCGCTCGGGTCCGTGAGATCGAAACGTTATTGGAAACCAACCCATGAACATTACCCCGGTCATCCTATGCGGAGGTTCAGGCACCCGGCTCTGGCCCCTCTCCCGCAAGAGCTTTCCCAAACAGTTCGTGCCCCTGATCGGCGACAAGAGTCTGCTGCAACTAACACTGGAGCGTGTGGCCGCTCTCTCAAGCAAAATCGTCACCGTCTCTTCTGAGCAGCACCGGTTTATGGTCACTGATGCTCTCCAGTCGGCCGGCGTCGATGGGCCAATCATTCTCGAACCGATCGGGCGCAATACCACAGCAGCGATGGCTATCGCCGCGCTACAGTGCCGGGTCGATGCTTCAGACGAAGACCTGCTGCTTTTCTGTCCCGCCGATCACCATATTCCCGATACGGGCGCCTTCAGGGAGACGATCATCAAGGGCTCAGATGCGGCCAATGCCGGCGCCATTGTCACTTTTGGCATCGTGCCCACATTTCCCAGCACCGCCTACGGGTATATCAAGCAGGGCGAACCCAACGATGCGTCCAGTTGGCGCGTCGCTCGCTTCATTGAAAAGCCCGACACCGGCAAGGCGCAATCCCTGTTGTTGGATGGCGATACCCTGTGGAATGCCGGTATATTTCTCACCCGCATCGACACGCTCATAAAGGCGCTTGAGATACATGCGCCCGACATACTTTCCTGTTGCACCACCGCCATGGAGTCGGCGCAGCAGGAGACCACCATGAGCGGACACCTGTTCATCCGGCCAGAAGCGCAATCCTTCTCGAGTTGCCGCTCGCAGAGTATCGACTATGCCGTCATGGAGCCCTATGCCAACGTCGCGGTAGTGCCTTTCCATGGCCAGTGGAGCGATGTCGGGAGCTGGAACGCGGTCGCTGATCTGACCCCACCCGACGAAGCGCACAATCGCATTGACGGACAGGGACTGGCGCATCTATCAAACGACACCTACATTCACGCCCCGAATCGACCCGTAGTGGCCCTTGGGACACAGGAACTGTTGATTGTCGATACGCCCGATGCCGTCCTGGTCGCGCACAAAGACTATGCCGAACAGGTGAAGGATGTCGTTGCCAAATTGGAATCGGAATCCTGCGACCAGGCGGTCACCCACCGCAAGGTCGCCAGACCCTGGGGCTGGTACGACAGCCTGGACATCGGTAATCGATTTCAGGTCAAGCGTATCGGTGTAAAACCGGGCGCCTCACTCAGTCTGCAAAAGCACCACCACCGGGCAGAACACTGGATCGTGGTGCAGGGCACCGCCGAAGTGACCTGTGACGACAACACTTTTCTGCTAAGCGAAAACCAATCCACCTATATTCCGATCGGGCAGCTCCATCGGCTGAAGAATCCCGGCAAACTGGAACTGGAAATCATCGAGGTACAATCAGGCGGCTATCTCGGTGAAGATGACATTGAACGATTTGACGACAATTACGGAAGACATACATGAGCAAAACCGCAATTATAACGGGTATAACTGGTCAGGACGGCGCCTATCTGGCGGAGTTTCTTCTTGCCAAAGGCTACACGGTCCACGGCATTAAACGTCGTGCTTCGCTGTTCAATACCTCACGTATCGATCACCTCTATCGCGATCCTCATCAGGAGGGTGTGCGCATGTTCCTGCATCATGGAGATCTGACCGATTCCAGCTGCCTGGTACGCATCATCCAGCAAGTGCAACCCGATGAGATATACAATCTGGCCGCTCAGAGTCATGTCGCCGTCTCTTTTGAAGAGCCTGAATACACCGCCAACTCTGACGCCTTGGGCGCACTTCGCGTGCTTGAAGCCATTCGAATATTAGGGCTGGAGAAAAAGACCCGTTACTACCAGGCATCCACCTCCGAACTATTCGGTCAGGTGCAGGAAACTCCGCAGACCGAAACGACCCCCTTTTATCCCCGCTCCCCGTATGCCGTTGCCAAGCTGTATGCCTATTGGATCACCGTCAACTATCGTGAAGCCTATGGCATGTATGCGTGTAATGGGATTCTCTTCAATCATGAATCGCCCGTGCGAGGTGAAAATTTTGTAACACGCAAAATCACACGCGCTCTCGCACGAATTAAACTTGGCCTGCAGGAGCGCCTCTATCTCGGGAATCTCGATGCCAAACGCGACTGGGGACATGCCAAGGACTATGTGGAGATGCAATGGTTGATGTTGCAACAGGACGAACCAGAAGATTTCGTCATCGCGACAGGCGAACAGCACAGCGTACGGGATTTCGTCAACGCGGCCGCAAATGAGATCGGCATGTCCGTAACCTGGGAAGGACAAGGACTGGACGAAAAAGGCTATGACGCCTCCGGTAACTGCATCGTTCAGGTCGACCCCCGATACTTCCGGCCGACCGAAGTCGAAACACTTCTCGGTGATCCCGCCAAAGCCAAAGAGAAGCTCGGCTGGGAGCCAAAAATCCGTTTTAAGGAACTTGTCGAGGAGATGGTACGGGAGGACCTGATCGCCGCCGAACGGGATGAACTCATCAAACGCCACGGTTACTACGCTAGCGACTATCACGAGTAACCCGCATTGAGGATCAGTCTCAATTTTGCCGCCGGACTGGCCAACTCAGTCTGGTCGGCCATAGTCAGCTTCGTTGCCGTGCCTTTTTATATCAAGTATCTCGGCATTGAAGCTTATGGACTGATTGGCTATTTCATAACACTCCAAGCCGTCATGCAATTGCTTGACGTGGGACTATCACCGACAATCAACCGTGAAGTCGCGCGCTGTATGGCTAACGACCAGCCACAGGACGCCAGAAACCTTCTCCATACACTTGCCTATATCTACTGGGGAACGGCGCTCGCCATCGCCGTTCTGCTCTATCTTGGCTCAACCCTTATCGCTGACCACTGGCTGCAGAGTAACCAACTCCCCAAGGAAACCGTTGTGGAAGCCCTCATATTTATGGGCTTGATCATCGCCGCACGCTGGCCGGTCGGTTTGTACTCCGGCGCGATAATTGGAGCACAGCGGCTGACCATATCGAGTAGCGTATCCATTCTTGCCATCACTTTTGGAAATATTGGAGCAGTGCTCATTCTCGCCTTCGTTTCTCCCACAATCTCAGCATTTTTTCTGTGGCAAGCGGCTATTGGTATTATCTATGCGCTCACCATGCGGAAAGCCGCATGGCTGGTTGTCGGCAAGAGCGCCGAAACCAGGATTGATCTGGATTACCTTAAATCTGTCTGGCATTTCTCTGCCGGAATGGCCGGAGTGGCTGTAGCGAGTGTCATTCTGATTCAGTCCGATAAGGTCATACTGAGCCGGTTACTCAGCCTGGAGGACTTTGGGAGATATACTCTGGCAACCGTGGCAGCAAGTGCACTTTACGTTTTGTTGACGCCCCTTTTCAACACCATCTACCCCCAGCTCACCAAGCTCGTGTCGAACAACAACACTGAGAAACTTCTGGCTTTCTACCGGAATTCAACGCGAATATTTCTTGCGCTGCTGATCCCCATAACGGCTACCGTAACACTATATTCTCGAGAACTCGTTTATCTATGGACCGGCAACGAGGAGCTGTCCTTTCAGGTTGCGCCATTGGTTTCGGTATTGATTTCCGGCACGGCATTGAATGGTGTGATGCTTTTTCCCTACGCCTTGCAGCTGGCGAACGGAAAATACCAAATCGCACTGAAGATCACCTTGATACTGATATGCATCACTATCCCGACTCTACTGCTGCTGACAGATTTATATGGCCCGATTGGCGGCGCTTCCACTTGGTTGATTACTAACAGCTTATATCTCATCATCGGAACATACTTAACGCATAGGCAGATGCTAACTGGCTATGCTATACGCTGGCTGACCCAGGATGTCGGCATACCGATGATACTCTCCTATGCTATTGTGATTTCAATCGGTTTCCTTTTGAAATTCCAGGACTTTTCAGCCCTCACCGTGGTGCTGCTCGCCATACCGGCCATGCTGCTCACCAGTTTTGCACTATTATTTTATGCCCCCATGTCACGGAAACTCATCACTGAACACCTGCAATCCTCACGGTTCAGGATTTTCGTGTAAACCACACAAAGAGGCTCATCATCCATGATGAAAGTTTTACAGAGACGCTCAGAAATTCACGATTCAAGAAAGCGGCTGGAGTCAATCAACGCTTCATCGCTGGAGTCCAAGTTACATCAGATTCTAAGGCGCCTCGGCCTTAATAAAGGTGTACCAGTCGGAGACTGGTTAAAAAGCTGGGATGTTAATCTGACCATCGAGTTCATAAGTGAGCATCTTAAAAAAGATCAGGCTATTCTTGATATCGGCGCCTATGCCTCTGAAATGACTGTGGCGCTACACAAGCTCGGTTTCACCAACTTGGCGGGCGTCGATCTGAATCCGGAATTGAAAAAGATGCCTTTTAATCAGGATATCCATTTTGAAATATCCGATTTTCTAGCAACTCCTTTTGCTGACTCGTCTTATGATGCCGTCACTTCGATCTCTGTCATCGAGCATGGCTTTGACGGTAACAAGTTACTTTCTGAAGTCTCTCGAATCCTAAAGCCAGGAGGCTATTTCCTTGCCTCCTTCGACTATTGGCCCGACAAGATTGAAACGGACGGAATTAAGTTTTTCGATATGGATTGGTTAATCTTTTCAAAAGCAGACATCTTGGAATTGATCGCTTTAGGGAAAGATTACGGTCTCAAGCCAGTCGGAGAGCTCGCATTTGACTCCGACGATAAACCGATCAATTGTGCCAATAAGGACTACACCTTCGGCTGGATTGCATTACAAAAATCCACGTCATAATGAAAGTGTTATTCATATCCGGCTCCTTCCCGCCAGTGGCCTGTGGTGTCGGTGATTACCTCAATAGCCTCGTAGCTGCGCTGTCAAGCAATCCTGAGATTGAGGTGTCTGTAGTAACCAGCGCTTTAGAGCAAACGCCAAAGCATGAATCCAATTCACATATCTACCCCGTTATTAAGAACTGGGGACTTGCTGGCATCTGGAAACTAGGTGGCCTGATTCATCAAATCAAACCTGATATCGTACACGTCCAATACCCGACACATGGGTACTTCATGTCACACGCCAGGCTTCGCATGCTTGCAATCTCACTCATACCAGCGCTCGCCTTTCTCATGCGCAAGAAAGTCGTTCAGACATGGCATGAATATGAAAACCATGGTTTTAAGTTGACACTCTATTTTTTGTTAAGGGCTCTTATACCGTCCCGAATAATCGTTGTGAGGCCGGATTTTAAGAAGCATCTTTCCAAGGGTGTCAGACGACTGTTACAGCACAAGGTTTTTCACCAGGTAAACAATGCCTCATCAATTCCAAAAGTTGAGTTTACTCCGGATTACCTGAACCGCAGAAGAGCGGAATATTTGAATGGCAAGCAACGAATAATTCTTTTCTTCGGCTTTATTTACCCTCACAAGGGCGTTGACCTACTATTCGAAATTGCCGATCCGAACACTGACCAAATTATCATCGCAGGCGGTTACGACAAAGATTCCGCCTACATAAGTCAGCTGGAAGAGCAAATAAAGTCGCAACCCTGGGTCGATCAGGCCAGAATGCTAGGATATATTCCTACCGAAGAGATCTCCTTACTTCTGACAATTGCAGATGCGGTGGTTCTTCCCTTTCAGAATGATGGCGGAGGAATCTGGAACTCATCAATACATGCCGCCCTTTTACACCAGGTCTTTGTGCTTACAACCTCAACAACCCACTCAGGGTACGACCCGGCACTCAATATCTTTTACGCCGCACCAAATGACGTTATAGCATTGAAGAAGGCCCTTTCAGATTACGCTGGCATCAGAAACAAATCGCAAGCGCCCGCTTCTGAGTGGGCACAGATCGCAAATGCTCATATCGAAATCTACAATCAAATGCTTAAGTCAGGAGATCCTGCATGACAACCGCGCTGATTACAGGCATTAGCGGACAGGACGGCTCTTACATGGCTGAGTTGTTGCTCAGCAAAGGTTTCAATGTCATAGGTACAGTTAAGGATTCAGATGACAAGGGCTTACCTGAACACCTGGTTGCAAAAGTTACGCTCGTTGAAATGGATCTATCGGATTCTAACAAGATCGATAACATCATCCGATCTTATCCGATATCCCAAATTTACAATTTTGCCGCGTTTTCTTCCGGCGAAGGAATGTTCGATTATCCCGAACAGATTGGCGATATCAACGGCCTTGCCGTCACCCGGATCCTGCAAAGCATACATAGAACCAATCCACGCATTCGTTTCTGTCAAGCATCAAGCAGCGAAATGTTCGGCTACCCCCGTGAAACGCCGCAGAACGAATTGTCTTTTTTCCATCCGCGGACACCTTATGGTTCCGCAAAGCTCTATGCCCATAACATGATCGATATCTATCGTCGCCAGTATGGGCTCTTCGCCTGCTCATCAATTTTGTACAATCATGAGAGCCCCAGGCGCGGTATCAACTTTGTTACCCGCAAAGTCGTTAGAGCAGCCGCTGCGATAAAGCTTAATATGCAAAAAAACCTTGAACTCGGGACTTTGGATGCCAAGCGTGACTGGGGTTATGCGAAGGATTATGTCAACGCGATGTTTTTGATGCTTAGTCAGAAACACCCCGATGACTATGTCATAGCCACTGGAGTTACGCACTCAATCAAGGAATTATGTCAGATTGCCTTTGACTATCTGGACCTTGACTATACGAAGTACGTTCAAGTAACAAATACAGGATCGCGCGCACCCGACTCATTACAACTTGCAGGAGATGCCTCCAAGGCGAGAGCCAATCTCGGCTGGGAACCTACAATCGACTTCAAACAGATGATACATCTTATGGTCGAACATGAACTCGAAGACCTGACAAGTTAAATTCAACAGAACCACATCGTAAAAATACTACATATTTTGAGGCTAACAGAATGTACACAAAAATCTCCAAGTGCAGAATCTGTCAAAACACGCATCTAGAGCTTGTTTTGGACTTGGGCGAACAGATGCTGACGGGGGTTTTCCCCAAAAGCAAAGACGCTAATGTCACATGTGGCCCTCTAAGACTTGTCAAATGTACTGGCGAAGATGGCTGTGGACTCCTGCAACTAGAACACTCCTACGACCTGGGAGAGATGTATGGTGAGAACTACGGCTATCGCTCCGGCCTCAATCAAAGCATGGTAAAACACCTGCATAACAAAGTTAAAAAAATATACGAAACCATCAATATTAATCCCGGTGATCTCATCATCGACATCGGAAGCAATGACAGTACAACCCTACAGGGCTATACGACTCCTGGTCTCGATCTCGTCGGCATTGACCCAACCGGCATCAAGTTTCACAGCTACTATCCAGATCACATCAAGCTTATACCCGACTTCTTCTCAGCCAAACTATTTCGTGAAAAGTATCCGACTCGAAAGGCAAAAGTAGTCACTTCATTTTCCATGTTCTACGATCTCGAATCACCCATGGATTTCATGAAAGATATCTATGATGTACTTGAAGATGACGGTATTTGGGTGTTCGAACAGAGCTACATGCCCACCATGCTCGATATGAACTCCTATGACACCGTGTGTCATGAACATCTAGAGTACTATTCACTGCATCAGATCAAATGGATGACAGATCGTATCGGACTCAGAATACTCGATGTCGAATTCAACGATGTTAATGGCGGGAGCTTCTCCATCACTGTAACAAAGTCTGATCCGAAGGCGCCGGTTTCGAGTAAAGTAGCTGACATACTGCAACATGAATTAGATATCGGCCTGGATACTCTGCAGCCCTACCGAGAGTTTGCCGACAGAGTCGTTGATACCAAACAACAACTGACCAGCTTTATTCAGAAAGCTAAAGCCGAGGGTAAGAAAGTAGTTGCTTTAGGAGCCTCAACCAAGGGTAATGTACTCCTTCAGTACTGCGGCATAACCACTGACGACATCACCTGCGTTGGTGAGGTTAATACGGAAAAGTTTGGTTGTTATACCCCCGGCACATGGCTTCCGATTCTCACAGAGGATGAGGTTCTGGACATGAACCCAGACTATCTGATTATTTTACCCTGGCATTTCAAGAAATTTTTCACCGAGAACAAGAAATTTGAGGGTAGAAACCTTGTCACTCCTCTACCTGAGGTCCAGGTACTTTAATACCGAGCATACTCACAGCAGATCTAACCACAATTCATGAAACCCTTAATCTCATTTGCCATTCCAACTTACAACTTCGGCGCCTTTATCGGTGAAACGATCAACACCATTGAGACGCATACAAATACCCTTACTGAAGATCAGTTTGAGATTGTGGTCCTCGACGGTGGCTCCAACGACCAAACTGATGAGGTAATGGAGGAGTTAGGCAGCAGGTATCGCAATATACGGTACATAAAGAATAGTGGGCGAGGGGGAATCGACAAGGATCTCAACTCAGTTGCCGAAGCAGCCCAAGGCGAATTCATCTGGCTATTCAGCGCAGACGATCTGCTGGTACCCGGCTGGGATACTCAACTTGCTCCACTTCTTTCTGGACAGAGCGATATCGTCCTGGTGCCGGCCGTACTCTGCGACTTCCAGATGAAGCCGCTACGTCCTAACCCGATATTCACTCTACATGACGACACAGATCCCATCACCTTCGACTTTACATCAGACGATTCGACTCTGGATCACTATCTAAGCAATATCGCAACACTGGAGGCAATGTTCAGCTTCATGAGCGCAATTGTCATTAAAAGGTCTCTTTGGCATAGCGTTCCAGTACGAGAGGACTACTTTGGCACCTGCTGGGCACACTGTGCTCGTTTAATGCCACTGTTCCATAGCAACCTCACCATCACTTATTTGAATCGTTACCTAATCAACAAGCGCGGAGACAATGATTCATTCATGGAACATGGCTTCGTCAACAGGATCGGTATCGCCGTTAACGGCTGGGAAAGAATCATCAATGAATTCTTTGATAACAGTAACCACCGGCAGGTACTCTTCAGTGCACTGCGAAAAGACATGCCGCTGTTACTATTTATCTATGCAAAAGTCACCGCCAACGCCAAGGACGAAGTTAACAAACTCGACAGGATGCTCGACACACTCTACAAAGATATTCAACTGCCCTTTCGAAAAAGGCTCTATTTTCTGATATACAAGGCCATGCCAACGAGCAGGCTGCTAAACCGTTTCATTCAACCTCTTATGCCACACCTGAAGAGACTACGGCATAAACTGAAATCTGCCTTCACATGAATCAAATTGACCTGAAACATCAACTTTGTAACGATAAACCTCTAATATGGAAATTTTTACAAATAAGGCTAGACATAATCCCATGCTGACGACTCTACAACCAACCCGATGACTCAACCCATGCGCGTACTTCATGTCTATCGCACTTACTATCCAGACCCCCCTGGCGGCCTACAGGAAGCCATCCGCCAAATAGCGCTAGCGACGCAGATGCATGGCGTCGAAAATCGCATCTATTGCCTGTCTACCGCTCCGCAACCAAAACAGATCACAAGAGAGGAAGGCCTGGTCTGTAGAACCAGGTCCTGGATGGCTCCTGCTTCCTGCGATATCGGTTTCCTTGATTCATTCAGGCTATTCAAAACCCAGACTGACTGGGCCGACCTGGTCCACTATCATTTTCCCTGGCCATTTGCTGACGTACTCCACCTGACACAACAACATACCAAACCCTCGGTAATGACTTATCATTCCGATGTTGTTGGAAAAGGCCTGCTCGGAAAACTCTATAAACCTCTGCAACACAAGATGCTCACATCTATGGATGCAGTCGTTGCGACATCTCCAGCATATATCAAAAGCAGCCCGAGCCTGAATAGCGGCCTTGATCCCGATCGGTTACGGGTAATACCCCTGGGCATCGGCGAGACGACATATCGCGAGTATTTCTCAGCAGCTGAGAGCATCGATTTGTCATCCCGATATAGCCTGATGCCAGACGAATACTTTCTGTTCATTGGCGTTCTCAGACCTTATAAAGGTCTCGAATATCTTCTTGAGGCAGCCAAATCGACCAAGCTGCCTGTCGTCATTGCTGGCGATGGATACTTGTGGGATCAGATTACGCAACAGGCCAGTAACAACAAAAACATTCATCTACTCGGCCAAGTCAGTCATTCAGAAAAGATCGCTCTCATCAAAGGCTGCCGCGCACTGGTACTTCCCTCTCATCTGCGTTCGGAAGCCTTCGGCATGGTCCTGGTCGAAGCCGCCATGTGCGGAAAGCCACTCATCTCCTGCGAGATCGGCACTGGCACCACATTTGTCAACAAGCGTGACGTGACGGGGCTGGTTGTCAATCCCCGCATGCCTGATGAACTTGCCACCGCCATGAATACTCTATCCGATGATCAGGAACTCTCAGCGCACATGGGAGAGGCGGCACGAGCGCGATATGAACAAAAGTTTTCAGGTGAGGCCCTGGGAAATGCGTATTTTCAACTCTACAAAGAGTTCGTTTGAAGCGGTTCATCCAATGCAACAGGAGGGACTCCGGAGGCCGAACGCGGCGACTCAACAGTTCGATCTCTTTCGGCGCGTGGATTTGTTTGCTTTTCACCCGGGGAGCCGTTTTATACTAGAGGCGTCCGAATTTGTGAGCCTGAGGCATCATTCACTTAAGCGAGATCTCTAGATTGAACATTTTAGTCACGGGAGCCACAGGCTTCATCGGCCAAGCTGTCATTTCTGCCTTAATAGCCAACCCCAACCACCATCTCTACTCCTTGACCCGGTCATCAAACAGCAGTCTGCCCGCTTCTGTTAAACGAATCGAGATAACGAACCTGGACGGGGAAACCGATTATAGAGACCAACTCAATGACATCGACGTCATTATTCATCTGGCGGCTCACGTACATAAACTCAACGATACCTCCAGCACCACCTTTGACCAATATCACACCGTCAACACGGCTGGGACGCTAAATCTTGCCACCCAGGCTGCAGCAGCAGGAGTCAGTCGATTTATTTTCCTGAGCACCATCAAGGTCAATGGGGAATTAACCCAGCCTGGTCACCCTTTCACCGCAGACGACCAACCCAACCCCAGCGGCCACTATGCCGTTTCGAAATTCGATGCGGAGCAGGGTCTCAAAGCGTTATCCGCCACCACATCCATGTCACATGTCATCATCAGACCACCGTTGGTCTATGGCCCAGGGGTCAAAGCAAATTTTCAGAAAATGATCCGTGTCATATCAAAGGGAATACCTTTGCCTTTTGCCGCGATCAATAATCGCCGAAGCATCGTCTCATTGGAGAATCTAACCAATCTCATTCTTCGTTGTATCGATCACCCGCAAGCGGCCAATCAGACCTTTCTCGTCTCGGACGACAAGGATATCTCAACATCTGAATTATTACGCTTGATCGCTAAGTCCCTCGGCAAGCCATGCAGGCTGTTCGTCCTACCCAATATCCTACTTAACCTTCTTGCCACACTTTTTGGCAAACAGGAAATGGCAACGCGGCTGATGTGCAATCTGCAGGTAGACATCACAAAAACGAAATCCCTTCTTGAATGGCGCGCTGTCGGAAGCCTTCAAGACTCCATTCAAGCAACGGTCATGAGTTACAAGCAACAGGCACGATGAACTTGCTGTTTTTCTTAATCCAATGCATGACTGCCGCTCTCGTAGTCTACCTGCTTTGCGGCCAACTACGTCGGCACGCGTTGTGGCTGGGACTGATGGACATCCCAAACGATAGAAGCTCACACACCTCGCCGGTACCCAGAGGCGGAGGCGTCACCATAGCGCTCGTTTTCCTCGTACTCTTACCCTTCCTGCAAGCGCACTTTCCCAGCTATCGCGATCTCTTCACCTCCCTCTATGGCTGTGGAATCCTCATCGCATTGGTGGGGTTCATGGACGACCGGAATCATATCCCCGCGCCCTTTAGGCTGGTTGTTCATTTTGTAGCGGCAGCCTGGGCTATATATTTTTCCAGCGGAGTTTACGCTCCAGTTGCGGCCGCCCCATCAGTTTCACTTTTCACACTCCACTCGCTGATGGCTCTTTTTCTGCTCGTCTGGCTGCTTAATCTCTACAACTTCATGGACGGTATCGATGCAATCACCGGTAGCGAAACTCTCACTATCACCCTTGGCGCAGCCCTGATCACCTGGCTGCTGTTCCCCCAGGATCCTTCCTGGCTGATTCTGCTCCTCATCGCCTGCTCAGTTACCGGCTTCCTGTTTTGGAATCTTCCTCCGGCGAAACTCTTCATGGGCGATTCAGGCAGCGCCTTTCTCGGCATCATCATCGGTGTGGTTGTCTTACATGCCCTGCAGCTCTCCCTGCAGCTCTTTTATGCCTGGATAATTCTGCTGGCGGTCTATATCGTCGATTCGAGTGTCACCCTCATTCGACGGATACTGAATGGTCAGCGCTTCTACCAGGCACATCGCACACATGCCTATCAGCATGCCGCACGCAGATTCCAATCCCACGGAAAGGTTTCTGTGGCTATCGCCTTGATCAATCTCTTCTGGCTATTACCTGCCGCTACCGCCGTAGCATTGGGGCTATTCCCCGGCCCCATCACCATCCTCATCACCTACCTTCCTCTGGTTGCGCTCTCTTTCCACTTCAAGGCCGGCACCGTACAGCCGCATTCGTAGAAACACCACCCCTCAATAAACAGGCTCGCGCAATGCGAGCACCACCAAGCGCTAACCCATTGAACAGCATGCCGATTCGACACAGTCAGCGTTAAATACCCATTACTTGTCCACAACAACGCCTGATTTGAACTCCTGGGGTTATAATCACCCCATCAACCAATAAGATTCAGCCTATGCCTCATACAGTCATACCATCACGATTTCGCTCTCAGGGCTCCGCACTCGCCCACGATCTCCTGATGGTGCCCGTTGCCTGGCTCCTCGCCTTCTGGCTCAGACTCGAGACCCTGCCACCCGACCTCTATAACAGCATGCTGTTTAGTCTGATCATCATTACTCCAACCCAGCTGGCAGCTTTCGGCCTATTCGGCCTCTATAAGGGAATCTGGCGATTCGCCTCTATTCCCGATCTACTGCGTATCATTAAGGCCGTTATCGCCGGCACCGCCGTCAGTCTGTTGATACTTTTTCTCATTACCAGACTCTCCGGCATTCCCAGATCAGCACCCATCATCTATGCCATCCTACTGATTATCCTACTCAGTGGATCGAGGCTCCTCTACCGCTGGATCAAGGATCACCACATCTACCTCAACACCGGCAAGCGGGTATTGATCGTCGGTGCGGGACAAGCCGGTGAGATGCTCGCCAGGGATCTGCTGCGCAGCAGCACCAGCGACTACCAACTGATTGCCTTCGCTGATGACAATCCCAGACGTCTGCGACGTGAGATCCATGGTGTTCAGGTGTTCGGGACTTGCAGCGACATTCCGGATTTAGTCAGAAGCAAAGAGATCGATCTGATCATGTTGGCTGTGCCCTCAGCAACACCAGATCAGTTCAGGCGGATAGTGGGGTACTGTGACGAGGCTGGCATACCCTACCGCACCGTACCCCAACTCAATGACCTCATGACCGGCAATGTTCATATCAACGAACTCCGGGAGGTCTCCATCAATGACCTGCTCGGCCGGGAGCCCGTGTCACTCGACTGGCCAGCCATCAAACAGGCGCTCTGCCATAAGTCGGTGATGATCACAGGTGGTGGCGGTTCCATCGGTGCAGAGCTGTGTCGCCAGGTAGCCAACCTTGAGCCCGCCCGTCTGGTAATCGTCGATGTCAGCGAGTTCAATCTCTATAGCATTGAGATGGAGCTGAAAAACAGCTTCCCGAGCCTATCCCTCGCGTGCCATTTGGGCGATGTCACAGACCGCCCTTTTCTCGAGGCCGTTTTCAGTGATCACCATCCAGATGTGGTCTTCCACGCTGCTGCCTATAAACATGTGCCGATGCTTGAACCACGCATCCGTCAGGCACTGCGCAATAATGTTCTGGGAACCCGTATCACGGCCGAAACGGCTGACCGGTTTGGCACCGGCGTCTTTGTCCTTGTATCGACTGATAAGGCGGTCAATCCCGCCAATGTCATGGGTGCCAGTAAGCGAGCAGCCGAGATCTACTGTCAGAATCTGAATAGCCATTCCACAACCAATTTCATCACCGTTCGGTTCGGCAACGTCCTCGGATCCGCAGGCAGCGTGATCCCACTCTTTCGCAAACAAATTGAGTCCGGAGGCCCTGTCACAGTTACAGACCCGCGCATGGAGCGCTATTTCATGACCATTCCCGAGGCTTGCCAACTCATCATGCAGACAGTGGTTCTTGGCAACGGAGGCGAGATATTTGTCCTGGATATGGGCGAGCCGGTCAAAATCAGCTATCTGGCAGAACAGATGATCCGACTCTCTGGCCGGCTACCAGGGGAGGATATTGCCATTGAATATATTGGCCTGCGTCCCGGCGAGAAGCTGTATGAAGAACTCTTCCACGAGATGGAGCAACTTGAAAAGACCTCGCATGAGAAAGTATTGCTGGCACGCCACCGAAAGGTAGACTGGCCCTGGCTCAATGCCACACTGGATAGCGTCGCTGAAGCCTGCGAGTCTATGGACACTGAAAAGTTGACTGCTCTGCTTGACGAATTGGTGCCAGAACACCAGGAGACCGTCAATCGTTCTACAACCCATTCGTCAGCGGAAGCATGAACCTCTAAAACACCAACTCACTTAGCGAGGTTGGTACCGCCCTTGGATTGAACAGCAGCGAGCATTGGAGAACTAACGCGCCAACCCCTTCTCCACCTCATCCCGCTTCACCTTGCCAACCAGCAGTTCAACCAGCTCAAGCGCAAAATCCATAGCGGTTCCGGGACCACGGGATGTGACGACCTTATCGTCCCTGACCACCCGCTCCAACTTCACATCGACGCGAGGAAGATCCATTCCCGCCAGTGCACCCGGATAGCTGGTTGCCTTGCGCCCATCCAGCAATCCAGCCGTAGCCAGCACCTTGGGTGCCGCGCAAATAGCGGCGGTGTATTTTCCCTCAGCGCAGAGGCGCTTCAATATCCGATGGATGCGGGGATCATCATTCAGATGATCTGCCCCAGGAAGACCGCCCGGCAACACGATCATATCGAAATCCTGCTCCATCACGGCGTCAATCGTGGTCTCAGGTAGCAGGGTCATGCCGCGGGAAGCCTTGACCGGCCGGCTATCGAGCCCCGCCGTGACCACCTCGATACCGCCACGTGTCAATAGATCTGTAATGGTAACCGCTTCTAGTTCTTCGCAGCCTTGGGCAAGGGGGACGAGGACGCGTGCCATAATGCTTTCCCTGGTTCAGTGAGGGCCGAGGCGGGAACCAACTCTATCCCCTCGGCCTGGAGTTTCGGCAGCTCTTGCGCAAGCACCTCCAGTGTCTCCGGGTAGGGGTGGCCGATGCCAATGGCGCTGCCTTGTCGGCGGGCGGTGGCAATCAGGGCCGCCAACTGCTCCCTCACCACCGCCTTACTCTCAATGTAGTCGAGAAATATGTGCCGTCGAGCTGTGGCGACCAATTGATCCTGCGCCACCTGCTCCGCCACAGTAGCATCGGTGGTGCGGCTATCGATAAAGAAGAGGTCCGCCTCACGCAGGCTCCCCATCAGCCAACGCATCGACGTCGGGTCCCGTGTCAGCAGGCTGCCCATGTGGTTGTTGACCCCTGCCACATAGGGGATGGAGGCCAGATTACGCTTCAGGGTGGCGAGAAACTCCTCGCGGGGCATTGACAGGGTAAGCGCCCCCGCACCCAGCGGGTTGCCGAGGTCGGATTCCATGGGAAGATGCAGCATGACTTCCCGATGCAGCTCATGGGCCCGGGTCGCTTGCTGCCAGGCATAGGGAGTCTGCGGCAGGAAGGCATAGGTAATGGCGCCCGGCAACGATAGGGCCTGTTCGCCAGCATCCCTGCGGTTACCCATGTCGTCGATGATCAGGGCAATGCGAATCGGCTCTGTGCCAGGCTCCGCTCCACCCGCCAGACACCACCAGGGCGTCAGCAACAGGAAGATCAGGAGACCGGCCAGCAGCCCATATTTCCGCATTTAGTTCCTCAATTTCACTCAGCCGCCCGGGCACCCAGGATGGCCAGACCCTTCAGCAGGTTGAGCGCTTCACCCAACTGATAATCCTTATCGGCCAGGGCTTCGTTCCCTGAATCGTCGGCATTCGTCTTGTCATCGGATGACTCGCTGAAGCCGTTGGTCAGATGTCCTGAAAGGTTCGCCTCTTTGATGGGCTTCACCCCATTGCTCTCAACCCTGGAGACCTTCACCTCCTCGAGTTCGATATCCGGCTTGATCCCCTCAGCCTGAATCGAGCGTCCGGACGGAGTGTAGTAGCGCGCCGTGGTCAGCTTCACTGCTGCTGAATCGCTGATCGGGATGATGGTCTGTACCGACCCCTTGCCGAAGGTCTGCGTACCCATGATCACTGCCCGCTTCTGGTCCTGCAGGGCACCGGCAACGATCTCCGAGGCAGAGGCAGAGCCTTCGTTCACCAGAACCACCAGCGGTGCTCCGTTGAGCACGTCGTCTGGTGCCGCCTCGAAACGGAGTTGGGAGTCGGTCTCACGCCCCTGGGTGTAGACGATCAAGCCGGAAGTGAGAAAGGCATCGCTGACCGAGACTGCCGCATTGAGTACGCCACCCGGGTTGTTGCGCAGATCGAGAATCAGACCATGCAGCGAACCGCCCGCCTCTTTTTCCAGTCGATTCAAGGTCTTCAGAAGATCGCTGGTGGTGTGGGACTGAAACTGGGAGATGCGCAGGTATCCGTAGTGTTGGTCGAGCAAGCGCCCTTTGACACTGGTCACCTTGATGGTGTCGCGTACCACGGTGATTTTCAGCGGCTTCTCTTCACCTTTGCGAATAATGGTCAATTCGATGCCGGAGCCCGGCTTGCCGCGCATCAATTTCACCGCGTCGTTGAGCGACAATCCCTTAACCGGCGTGTCGTCGAGCCGCACGATCAGATCACCGCTGCGCACACCGGCACGTTGTGCCGGGGTATCGTCGATGGGTGCAATCACCTTGACGAAACCATCCTCCATGCCGACTTCGATACCGAGCCCACCGAACTCCCCTTTGGTACCCACCTGCAGATCTTTATAGTCATCCGCATCGAGATAGTTGGAGTGGGGATCGAGACCGGAGACCATGCCGCGGATGGCGTTCTCCAGCAGAACCTTGTCATCCACCGGTTCCACATAGTTGGCTTTGATGCGGCCAAAGATATCGGCAAAGGTCCGTAGCTGCTCCAACGGCAGGGGCTCAGGTGTTTGCTCAGTCTGAGCGCCGACAAAGCCCGGCATTAGTACCAGACTCATCAGGATTATCATGCCGGTATTGCGACACATTTTATCTACCACTTGCTTCATTGAGTTTTCCTGTCAATTCGCCGCTAGGCGGCAACCATGGCTGAAACGTCTCAGCCCATTGCTCCCGTTCTTTCAGACCGCCCGACCTTGGTTTCCACTCTTTCATCGGCTCGACGGAGATGGCCGATCACCTCTCCCTGCACGCTCTCATGAGAAGATATCTTGCGTCCCTTGGTGCGCTTACACCACTTTTTCGGATTCACCGGCTGTCCATTATGGCGGATACCGAAGTAGATACCTGAAAGCGTACGACCACCACTGCTACCCACCTGCGCCACCACCTCACCCGGCTCGACCCACTCACCGGTCTCTTTAAACAGGCTCTGGTTATGCCCGTAGAGACTCATGAACCCATCACCGTGATCGATGATCAGCAGCAGGCCAAAACCTCTCAGCCAGTCGGCAAAGGCCACCCGGCCGTGGTGAATCGCCCGCACCTCGCGACCTTCAGGAGCGGCTATCATAACCCCGTCCCAGGTGAGCTTTCCTACCTCACGGCTGGAGCCAAAGGTGGCTACAAGACGGCCAGTTGCGGGCCAAGGCAGCTTGCCCTTACGACTGCTAAACGGATCGTGCGCAGCCGGGTCGAGGGGCAGATCGGAGAGCGCCTGCTGGATATTAGAGATCAGTGAGCTCAGCTGGTTCTCATCATCCTTGAGATTATTCAGCTCATGACCCTGATCCTTCAGCTGCCGGTCCAGATTGGCAATGATCTCCATGCGTCCATGTTGCGCCGCTTCCAGCTGCAACCGCTCATTGTTGTTTTTGGCCTGTAGCTGCTGCAATCGCCGCTCTTCCTGCGCGATCTCACGCTCGATTCGATTGAGCTCATGCAGACTTGTCTCAATATGTTCCATCTGCGAGATGCGCGCCGCGTTGAAATAGTCATAATACACCATGACCCGGCTGACTACGGCAGGATCTTGTTGATTCAGCAGGATTTTAACCTTCTCCTGCCGACCCATCGCATAGGCAGCCCTGATCTGCCGTTCGAGGGACGCCTGATGCGCATCGAGTTTCAACCTCGCATCGGCCCGTTCCGCCTCCAGCTCTGCCAGCAAGCGTTTCTGCCGCTGCAAACTCTGATCAGTCACCCGGATTCGCCGGGCTATCAGGCCGATCTTCTCTTCAGTTTCCCGTAGCGCCCGGTTCTGCTCATCGCGCTGTGTTTCGGTTGAGCGCAACTTCCGGTTGAGTGACTCGATACGACTCTTGACCTGTTCAAGCTGGCGCGCCTTGGCCTCCAACTCCTTGTCCTCGGCTGCCTGCCCCAATGGGAGCAGGCAGGCTGTCAGCAACAGCGCCAACAGTCCCCGCCAAAGTGTCATTGATCAGTCGTCCTCCGCAAAACGGATCAACGGTCTGCCCTGCATTTCGGAAGGTTGCTCCAACCCCATGATTCTAAGCAATGTGGGCGATATATCACATAAGGCGCCCCCATCCTCCAACTCGGCATGCCGGCCAACATAGACCAGCGGCACCGGGTTGATCGTATGCGCAGTATGGGGTTGATGGTGAACCTGATCCTCCATCTGCTCTGAATTACCATGATCGGCTGTAACCAACATCTCACCACCGGCCAGATGTAGCGATTTCAGTACCCGGCCAAGACAGTGATCAAGCGTCTCAACCGCCTGGATGGCGGCGTCCAATTTACCCGTGTGGCCCACCATGTCGCTGTTGGCATAGTTGACGATGATAGCGTCGTACTTACCCCCCTCGATCGCCTCCACCAGATGATCGGTCACCTCTTCAGCGCTCATCTCCGGCTTCAGATCATAGGTCGCCACCTTCGGCGAGGGCACCAGAATCCGATCCTCTCCCTCGAAGGGGCGCTCGCGTCCACCATTGAAGAAAAAGGTGACATGGGCATATTTTTCGGTCTCCGCCAATCGCAGCTGACGCAGACCCTGATGCGAGATGTATTCGCCAAAGACATTGCTTAGCTTTTCCGGCGGGAAGGCCACCGGTATGTCGAAACGCTTGTGGTAGCGGGTCAGGCTCACGAATTCACCGAGCTTGGGTCGCCTGGCGCGCTCGAAGCCGTCGAAATCATCCTCGATGAAAGCGCTGGTCAGCTGCCTCGCACGATCGGCCCGGTAGTTGAGAAACAGGAGCACGTCGCCATCTTCGATCGTGACCGCCTGTTCGCCCTCGGGCACTACCAGGGTGGGAGCGACGAATTCATCGCTCTCTCCGCGTTCATAGGCCGCCTGCAGCCCCTCACAGGCGCGAGTCACCTGGTATTCTGCCTTTGCATCGACCAGCAGATCGTAGGCTAACTGGATACGTTCCCAGCGATTATCCCGATCCATCGCGTAATAGCGGCCAACAATGGTCGCAATGCGGCCTCGGCCAAGCTCGTCGAAGAGTTCATTGAGCGCCACGAAGGAGGGCTCGGCACTCTTCGGAGGCGTATCACGACCATCCAGAAAGGCGTGCACGTAAACCTTCTCGGCACCCCTGTCGACGGCGAGTTTAACCATCGCATGGATATGCTCTTCATGGCTATGTACGCCGCCGGGGGATAGCAATCCCAGCAGATGTACCGCCTTACCCTTCTCCACCGCCTTATCGACCGCCTCAGTCAGGGTCTCATTGGTGAAAAACGAACCGGTCCGGATCGAGCGGCTGACTCGGGTGAACTCCTGGTAGACCACCCGTCCGGCACCCAGATTGAGATGGCCGACCTCGGAGTTACCCATCTGCCCTCCCGGCAGCCCCACAGCCGCCCCTGACGTATTGATCAGACTGTGCGGGTACTCCCGCCACAGACGGTCCCATACGGGCGTGCGGGCTTGGGCAATGGCGTTGGAATCCGGGTCCTCACTGTAACCCCAACCGTCCAGAATGATCAGGACGACCGGCTTGGGTCTTTCGGTCATGACAGGTCTCTGCTTTACAACTTGAAATGGGTGAAATCAGGTAAGAAAAAATATTGATCTGGATCAAAAATGCATTAAATCACCAATCCCCACATCAGGCCAGATTTGCACCCCTCTATTGGACAAGGTATCAATCAAATATCTAAGGGATAACCCGGGTATAAAAAAGGGTTCTCTTTAAGGCATGATACAGAGTATTATTGTATTAGTTTCTAGTAAAAGGCTGTGTTAATGGAAAACAAATTTGGCAAGAGCACCCAACAACTGACCCTGGAAGAGTCCGAGAATATGGACAATCTCTTTGCCAGCGATGATGACGTGGATCGTGCCTCCCGTTCTCTTAAGGCCATGTCCCACCCCTTACGACTGAAGATTCTATGCACCCTCGGTGGTCAAGAAGTCAGCGTACAGGAGATCGTCGAGCAGGTGGGCACTTCGCAAAGCAACATTTCACAGCATCTGGCGATCTTACGTGACAAAGGGATCCTGGCCTCCCGCAAAGATGCCAATCGGGTCTACTACCGGGTCAGCGACTTTCGCACACTCAAGCTCATCGGCATGATGCGAGAGGTCTTCTGCAGCCACGCCTGATCGGCTGTTGCACTGTGAACAGTCCCGAATCAACTCAGATCTGAATCGTTTGGCCTGCCCTCTATACCTTCAGTCCCCCTGAGAGGGAACGATCGCCTCTTAACCCACCAAGCCTCCTGGTATACACTCTGCCCCTGCAAAAAATCACCCAATACCAAGAGGCGCCGAATGCAACAACTCATCGACTTCGCGATGAATCACTTGATCCTCGTGACTGCCTTTGCGGCGGTCGCCGGCTATCTGATCTTCACACTGGTTCAAGGCGACAAGGGCAGTGTCGATCCCGTTGCCGCCACTGAGCTTATCAACCATCAGCAAGCCGTGGTGCTGGATGTGCGGCCCTTAGCCGACTACCAGAAAGGCCACATCATCAATGCCATCAGCCTCCCAAGCAGCAGCTTTGCCAGTCAGATCAGCACCCTGAACAAGCACAAGGATAAACCGATCATCGTCAGCTGCCGCTCCGGCGCCCAGTCAGCAAGCGCCTGCAGCCAATTGCGCAAGGCCGGCTTCGAGCAGGTCTACAATCTCAAGGGCGGCATCCTCGCCTGGCAGAGCGCCAACCTGCCAATCACCCGTAAAAAATAATCCCGCTTCTTCAAGGAATCGTTATGACCGAAAACACCACAGACGCCCCCACACGCGAATTTGCCCTGCAACGGGTCTATACCAAGGATGTCTCCTTCGAAACCCCCAAAACCCCTGCTATTTTTCAGCAGGAGTGGAAACCCGATACCAAGGTCAATCTCAACACAGAAGTGCAAAAACTCAGCGACGGCGTCTACGAAGTCTGTCTGAGTGTTACGGTTACCACTACGCTGGGCGAAGAGACGGCTTATCTGGCCGAAGCGAAGCAAGCCGGTATCTTCACCATTAACGGCTTCAGCGAGCAGGAGACCGGACCACTGTTGGGCGCCTACTGCCCGAGTCAGCTCTTTCCCTATGTCCGTGAAGTGCTTTCCGACCTCATCATGAAGGGCAGCTTCCCGCAGATGGTGCTGCAGCCGGTCAATTTTGACGCCCTCTATGCCCAACATCAGCAGGAAGTCGCCAAACAAGCCGGAGCAACCAGCGAAGCCAAGCATTAGTGGCAAGCAAAAGGGCAATCGCCGTTCTCGGCGCCGGCTCCTGGGGTAGCGCCCTTGCCATTCTATTGGGCCGGAATGGACATGACGTACGTCTCTGGGGCCATCTGTCCGCTGAGATCGAGGCACTGCAGCGCGACCGGGAGAACAAGGCCTTCCTGCCGGGCGTCCCCCTGCCGGATAACATCCGCCCTGAGACCGAGCTGAGCCACGCCGTTGACGGCGCCAGCGAAATCCTGATCGTCGTCCCCAGCCACGCCTTCCGCGCGGTCTGCTCACAGCTCTCGTCCCATGTCGATGCCCGGCCAGGCATCGCCTGGGCCACCAAGGGGTTCGAACCCGGCAGCCAACGCCTGCTGTCAGATGTGGCGGCAGAACTCCTGCCAGGCTTGGATCTGGCCGTGATCTCCGGTCCCACCTTCGCCGGCGAAGTTGCTCGTGGCCTGCCGACGGCTATCACCGTCGCCGCCTCCTCCAATCGCTATGCTTCGCATATCGCCCATCTACTGCATGCCTCCTGGTTCCGGGCCTATACCAGTGACGACCTGGTCGGGGTTCAGGTCGGCGGGGCAAGCAAGAACGTGCTCGCCATTGCCGCCGGCATCGCAGATGGTCTCGGCTTCGGCGCCAACACCCGCGCCGCCCTGATCACTCGCGGCCTCACAGAGATCATGCGACTCGGCATCCAGCTTGGCGGCAAACCTGAGACCTTCATGGGGCTGGCCGGGCTCGGCGACCTGGTCCTTACCTGCACCGACAACCAGTCACGCAACCGGCGCATGGGGCTGGCGCTGGCGGAAGGACTCACCATCGAGCAGGCGCGACAGCGCATCGGGCAGGAAGTGGAAGGGGTGCATACGGCGCAAGAGGTCTACCGGCTGTCACGCCGGCATGCGGTAGAGATGCCTATCTCGGAGCAGGTCTATGGCGTGCTATACGAACAGCTCGACCCCGGATCAGCGGTACGCAATCTATTGGAACGGAGCCAGAAACCGGAAGCGCTCTGAGCCCTGGATCATCACATCTCAGCTGCACCGGCAAACCCCTGCTGGCGCCAGGCCTCATAGACAAACAGCGCTGCCGCATTCGAAAGATTGAGGCTACGGCTATTGGGTAGCATGGGGATTTTCAGCCACTGCTCCGGTGCGAGCCGGTCGAGTAAAGAGCGTGGCAAGCCCCGGGTTTCAGGACCGAACAACAGTGCATCGCCCGGCTGGTATTCGACCTCCGTATAACAGTGCTGCGCACGGGTGGTACAGGCATACAGGCGCCGGGGTTGAACACTCGCCTCAAACTCAGCCAGCGAGTCATGCTCACTGACCTCGGCCCATTCGTGATAGTCGAGACCGGCTCGGCGTAGCCGCTTATCGTCCAATAGGAATCCGAGGGGGTGAATCAGATGCAATTTACTGCCACTATTGGCACATAGGCGTATGATATTCCCAGTATTGGGGGGTATCTCCGGTTCATAAAGCACAACGTGGAACATTCCCTCACCTCAGGCTGGAGAATAGCGAAAATTTCATGAGCAGCAGCACCCCTTCACCCCTGCATACCGAGTTCTGCGGTATGTCGTTCAACACCCCGATCGTACTCCTTTCCGGTTGCGTCGGCTTCGGCGAAGAGTACACACGGGTCAACGGTTTTAGCAACCGCGACACCGGCGCCATCTGCCTCAAGGGAACCACCCTCGAGCCGCGCCTGGGCAACCGTCCGCATCGGGTCTACGAAACGCCTGAGGGCATGCTCAATGCCATCGGCCTGCAGAATCCTGGTGTGGAGAAGGTGGTGACTGAGATTCTGCCCCAGCTTGATTTCAGCGAGACCCGCTTCATCGCCAATGTCTCCGGCTCCACCGTCGAGGAGTATTTCGAGGTCACCCGGCGCTTTGATGACTCGCCGATAGACGCCATCGAGATCAACATCTCCTGTCCCAATGTGAAAGAGGGCGGTGTTGCCTTTGGCAACGATCCCGCCATGTCGGCACGTGTGGTGGAGGCCTGCCGCAAGGCCACCCGCAAACCCCTGATCACGAAACTATCGCCCAATCAGACCGACATCGCCGCCAACGCCCGCGGCTGTATCGAAGCCGGCAGTGACGCCTTTGCCGTCATCAACACCCTGATGGGAATGGCTGTCGACATCGAAAGCCGGACACCGGTCATCGGCAACAATCAGGGAGGGCTATCCGGCCCTGCCATCAAACCAGTGGCTCTGCTCAAGGTGCATCAGGTCTACCAGGTCTGCCGTGAGCATAATATTCCGATTATCGGTCAAGGCGGGATCACTACCGCAGAGGATGCCCTTGAGTTCCTTATCGCCGGCGCCAGCGCAGTTGGTATCGGCACGGCACTTTTCTACGACCCCTTGGTCTGCAAAAAGATCAACCAGGGCATCAACGACTATCTGGAGCGTCACCAGCTGCCAAGCGTCAACCATCTGGTCGGTACCCTACAACTGCATCAACCCTCACCGGTACGTTGTGGCTGCTGAGAAACAGGACTTCCACCATGAACGAGCAATTCACGCACCCCTCTCCCGAGACGCTTAAGGCCTACCAGCCCCTCGACCGACTGGATGACGTCCAGCGCGAACTGTTGGCCCGCTCCCTGCACATCCACTCCGCTGGCAAAGGCACCACATTGATACAGGAGGGCGACTCGGCCCACTTCAGCCTCTATCTACTGGATGGACAGCTACGCCTCACTTCAGCGGATGGCCGGGTCACCGAGGTAGACAGCAGTTCACCACAGTCCCGCTCGCCCATCGCCAACCTGATTCCACGCCGTTACACCGTGGAAGCAATGACCACAGTCGACTATCTGATGGTCGATGGAGGTCTGCTCGAAGGACTGATGAGCGGTGAAAGCGAAGGTATCACCGCCACCGAGATACCCGCCCCTTCGGGTCCTTACGACCAAACCACGACAGAAAACAACCTCACCAGCGCCTTGTTGCAGGACCTGGAAAAAGACCAGCTGGTCCTGCCAAGCCTGCCCGACGTTGCGATCCGCCTGGGTCGTGCCATGCGCGACGAGAACACCAATGCGCGCAAGCTTGCCAATGTGATCCAGACTGATCCGGCCATCACCACCAAGCTGATCCGCGCCGCCAACAGCCCGCTCTATGCCGGCGTCACCCCGGTTGACTCCTGCGCCACGGCCATCATCCGCTTGGGCGCGGACACCACACACAAGCTGGTACTGACCTTTGCCCTACGGGAGCTCTTCAACACTCGCTCGAGCGTATTAAAGCAGCAGATGCACCAGCTCTGGGAGCACAGCGTGAAAGTCAGTGCAGTGAGTTATGTCCTGGCGAGAATCACCGACGAATTCAATCCGGAGCACGCCTTATTGGCCGGCCTGCTGCATGACATCGGCAAGGTGGCGATCCTCAGTTACGCAGAGCGCTTCCCGGAAGTGGCCAACGATGACGAAAAGCTAGAACAGGTAATGTCCGATATGCGCGGACCTATCGGCAGCGCCATTCTGCGAAGCTGGGGTTTTATCGAGGATCTTATCCTGGTGGCCGAAGAGGCCGAAAACTGGCTGCGTACCCACGACGGGGCTGCGGACTATGCCGATCTCGTCATCATCGCCCAACTCCATACCTTCATCGGCAAGCCCGAAATGTCTCTCCGGCCAACGCTGGACCAAGTGCCTGCACTGAAAAAGTTCGATATGGGTGAACTCACGCCCAAGCTCAGTCTAAAGATCCTCGACAAAGCGGAAGAGAAGATCTCTCGCGCTGAGTCATTACTATACAGTTGATGGTCTCTCTAGAAATATCCGCTTCGCGCTGAACCTTCTCATTTAAAACCCGGAATCATTCGAATAAAAAAAGCCGCCCAAGTGGGCGGCTTTTTTGCTCTTTCGCTCGGACCGGTTTCGGTCCATGCGATCGATCAGCGGCGACGACGGCGGGCTGCACCCACGCCGATCAGGCCTGTGGCCATCAGCAGCAGAGCTGCCGGCTCAGGCACGGTCTCGAAGCGCTGCACGATAGTGCCGTCTTGGCGTTGCTGTACCTGCACCATCGGGGCGTTGAACTCCTGGCCCACGAAGATACCCATGCTCTCCTGTGCAGCATAACCTGGCGTCATGCTGGAGAACATGCTGCTACCGAGTTCCCAATCGACAACCGCAACAATAGAGGTATCGATAGAGAAATCGAAACCATCCCATGCGCCGCCAGCGCGGCCGGAGAAGGTGATGAAATCCTGATCGGTGCCGAAGACATTCAGGTATCCGTTTACAGAATCAACTGACTCGAACTGTACGGCGTTCACGGAACCATCCACCAGGCTGGTCAGTTCGATGGTACCGAACCAGTCATACTTACCGACAGAACCGAAATTGTTACCGGTCCAACGCAGTGACCAGTTTTTATGGCTTTCATCACTCCACAGATAGAAGCCGGCTGCATTACTGGCAGCATTGCCCGGGTTGGTCGCAAAATCCGCTACGGTATTGCCCGTATAGACGGGGGTAGACCAGGAGATCGCTGAGAAGCTGAGGGCCAACAGTCCCAGCGTGGCTATGATCAACTTTTTCATCTTAGTAATCCTAAACAGTGAGAGATTGAAATTTGTGACTAAGACAAAGCACTTCCCGTGCCAAAATCGTAACACATTGATTATAAAGGGATTAATAAAAGGAAGGCCTCAACGAATATGCTAGATGTAAATCGCCCCGACAACTGCAGGAGTGAACTCAGGAAAATCGGAAGCCACTTCCTGTAGAAGGGGAGAAATTAATCGGAAAAATCAGAAAACCCCGATAACTTATTGATTTTGTGTCTTGGCATGCCTGTAAAACAGACCGACACAGGCTACTTTGTCGGTTCAGCAGCCCCGAGCAACCGCCCAATACCCTGGCTCGCCTCATAGCTATCGAGAAAGATCTTCAGCGTCATGGTGAGCGGAACCGAGAGAAACATTCCTACTGGGCCAAGGATCCAACCCCAAAACACCAACGAGACAAAAACGATCAGCGGTGACAGCCCCAGACCGGAACCCATGAAACGCGGCTCGATCACATTGCCCACCAGGTTGTTCACCACCAGGTAGCCCACGGCGGTCCAGAATGCGATCTGGGGATCCCCCTGCACTAACGCCAACAGCACCGCCGGCACGGCGGCGATGATGGAGCCAAGATTGGGCACATAGTTGAAAAGAAACGCGACCAGGCCCCACAACACCGGATAATCCACATCGAGAATCCACAGCCAAAGACTGATCAACACCCCGGTCAACAGACTGGTGCTGGTCTTGATGGTCATGTAGCGCTTGATACTGGAGGTAATTGCCTCAATGCGTTCCAGGGAGGCCTCGGGATTTTGCGAGATGGCGTGGATCTTGGCCTGAAAGGCCGTCGCTTCAATAAGCATGAAAATAACGGTGATCAGTATTAACAGCGCCTGGGCCAACACATTACCCAGACCAGTGATCACCTGACCTGCCATAGCCATCGCCTTAGCCGGATTAACGATGGTCTTGATCATCTGCTGATCGAGATGCAGACCCCATCCCGACAGCCAGTTCGCCAGTTTGACGCCCTGCACCGAGAGTCGCTCCTGGTATTTCGGCAGATTGGCGGTGAAATCATTCAACGATCCGCCAATCATCCAGCCGATCAATAATCCGATGACGACAATCATGGCCACGACGATCAGCATCGCGACACCACTCGGCAATCCTTTCTCTTTCAAATAGAAGAGCGGTGGTGCAGCAATCACCGCGATAAACAGGGAAAGAAGAAACGGTATCAGCAGCGCCTCAGCCGCTCGCATACCGGCGACTATGATGACAAAAGCGGCCAAAGAAAGAAGAAAACGGACTGCAGGAGTCATTTGATGGTGGTTCTCATCCATGGCGAACTGCCGGTTATTTTATCGTGGGTAGAGGACTGATGAGATACCAGTTCCCGGACTCCGGATCGAATTCCCAGGTCTGCTGGTTCACTATCTCCCTGACCACCTGCGAATTCACAAATACATACTGGATGATGGCAGTCTGAATGGCCCGGTTCTCCTCCACCAGAGAGGGTCCCTGAATGACTTCGTAGTGGGTTACGCGGGTCTCCTCAGTAGAAGCCGAGGAAGCTCCCGCTTCTCTCATCGCACCGGGTCGCTGGAATTGACTGGCCTGATCGACACCACCCCATCGGATGACGCCTTCGTATTTTCGCAAGACTTCCTGCAGTGACTCAGACTGTCTGCGCTCGCTAAGCGTCTGACATCCTGTCAGCAGCAGGATCAACAGAAATCCGCTAAATAGTCGTAGCACCATCTCTTACCCCTTATACCCTGTTCATATGGTTTAAATCGGGAAGCCCAGGCTAGACAACACTGGTGGGTATAATCCCCCGCTCCTCCAGAATACCGATCATCTCCGCGACGCACTCTTCCACGCTCCGGTTCTCCGTCTCGATGACGATCTCCGGGTTAGCTGGCGCTTCGTAGGGCGATGAGATGCCTGTAAAGTGAGGAATCACGCCGGCGCGGGCCTTTTTGTAGAGCCCTTTCACGTCCCGCTCTTCACAGGTTTCGAGGGAACATTTTACATAGACCTCGATAAAGTCCCCATGGGGAAAGAGCCCGCGAGCCCGATCGCGGTCCTCGCGGATAGGCGAAATGAAGGCCGTCAAAGCGATCACGCCCGCATCCACAAACAGCTTCGCCATCTCGCCGATACGGCGGATATTTTCCGTCCGATCCTCGACCGTAAAACCAAGATCCCGGCACAGTCCGTGACGTACGTTGTCGCCATCGAAGACGTAGGTACGGCAGCTCCGCTGATGCAACTGCTCTTCCAGGGCGTGCGCGAGGGTGGATTTACCGGAGCCGGAGAGCCCGGTAAACCAGAGCAACTTGGCCCGGTGTTTGTTCATCTTCTCCCGCCGTTCGCGGGTTACTGTCGCGTTATGCCAGACAATATTGTTGTCCATCGATCGATTTCAACCTTATCCATATTAACTGAGATCACTCGCTTTACGTGCGCCGGACCCGGCCGCAACGACGCTAAGTTTACCCGAGATGAGTCGTGATGGACCCTCTTTTTCGAGAGAGACCACAAACCCTGACCATTTCCAGCCATTTTCTCCGGTTCGCTGTTAGAATGCTCAGCCTTTAAACGACCAGAATAGCAAGATGTCTCATTCAGACCAGGAACCACAGCGGGAAATTCATCTCGGTGATCACCGGGTTACCCTGCTGGGCACCGCCCACGTATCCCGCGTCAGTGCGGAGAAAGTCACCTCCCTGCTCGAGAGCGGGGAGTTCGACGCTGTCGCCGTCGAACTCTGCCCCAGCCGCTTCAACGCCCTCATCAATCCGGACGACCTGGCCAAAATGGACCTGTTCAAGGTGGTGCGCGAGAAACGCGTGCTGATGGTGATGGCCAGTCTGGCCCTCGGCGCCTACCAGCAGCGGCTGGCCGAGCAGTTCGGTATCGAGCCTGGCGCAGAACAGCGTGAGGCTATCCGAATCGCCCAGGCATCCCACCGGCCACTGCTGCTGATCGACCGGGAGATCAGCGTTACTCTCAGGCGGGTCGCCGGCAATCTGGCCTGGTGGAAGCGTTTCGGCCTCTTCGCTGGCCTTATTGGTGCCGTCATTTCCAAAGAGGAGGTCTCTGAAGAGGAGATTGAACATCTGAAGGAGGGCGACATCCTGGAGACCACTTTTGCCGAATTCGCCGAGGACCGCGAGGATCTCTATCTGCCGCTGATCGACGAACGGGACCGCTATATGGCAGCCCGTCTGTTGCAGGAGATCGAACAGGAGGGTCATAAAAACCTGCTGGCCGTGGTCGGCGCAGGACACCTCAACGGTATTGCCCGCTACCTGGAAGCACCGTCGGGTAACGCCAGCGAGGAGATCGCCCAACTCGATCGCCTGCCACGTCCCAGCCGTTGGCCCAAGCTGATTCCCTGGCTCATCGTGGCACTGGTGTTGACCGGCTTTGTCATCGGGTTTCTGCGCAATCCGGGACTGGGCTGGGAATTGGTCATCGACTGGGTGGTCATCAATGGCGGGCTCTCCGCGCTTGGTGCTCTACTCGCCGCTGCCCATCCGCTGACGATACTCACTGCCTTCCTGGCTGCGCCGCTCACTTCGCTGAACCCAACCGTTGGCGCCGGCATGGTAACTGCGGCTGCGGAGATCTATATCCGCAAACCGACCGTGGCTGATTTCAGTCAGCTGCGCAGCGACACGACCAGCCTGCGCGGCTGGTGGCGCAACAGAGTCTCACGCGTCCTGCTGATCTTTCTCCTCAGCACCCTGGGCTCCGCCATCGGCACCTACATCGCCGGCTTTCGTATCTTCGACCGGCTGAGCGGGTGAGACATTCGGTCTAAGGTGCCGGGTTATTAACCGAACCGGCTTCCGGCATGGATGACATTGCAGCGGCAACCTCACGCACCCGCGCCTGGCGAATCGCTTCGCCCTGCAGCCAACCCCCATCCGTAGCGCTGCCGGCTGGCAGACTCACCTCCCGCGCCGCCTCCCGCGCCACCTCATAGAGCCGCCAAAGATCGGCTGCTTGCGGATAGGGACGGGCATGGAAACCTTTTCGCCCTCGGTAATCAGATTCACACACCAGCAGGAACTGGCGCAGCCGCTGTGGCCGCCGGAAGGCATCCAGACCCGACAACAGCTTCACCACAGTTTTCGCTCGCAGCTCGTAAAGCCTATGGGTATAGCCGTGATAAGTCGCACAACTCAAGGCCAGTTCACGAAAACGGCTCGGCGCCTTGAGCCGACGACACATACCCTCCACCAGACGCGTTCCTCGCTCTTCATGGCCATAGTGGCTTGGCAATATATGGGAGGGCGTGTTGGCCTTGCCCAGGTCATGGGTGAGGGTGGCGAACCGTACCTCCGGTGAGTCGCTCAATTCACAGGCCACTTTGAGGGCCATCAGGGTATGTACACCACAATCCACCTCCGGGTGCCAGCGGGTCGGTTGCGGTACACCGTAGAGGTCATCGAGCTCAGGAAATACCCGGGCCAGTGCCCCGCACTCCCGTAAACTGTTGAAGAAAGGGGCGGGATCGGCCGTTGCCAAAGCGCCCATCAGCTCCTGCCATACCCGCTCAGGCACCAATGCGTCGAGCTCTCCACGGTCGACCAGATCGCGCATCAGAGCAAGGGTTTCAGGCGCAATGGTAAAATCGAGCGCTGCATAGCGCGCCATGAAGCGTGCGATTCGCAGAACCCGTACCGGATCTTCGGCAAAACTGGGTGAGATATGGCGCAACAGTCGCTGTTTCAGATCCGCTTCGCCACCGAATGGATCAACCAGCCTTCCCTCCGGGGTCTCCGCTATGGCATTGATGGTGAGATCCCGCCGCCCCAGATCCTGTTCCAACGTTACTGAGGGATCGGCGTAGGGAAGCCCGCTGGCCACACCCTGACGGTTTACCCGTGCAAGGGCATACTCTTCCTGGGTCTCGGGGTGGAGAAAAACCGGGAAGTCACGACCGACCTGCCGGTAGCCCAGCGACAACAGCTCTTCTGGTGTCGCGCCGACCACGACATAGTCCCGCTCTTTTATCGGCAACCCCAGTAATCTGTCGCGTATTGCGCCGCCGACCAGGTAGCTCTGCATCAGTAACCGTGCGCCTGTCTCAGCGCCTTGCGCGCTTCGTCGACCGCCTCTTTGGCCTGTTTGACGCGCTTAAAGTAGTCGGGGTCGATAGGTCGCTTACCTGCGGCCAGATTCTGTCGATCTTCATCCCTGATCACCTTTGCTTTGTCCAGTCTGGCTTCAGCCTCCTGCAGCTGCTTCTCCGCTGCCCTGACGCGAGCCTTTTTCTCCCGCTGCTCCTGCATCCGTCTACTCTGCGCATCGTCTGCAGCGCGCCGGATCTCGCCATTGCGAAGTTTCGACTGTCGCAGACTCTCCTGCGAAGGGCCAGCCGGGAGCTCTATCCGCTCTGACGCAGCATTCCCGGCGGAAGGGATATTGGTAAAGGTGACGTTTCCATCCTTGTCTACGGAACGGTAGACCTCTTCACCTGAAGCCGTTTGAATAAACAGGCCGGCGATAAGGACGGCTAAACCGGCAGTTGTACGCATTCGATCACCCACCAATGTTGATATCATATTAATCAGGCCATAGCCTTTGGGCTTGTTCATTGCTGTTTCAAGCATACCTTAAAGCCGTAAACCCAGGAAAAAAACGCCTGTTTCAAGCCTTTTTCCCGCTGTGCGAACCGCCGCTTCCTGCTAAATTAGACCGCGACATCCTTAGGGATACTCGAGACCAATAGCTACAGGGGACCGCGAATGAATGACTATGACGAGAAGCGTGATTTCCATCGCATGGGTATCGACTGCCCCGCCCAGTTTCGTATTCAGGGTGCGGACGAGGTAAGCGACGCTATTGTGAAGAACCTCAGTGCCTCAGGCATGCTACTCCTCACTTCAATTGAGATCGACCCAGGAACCCCGCTATTGGTGCACATCGTTCCGATGAACAGCATCACCCCTCCGCTCTCCGCCACCGTCAGCGTACTGCGCAGTGAGCCGGCGGCAGGGGGCTATGAGGTCGCCTGCACCATCGAGCAGATCCTCGGGGATGAGCAGGCGGGTGCTGAGCTCCCCTGAATCAGCAACGGCGGCTCAGTTCTTGAAACTCTTGTGACACCCCTTGCAGGCCTTTCCGGTCTTGCCTAAGGCTTCTCCCATCGCTTTCTTGTCTCCCGTAGCGGCAACCTCACTCAGTTTTTGGCTGGCCTCGCGCAGAGTTTCCAGTTTCGCCGTAAAGCCTTCAAAATCGAGCCAGATATCGGGTAGGGCATCAGTCTCGCCCTGGTCGGAATCCTCAGGAAAACCCGCCAGGATATCCAGCGAGGCGACTTTGGCCAGATCATCCGCATGGCGGGCAAAGGCAGCCGCATCATAGGGTTGCTTACCCTTCATCATGGCGCCCATCGCTTTCATGTTCCAACTGAGGATATTCATCAGGCCCTGCCGGTACTCCAGGGTACGCTCCAGTTCGCCTGCATTGACGGACTGTACGCCGAACGCACACAGCAAACCGGCACAAACCAGACTCAGGTTTATTCGCTTTATTTTTTCAGACATTCTCTTCTCCCTTATGAAGTGATGGTTTATTTCAGACCTGAAACCGTGAGTTCATGACGGCACATAGCTTACACTTTGCGCTTGCCATGAACTCACGGATTCAGGTCAGAGACAATTGTTTCGTTTTAGCATTAAGCCGCGAGCGCAATTGAGCTACAATAGCCCGCCTGTTTCTTCCGGCCGGAAATCAGGCCTGCTCACGACACACACACCCTGCATGAACGAAGACTCCAAGCCGCGGATTCGCGAGATCCCCTATAACTACACCTCTTTCTCTGACCGGGAGATCGTTATCCGGTTCCTGGGCAAAGAGATGTGGGAGCTGATCGAAGATTTACGCGGCACACGCCGTACCGGCCGCTCCGCCCGTATGCTGTTCGAGGTGCTGGGCGACATGTGGGTCATCACCCGCAACCCCTATCTGCAGGACGACCTGCTCAACAACGAGGAGCGGCGCAACGCGCTGGTGAATGCCCTGCAACATCGCCTCGACCAGTTCGAGCTGCGCGCCAACGGGAACCAGCAGGCACTGCA
>JARRNY010000030.1:0-51769 GCA_037384445.1 Candidatus Thiodiazotropha sp.
GCCGAAGAGCGCCCCGGCGCGGTCCATCTGGAGCTGCCGGAGGATATCGCCGCCGAACGCGCCGATGAAGCAATGCTCTTTGCCGCCAACCGCCCCTGCCGTCCCGATGCCGATGAGGGCGCTCTGGTGCGGGCGGTTGAGATGATTCGCAACGCTAAACACCCGCTGCTGCTGGTCGGCGCAGGCGCCAACCGCAAACAGGTCTTCAAGCCCTTGCAGGACTTTGTCGAAAAGACCGGCATTCCTTTCTTCAACACACAGATGGGCAAGGGCGTTGTAGGCGGCTTCCACGAGCAGTACATCGGAACTGCGGCCCTCTCTTCCGGAGACTATGTCCACTGCGCCATCGATGCCGCCGACCTGGTAATCAACGCCGGCCACGATGTGGTGGAGAAACCCCCATTCTTCATGACACCTGGCGGCAAGCAGGTGATCCACGTCAATTTCAACTCGGCCGAAGTGGATGAGGTCTACTTCCCCCAACTCGAACTGGTTGGCGACATCGGCAGCACCTTCAGCCGTCTCACCGAGCTGATGGAGCCGGTGCCGCGGCACGACTTCAGCTACTTCATGGAGATCCGCAAACGGATCAAACGCGAAATATTCTTCGGCGCCGACGACCCCGCCTACCCGGTGAAGCCCCAACGCATCGTCGCCGACGTGCGACGGGTGATGCCAAAGGATGGGATCATTGCGTTGGACAACGGCATGTACAAAATCTGGTTCGCTCGCAGCTATCTGTCGCAACACCACAATACGGTGCTGCTCGACAACGCCCTGGCCACCATGGGCGCCGGCCTGCCGTCGGCGATGATGGCGTCGATACTCTACCCCCGCCGCCGGGTAATGGCGATCTGTGGTGACGGCGGCTTTATGATGAACAGCCAGGAGATGGAGACAGCGGTCCGTCTCAAGCTCAACCTGGTGGTACTGGTGATCCGCGACGACGCCTACGGCATGATCCGCTGGAAGCAGACGGCAGGCGGCTTTCACGACTGGGGACTGGAGCTTGGCAATCCCGATTTCGTCGCCTACGCCAACAGCTATGGCGCCCAAGGCCACCGAATCGAGAGCACAGATCAATTACTACCGATCCTGGAACAGGCCTACCGGGAAGGCGGCGTCCATCTGGTCGACGTACCGGTTGACTACAGCGAAAACAAACGGGTCCTCATCGATGGCCTGGCCAATGTGGACTGCGGACCGGACCTCATATAAAAAAACGGCGCCGAAGCGCCGCTTTTTTCCTGCAATTAGCGCAGTGGATTTCAACGAGTCGAGATCTTTTCCTCGAGTTTTTGCATCAACGCCACGATCTCTTCCGACAGCGGCCCAACACGTTCATATTCGCGCTCCGCTGCCTGCATATCACCCCGTTGTTTCAGCTCATTGATACGCCGAATCAACTCATGCAGCGCCTGATGCGGCTTCTCTATCTGATTCAACTCCGGCACATTGGCGAACTGCACCCGCCCAACCTCGTTCAACCATTTACCAAAGCCGCACGCCGTATGGTCGAATGCCACCCGTTCATCCAAGCTGCCCTTGCCATCCAGGAAGCCACGTATTTTGGTCTTCCAACCCAGGTGGGCGGCCATGGCCTGCTGTAACTGAGTGGCGTGGACGTTGCCGGTCTGGAACTGCCCGAGCAGGCTGACAAGCGCACCATGCGCCCGACTCGCCTGCTCAACACTCTCTCCAGCCTGCTGTTTACTGGCCTCCATGACTTGTACTGTCTGACGCACGCCTGCCTGCAGACTCTCAATCATCTCCTGAATCTCTTGTGTCGAATCCTGAGTCCGTTTGGCCAGGGTTCGCACCTCATCCGCCACCACAGCAAAACCGCGACCCTGTTCGCCAGCCCGGGCGGCTTCGATGGCGGCATTGAGCGCCAGCAGGTTGGTCTGATCGGCGATGCCACGAATCACATCGAGGACCGAACCGATACGCTCGCTGTCCTGCTCCACACTGCGTACCGTCTCAACGGCGCGGCCTACTTCTTCAGCCAGGGTGTCGATACTGCTGGAGACCGAGCTGACCACATCACGACCGGCATTCGACTGCACATCAGCCTCCTGTGCCGCCTCGGCGGTATGCGATGCATTCTGCGCCACATCGTGTACCGTGGCTGACATCTCCGTCATCGCCGTCGCCACTTGCGTGGTCTGCTCATGCTGTTTCTCGATGCCACCCTTGGTATGTTCGGACAAGGTGGCAAACTCCCCGATCTGCACACTCAGATTCCCGGCAGCGCGAGAGACGCTCTCAATCATCCGTTCGGTCTTCTCGGCAAAGCGATTGTAGCCGCGACAGAGCCGGGAGATCTCATCCTTACCGCACTCATCCATACGCACTGTGAGATCACCATCGGCAGAGGCAATCCCCTCCATGGCCACGGCCGCTTCACTGATCGGCTTTACCACGCCCCGACTGATCAGCCATACCAACGCCCCAATCAGTACCACTGCAAGTAGACCCAGACCAATGACGAGCATCGACAGGGTGGAGAAAGCGGAGGCGAAATCCGAACGATCCTTTGCCAGAACCAACACACCAATTGGATTTCCTGAGTAGTTTTTTACACTCGCCGCATAATAGGAGACCGGCGCGCCCTGTAGTTCGCCCTGATCAAACAGCGGCTCTCCAGGTTTGATCGATCTCAAGCTCTCCATCGGGATCAGTCCATTGTCCTTCATGGTGGAGGCGAACAGATCAAGCTTGCCATCTCTCTCTATATAGAGCTCCAGATTCACCCCGTGCTGTTTGCTGTAATCATCGAAAAATGCCTGTCCGAAAGACATACCGAACTCGACGGTGCCCACATGATTCCCGGCATAGCTGACCGGCACCAGTCCGCGTACGCCCAGTCCGGCAACACCGACTTCCAAACCCTTAATCGGCTGCTTAGTCTGATTCGACTCCACCACCGTGAAGCGGAATGAGGAGAGATCATCACCGAACTTGGCCGGCTTGTGTACACGCAGAAAGGAGGTGGCGGGAGGCTCATGGAACTGAAACTGGCGTACTCCGTAGTCACTCTTGAGCTTGGCGAACCCCGGTAAGAAATAGGATTCCAGCGTGGCCCTGTCCCGCTCGGCAAAGGCCTGCTGCACCTGCGGAATACCTGCCACCAGTGAACTCATCGCCTGCGCCAGCCGGCCCTCTGAATCAACGCTGGCGACCACATTTTCATAAATCTCAGCAATCTCATTCTCTTCTGCAGTGCGCAGCAAATTCTGCGTATAGCTGAAGGTGGTGTACTGAGTGACGAACAAGACCACAGCCACCGCGATGACGGTAGCAATGACAAAACGCATAGAAATGCCGATATTTCTGAACATGACTGCTTTTCCCAAAAACGCGCACTTCCGTTGCCGAATATAAACCTCAGAACAATATGGGTATCGGCATTTAAGAAAAGAAGTTTAAAAAAATGGCCCCGCACCTGGAAAAGGTGCGGGGCCTCTTAGTCGGCGGGTTGGTGACCGGGAGGTTACATCATGCCACCCATGCCGCCCATACCACCCATACCGCCCATGCCGCCCATATCGCCCATTGGCGGAGCGGATTCATCCTTCGGCTCATCGGCCACCATGCACTCGGTGGTGATCATCAGACCCGCCACAGAGGAGGCGTTCTGCAGCGCGGAACGGGTCACCTTGGTAGGATCCAGGATACCCATCTCCATCATGTCGCCATACTCGTCGCTACCGGCGTTGAAACCGAAGTTGCCTTCGCCGTTACGCACCTTGTCGAGCACCACAGAGGGTTCACCGCCCGCATTGGCAACGATCTGACGCAGAGGCTCTTCCATGGCGCGGCAGGCAATGGAGATGCCGACATCCTGATCGTGGTTATCGCCGGTCATTGACTTGATCGCTTCCAGGGCGCGCACCAAGGCAACACCACCGCCGGGGACAACACCCTCTTCCACCGCAGCACGGGTCGCATGCAGGGCGTCTTCCACACGGGCCTTCTTCTCTTTCATCTCCACCTCGGTGGCGGCACCGACCTTAATCACGGCCACACCGCCAGCCAGCTTAGCTACGCGCTCTTGCAGCTTCTCGCGGTCGTAGTCGGAAGAGGTCTCCTCGATCTGGGCACGAATCTGCTCGACACGAGCCTTGATATCGCCCTCGACGCCAGCGCCGTCGATGAGGGTGGTCTCTTCCTTGGTGATCGTGACCTTCTTGGCATTGCCCAGATCGTCGAGGGTTGCCTTCTCCAGGGAGAGGCCGACCTCTTCGGAGATCACCGTACCACCGGTAAGGATGGCAATGTCCTGCAGCATAGCTTTGCGGCGATCACCGAAACCGGGCGCCTTCACTGCGGCAACTTTGACGATACCACGCAGGTTATTGACCACCAGAGTGGCCAGGGCCTCGCCTTCCACATCCTCAGCAATGATCAGCAGAGGCTTGCCGGCTTTGGCCACGCCCTCTAGCACAGGCAGCAGTTCACGAATGTTGGAGACCTTCTTATCGTGCAGCAGGATGAAGGGGTCTTCCAGCTCAGCGGCCTGGCTCTGCTGGTTGGTGACGAAGTAGGGGGAGAGGTAACCACGGTCGAACTGCATACCCTCGACCACGTCGAGCTCGTTCTGCAGGCCGGAACCCTCTTCCACGGTGATGACACCCTCTTTACCCACCTTCTGCATGGCTTCGGCGATGATGTCGCCGATGTCATTGTCGGAGTTGGCCGAAATAGTACCAACCTGGGCAATCTCCTTATCGTCAGAGCAGGGACGGGAGATGTTCTTCAGCTCTCCGACAGCAGAAGTCACCGCCTTGTCGATGCCGCGCTTCAGGTCCATCGGATTCATGCCGGCAGCGACGGCCTTCAGGCCTTCGCGCACCATGGCCTGAGCCAGAACGGTAGCAGTGGTGGTACCGTCGCCGGCCACGTCGGAGGTCTGGGAGGAGACCTCTTTCACCATCTGCGCGCCCATGTTCTCCAGCTTGTCGGAGAGTTCGATCTCCTTGGCCACGGAGACACCGTCTTTGGTCACAGTGGGGGCGCCGAAGCTTTTCTCCAGCACCACGTTACGACCCTTGGGGCCGAGGGTAACCTTGACCGCATTGGCCAGAGTGTTGACGCCTTTCATCATGCGTTGACGGGCGTCGTCACCAAACTTAACTTCTTTTGCACTCATGTCTTGTATCCTTTGGAATTAATAGAGATTGGTCTACAGGCAGCGCCTGTACGGCAGATGTCACAGGGAGAGGGCCTAGCCCTCGATCACACCCATGATCTCTTTTTCACGCATGACGAGAAGCTTCTCACCATCGACCTTCACCTCTTGAGGACCATATGAATCAAACAACACTTTGTCCCCAACTTTGACATCAAGCGGGAGAACTGTGCCATTCTCAGCAATTACGCCCTTGCCAACAGCTACAACCACACCCTGCTTTGGCTTTTCGGTAGCCGCATCCGGCAGCACGATACCGCCAGGACTGGTGCGCTCTTCTTCCATACGTCGAACGATCACGCGATCGTGCAGTGGACGAATATTCATCGACTCTGTTCTCCTAAAATGGGTTTCAAAAGGCTCGATCATTAATTGTTGCTCAGCCGGGCGCTGTTAGCACTCGACTGAATTGAGTGCTAATAATAGGGGCTAAAACAGGTTAGTCAAGGCTCCCGGACGAGATTTTCCCGACAGAGTCCCGCCAGCACCGGACGCAGCGAGCAGAGTGTGCTGTAATAATGGTTTGCTAAGACGAAACAACATGCGAGGCCAGCCATGAAACAAGCCCAAGAAGGCGATACCGTCCGAATCCACTATACCGGCACCCTGGATGACGGCACCCAGTTCGACTCTTCCCAGGGCAGCGACCCGATCGAATTCACGCTCGGCTCCCAGAGTGTCATTCCAGGCTTTGAGGACGGCGTCAAAGGCATGCAGGTTGGCGAGCAGAAAAAGATCCACATCCCGGCAGATGAGGCCTACGGCCAGCGCAGCGACGGCCTGGTGGAAGAGATCCCTCTGCAGCAGTTTCCTGAGGAGATGGAACTTCAGGTCGGCATGCACCTGCAGGCCAAGAGCCCCAACGGAGAGAGCTTCAATGTCGTCGTTACAGCACTAAGCGACGTTGCCGCCACACTGGACGGAAACCACCCACTGGCAGGCGAAGACCTCAACTTCGACCTCGAACTGGTGGAGATCGTTTAGCCAACAGTAGATCGCCATCGACAATCACCATCCATCCAAGCAGCTTCCAGCTGGGAGACGACCGTGTCGGACAGTAAAGAGAAGAGCAAAAAGCCCAAAAAAATCGATACCAAGACCTACGAGAAGGAGCTTTTCAAACTACAACTTGAGCTGGTCAAGCTGCAGGAATGGATCAAACACGAGGGCTTGAAGGTGGTGGTGGTATTCGAGGGACGTGATGCCGCCGGCAAGGGGGGCGTGATCAAACGCATCACCCAGCACCTGAGCCCCCGCATCTGTCGCGTGGTCGCCCTGCCGGCGCCTACCGAACGGGAGAAGACCCAGTGGTACTTCCAGCGCTATGTCCCCCATCTGCCCGCTGCCGGCGAGATGGTGCTGTTCGACCGCAGCTGGTACAACCGGGCCGGGGTGGAGAAGGTGATGGGCTTCTGTAGTGACGAGGAGTATCAGGAGTTCCTGCGCTCCTGCCCCGAGTTCGAACGCATGCTGGTACGCTCCGGCATCATCCTGATCAAATACTGGTTCTCGGTCTCCGACGAGGAGCAGGAGCGGCGCTTCCAGAGCCGCATGCAGGAGCCGCACAAACGTTGGAAAATGAGCCCCATGGACCTGGAGTCCCGCTCACGCTGGATGGAGTATTCCAAGGCCAAGGATGAGATGTTCGCCCACACCGACATCAAGCAGGCGCCCTGGTTCGTGGTCAATTCCGATATCAAGAAGCATGCGCGACTCAACTGCATCGCCCACCTGCTGAGCATGATCCCCTACAAGGACCTGACCCCGGAACCGATCGAACTGCCACACCGTACCGACTTCACCGGCTACATCAGACCGCCGATCAGTGACCAGACCTTCGTTCCGGAGATCTACCCCTAAGGGGATCACTAGCCCGAATATTTCACCCGGCCGCATAGAAGTACGATTAAGGCACTGGGGTTATTGAATATTCCTGGGCTATTAGCAAACCACAAAGTGTTACCGATCAGCGCGTTCCCGGGTGAAACATTCGGGTTAGCGGGATTGGCTATTCTCGTCCTCCCGTTTGAACTCCCCCTCAATCACATCGGGCGTGCGCGGCTGGCCCGATTGATCGGGCGCCGCAGGACGCAGAATACCGCTGCCCTGCAAGCCGGCTGTCAGCAGCCAACGCCGAATCGGCGGCACCAGAAAAATGAATCCGACCGCATCGGTGATGAATCCCGGCAACAGCAACAACACACCACAAACCAGCAGTACAGCACCCTCCATCACCTCGATTGCCGGCACCTCACCCCGACTGGCCATCTCGCGCACCCGCATCAGGGTCGAAAAGCCCTGACGACGCACCATATACCCGCCCAGCAGGGCAGTAAAAACCGTCAGAAAGATGGTGGGAAAGGCCCCGATCTGGGATCCGACCTTGATTAAAAAATAGAGCTCAGTCAGCGGAATACCGACGAACAACAGAAGAAAAATCAGTAGTGGGTTCATCATCAAAGCTTACGCCCGCCCACAGAGCAGAACAAGCTACCCATCACCCTTCTGCGCTTTGCCTCGGCCTCGGCGATAGTGTATTTTCCCCCGATGCCGACATCGCTCATCTTGATCCTCACCTCTGCGCCGGACCAGGAGACAGCAACACTCCTGGCGAAGTCTTTGGTAGAGCAGCGGCTCGCTGCCTGTGTCACTATTCTGCCTCAGGTTACCTCCGTCTATGAATGGCAGGGGAAACTGGAGCTCTCAGGCGAGTCCCTGCTGCTGATCAAGAGCACACAACAAAACTACACCGCGGTGGAGAAGGCACTCCGGGCGCAACATCCCTATGAACTTCCGGAAATCCTCGCAGTCCCTGTTGAACATGGGCTGCAAGGCTACCTCGACTGGGTGGAGAGATGCACAAATACCAATATTTCCTGATCCCGTTCCTGCTCTGGCTGGGACTATCGACCAACACTCAAGCAGCCTGGAGTGAAGAGGAACTGCTACTGCCCGACCAGGCATTTCAGATTTCCGGCCGCGCCGGCGATGACGACACCCTGGTGGTCGAATGGCGCATCGCAGACGGCTACTACATGTACCGCGACAAGATCCGTTTCGAGACCGACAGCGTGGGTTTCGAACTGAGCGAGCCGGCCATGTCCGACGCCAAGGTCAAGCATGACGAATTCTTTGGCGATGTGGCCATCTACCGCGACAAGGCACGGGCCGAGATTCCCCTGCACCGGATTAAGGGGGCGGGTGAGACGCTACTGCTTAGAGCCCGATCTCAGGGTTGCGCCGACCAGGGCATCTGCTTCCCGCCCCATGAACAGGAGATTCGTCTGGCTCTTGCCGCGCCAGCCGCACAACCGGTGGCACTGGAGCTGCCCCAAGAGGCGTCAGACACGCCTACCGGCCCTATTTTCAACACACTGGATGACGAAGAGCGACTACTCGATCCGGAAGAGGCCTACATCCTGAATGCCGAGGTGACCGACGGGACTCACCTGCGCCTTACCTGGCAGATCGCTGACGGCACCTATCTCTATCGGGACAAGATCGAACTCGCCGTCAGCGAAGGCCAGGGAGTCTCCCTGGGTAGCTATAAACTGCCTGAACCCGAGATCAAAGAGGACTCGATACGCCCAGACGGCTCAATCGGCGACGTCGCCGTCTACCACCAGGAAATCGACCTCAGCCTCCCCCTGCAGCGCAGCACGAAGGATCCACTCGATCTCGATCTGACGGTAAAGTACCAGGGCTGCGCCGAGATCGGCGTCTGCTATCCGCCGATCACCAAGCAATTCAAACTCCCACTACCGGGTATCAGTGAAGCCCAGGCCAGCGAGAGCACAAGCCAGGCGAGCACTGCTCCGGTCTCGACATCGGCAGCGCCAGCCGGCAACGACGGTGGGGCACCGGTCTCTGAACTTGATCAGATTGCCAACACCCTGAAGGGTGGATCCACGCTGGTCATCATCGGGGCGTTTTTCCTGCTCGGCCTGGGACTCTCCTTCACCCCCTGCATCTTCCCGATGATCCCGATCCTCTCCGGCATCATTGCCGGCCAGGGGGACAAGATAACCACCCGCAAGGCGTTCACCCTATCCGTGGTCTATGTCCTTGCCATGGCGCTTACCTATACTGCCGCCGGCGTACTGGCAGGTCTCTTCGGTGAAAATCTGCAGGCCTATTTCCAGAACCCTTGGATTCTCGGCACTTTCGCCCTGGTCTTCGTGCTGCTGGCCCTGTCCATGTTCGGCTTTTATGAACTGCAGCTGCCGAGCAGCCTGCAGAGCAAACTGACCGAAGTGAGTAACAAGCAGGAGGGGGGATCCCTCGCCGGCGTTGCCGTGATGGGCTTCCTCTCAGCCCTCATTGTCGGTCCCTGTGTGGCGCCCCCTCTGGCCGGCGCGCTCATCTATATCGGCCAGACCGGTGACGCCCTGCTCGGCGGCCTGGCCCTGTTCGCGCTCAGTATGGGCATGGGCGCACCACTGATCGCCATCGGCACCTCAGCAGGCAAACTGTTACCGCGTGCAGGCAGCTGGATGGACGCGGTCAAAGCCGTCTTCGGCGTGGCCCTGCTGGGTGTCGCCATCGTCATGTTGGAGCGCATCATCCCAGCCGATGCTGCCATGCTGCTTTGGGGCATCCTCTTCATCGTCTCTGCCATCTATATGGGCGCTCTACGCCATCTGGAGATCGAAGCCAGTGGCTGGCAGAAACTCTGGAAAGGCATCGGCATGGTATTCCTTGTCTACGGTACACTCATGCTGGTGGGTGCAGCAGCCGGCGGCAAAGATACTCTGCAGCCGCTAAGGGGTATCGCCTTTGCCGGCGGCGGCAGCGGCGCTCAGCTCCACAACGAACTGGCCTTTACCCGCATCAAGAGCCTGGATGACCTGCAGCGCGAGGTTGCCGCAGCGAGCGCTGAGGGTAAGTCAGTGATGCTCGACTTCTATGCCGACTGGTGCGTCTCCTGCAAGGAGATGGAGAAGTACACCTTCTCCGATCAAGGCGTCATTGCTGCGCTGAAAAACACCCGTCTGCTGCAGGCCGATGTCACCGCCAACGATGAGATCGACCAGGCCCTGCTGCAGGGCCATTTCGGCCTCCCTGGCCCTCCTGCCATCATCTTCTTCGGCGCTGGCGGAGAGGAGCGCAAGAACTTCCGGGTAGTCGGTTTCGTACCAGCAAAAGAGTTCACCGCCCACGTGGAGCAGGCAGTCCGCTAGCACCGATATTCGCAGGCCGTCAGGGGCGCACCAGGACGGTGCGCTCACCCTTGAACCCGACCCGCCTATGCGGCGGCGCAATATAAAACTGTAACGATCTTGATAAATTTTGCCTTGAATCTGGACAAAATCACCACCATCTTGCAGAATTTAGCGACTTTTTAGATACGACATACAAATCGCGGACATGCACCCCCAACCCGGTTGCAGCCCGCTTAGGCTACCATCACCCTGGACATCGACGCATGGCGACCATCCTGGTACTCAACGGTCCGAACCTGAACCTGCTTGGCACCCGCGAACCGGCTCACTACGGCAGTGACACGCTGGAGAGCATCCAAACACGTCTCAGTGAAATCGCTGAGGGGGCCGGCCATCGGCTCGATTTTCGCCAAAGCAATGCGGAACATGAACTGGTCGGCTGGGTACATCAGGCGAAGCAGGAAGGGGTCACTTTTGTGATCATCAATCCGGCCGCCTTCACCCATACCAGCATTGCACTGCGGGACGCCCTGTTGGGCACGGCCATCCCCTTCATCGAAGTACATCTGTCCAATATCCACGGGCGCGAACCATTTCGCGCCCACTCCTATTTTTCCGACAAGGCCGAGGGTGTGATCTCCGGCCTGGGCGCGCAGGGATACGAACTTGCCTTGCAGGCCGCCATGGCGCGGCTCAACAAATAAACGAACAGAGACGAACATCATGGATATACGCAAAGTAAAAAAACTGATTGAACTACTGGAGGAGTCGGACGTCGCGGAGATCGAGATCCACGAAGGCGAGGAGTCAGTCAGAATCAGCCGCCACGGCTCCGCACCCGCCGCCATGGCGATGCCTGCCGTCATGCCGCAGGCTGCCGCTCCCGTGGCAGCCGCCGCGCCCGCAGCCCCCGCTACAGAGGAGAGCGAGCCCGAAATCACCGGACACGCGGTTCGCTCCCCCATGGTGGGCACCTTCTATCGCTCACCCTCGCCAGGCAGCAAGGCCTTCGTAGAGGTTGGTCAACAGGTCTCGGCCGGCGACACCCTCTGCATCATCGAGGCGATGAAGATCCTCAACCAGATCGAGTCTGACAAATCCGGTACGGTGAAGCAGATTCTGGTTGAGAACGGCGAACCCGTCGAATACAACGAACCCCTCTTCATCATCGACTGAGCGCACCCATGATAGAAAAGATCGTCATCGCCAACCGCGGCGAGATAGCCCTGCGTATCCTGCGCGCCTGTAAAGAACTGGGCATCAAAACTGTCGCGGTCCACTCCGAAGCTGACCGGGACCTCAAACACGTATTGCTGGCCGATGAGTCGGTCTGCATCGGCCCGGCCGCCTCCAGCGAGAGCTACCTCAACGTCCCCGCCATCATCAGTGCGGCGGAGGTTACCGATTCGGTCGCCATCCACCCCGGATACGGTTTTCTTTCGGAAAATGCCGACTTTGCCGAGCGGGTTGAGAACAGCGGCTTCATCTTCATCGGCCCCAAAGCGGAGACCATTCGCGTGATGGGCGATAAGGTGGCCGCTATCGAAGCCATGCAAGAGGCAGGCGTGCCCACCGTTCCCGGTTCCGATGGCCCGCTCGACGGAGATTCCGCCGGCATCAAGCGCATGGCGGCCCAGATTGGCTATCCCGTCATCATCAAGGCGGCCGGCGGTGGCGGCGGACGTGGCATGCGCGTCGTGCACACCGAAGCCACTCTGCTCAACGCTATCGCCATGACCAAGGCGGAGGCCGAGGCCGCTTTCGGCAACGGCACCGTCTACATGGAAAAATTTCTCGAAAACCCACGCCACGTGGAGTTTCAGATTCTTTCCGACACCCACGGTAACGCCATACATCTCGGCGAGCGCGACTGTTCCATGCAGCGCCGCCATCAGAAGGTCGTGGAAGAGGCGCCAGCCCCCGGGATCACTGAACAGCAACGCCGCGACATCGGCAATCGCTGCGCAGAGGCCTGCCGCAAGATCGGCTATCGCGGCGCCGGCACCTTCGAGTTCCTGTATGAAGATGGCGAGTTCTATTTCATCGAGATGAACACCCGCGTGCAGGTGGAGCATCCCGTCACCGAACTGATTACCGGCGTCGACATCGTCAAGGAACAGATTCTGATCGCCGCAGGCGAGCCACTGAGCTATACCCAGGACGAGATCAAACTGCGCGGCCATGCCGTGGAGTGCCGCATCAATGCGGAAGACCCAGAGAAATTCCTACCCAGCCCCGGCACCATCACCGAACTGCATACGCCAGGCGGTCCCGGTGTGCGCGTCGACACCCACATTTATAGCGGCTACCGGGTACCGCCCTACTACGACTCCATGATTGGTAAACTGATCACTCACGGAGAGACCCGCGATTCCGCCATCGCCCGCATGCGCTTCGCCCTGCTGGAGACGGTGATCAGCGGCATCAAGACCAATATTCCGCTGCACATCGACATCATGCGGGATTCCGCCTTTAAGACGGGGGGCGCGAACATTCACTACCTGGAAAAGAAACTTGGACTCTGAATGATCCTGCAGGGGTGAATATGGCATGCTGGCCCGTTTCGTCTTGCAGCCTGGCAGCTAAAGCCCCCCTTCAACCCACAAGTCAGAATTCAAAATCAACAGCCCATGTCTTGGTTACAACTCTCCATCGACACTAGCGAGGCGCAAGCCCCCCTGCTGGAACTGGTCTTCGAAAACCTCGGCGCCCTCTCCGTGACACTCGGTGATGCCGGCGATCAGCCACTGATGGAGCTGCCCCCCGAATCGCAGCAACTCTGGCGACAAACCCGGGTGACCGCCCTGTTCGAGGGCGAGCAGGACCCAAAAGCCCTGCGTGAAACACTCACCGGAGCGCTGGATGGAGAGCTGCTCGAACAACTCCGCTGGGAGCGGATCGAAGACCGGCTCTGGGAGCGGGTCTGGCTTGAACACTTCAAGCCCATGTCGTTTGGCCATCGCCTGTGGGTCTGCCCTGACGGCCAGTCTGTCGATCAGCAAGACGGGGTGATCATTCAGCTCGATCCCGGTCTCGCCTTCGGCACCGGCACCCACCCGACCACAGCGCTTTGCCTGACCTGGCTCGATGGACTCGATCTGCAGGGAAAGACGGTAATAGACTACGGCTGCGGCTCTGGCATCCTCGCTATTGCAGCGCTCAAGCTTGGCGCCCGCAGTGCACTCGCCGTCGATCACGATCCTCAAGCATTGGAGGCCAGCCAGGAGAATGCCTTGAAGAACGGTGTCGCCGATAGACTCCACACCTGCCTGCCCGAGGATATGCCTTCGGCACCGGCCGACATACTGGTGGCCAATATCCTGGCCGGGCCTCTGGTCTCTCTCGCCCCCATACTGGCTGAGCTGATGAACCCTGGGGCTCGTTTCGCCCTCTCTGGTATCCTCGCCGAACAGCAGTCACAGGTTGCCGAGCGTTATCTCTCCTTCGCCGACCTGAACGCTATCCGCCAGCAGGAAGAGTGGATTCTCATCGAGGGGAGAAAAAAGGCTGACGGCTAAATGACGGCAAGTCATCAAAGGAGTTGCCTGCCACTACGCTTCCGTCTAAGTTAAGGTTTCTGTTTTGAAGTCTTCACTTTCATTATGCTTACCCAGTGCCCACACTGCCTGACCCTGTTTCGCGTCGGCCCCGAACATCTGAAAGCCGCTGACGGCCGGGTGCGCTGCTGCCGCTGCCATCAGGTCTTCAATGCACTGCAGGGTCTGCAGGACTCCGAAAGCTCATCTACCAATCCCAACTCTGTGCCAGTTGAGGCTGAAGCAGACGCCCATCTTCCTGACAGCGATCTCGACACGCCAACCGAGCCAGCCTTCGACTATCAGGATGAAACCCCTAGCGAGCAGGAATTCGCTTTCGAGAATCAGCCGACGAGCGACCCATTCAAACCTATACTGACCGACTTTGAGCCAGATGAGTTTGCGGACGACTTTCTCCCCGAAATCCTGGAGAAGGACGATGGACTGGACCCGGAACCCGACTACTTAGCCGAAGGCAGCGAATCACAGATGTCGGAACTGCTGGACCAGGACTCCAGCTCGATTCTCCTGCCCGACTCTGAAGAACCCATCACCGAGCCTGAACCGGAATACGACAACATCGTCACCTTCACCGGCACACCTCTGTCAACAAACGCCAGCGAGACAGCATCGGCAGAGAACACGGATAGCTCCGATAGCTCCGATAGCTCCGATAGCTCCGATAGCTCCGATAGCTCCGATAGCTCCGATAGCTCCGATAGCTCCGATAGCTCCGATAGCTCCGATAGCTTCGATGACTTTGATGACTCCGATGACTCAGATGATTTCAAAGAGAGCATTCTCACGGACGAGGCAATCGACGAAGAACTGGGTAAACCTGACTATGATTCGATACCTGGCTTTCGCCCGGAGACACAAGCCGCCGCCGAGCAGACTGCTGATGACGACCACACGCTCAATTTCGTCGCAACGGAAACCAAACAGCCGCGCAGCAGGTCCAGCCTGTTATGGCTAGTGGGCTCCCTGTTGCTGCTGCTGCCACTCGCCGGCCAGCTTGCCTGGCAGTTCAGAGATGATCTCATTCAACATGAACAGGGCAGGCAGGCTCTCAACCTACTGTGTAGCATCGCAGGCTGCGAAGTACCTGCGCGACGAGCGCTGGACAAAATCACCATTCAGGGGCGGAACCTGAGCACCCATCCAGACAAGCCCGACACCCTCTTCCTGCAGGTGAAGATCGTCAACAGCGCTGACTTCGCGCAACCCTTCCCCCGGCTCACCCTGAGTCTCTACAACGACAAAGGGTCGTTGATCGCCCGCCGCACCTTTTCCGCAGGTGACTACCTGCCCCCTGAGTATGCTCAGCAGGCGATGATGCCAAAAGCACAACCGATTCTGGTTGAGATGGAACTGGTCGACCCCGGCAAGGAGGTCACCGGCTTCAGCTTCGACTTCCACTGATCACGCGACACCCACCTCTCCCACTCCACCCAATCACAGGTGTTGGAAAGTTTTACACCTACTGCAAAATCATTTTTCACTAGGATTGAACAAGTTAATCCAAAGCCTTAGAGCTGCTTCGCATAGGCGCACTTTTTTTGTTCGTCATCCAGATCAATTAAGCGCCAATTTACTTTTGATTCCGCCCTGCATTAGCGGTAGTATCCCAACCCCTTCTCAATCAAAAACGCCCCTCTTGAGAAGGGTCGATTGAATGCATATTGGACCATACAGACTCGAAAACAATTTGCTGCTGGCGCCTATGGCCGGGGTCACCGACAGGCCCTTTCGCCAACTCTGTCGACGCCTTGGCGCCGGCTTGGCAGTTTCCGAGATGATTTCAGCGGATGCCTCCCTGTGGGGCAGCCGCAAGACAGTGAAGCGACTTGATCATCGCGGTGAGCAGGGGCCGATCTGGGTACAGATACTCGGCTCCGATCCCGCCATGATGGCAGCCGCCGCTCGCGCCAACATGGATTTTGGCGCAGAGATTATCGATATAAATATGGGGTGTCCGGCGAAGAAGGTCTGCCGCAAAGCGGCGGGGTCAGCCCTGTTACAGCATGAGGGCCTGGTCGCTGAAATCCTGCAGCAGGTGGTTAAAGCAGTTGATGTGCCAGTTACCTTGAAGATCCGTACCGGGCAGAACCCACAGGAGAGGAATGGGGTTCGCATTGCCGCCATTGCCGAAGCGGCTGGCATACAGGCCCTGTCGGTCCATGGTCGCACCCGCGCCTGCAAGTTCGCCGGCGACGCGGAGTACGAGACGATCCGCGAGATCAAGCGGACAGTAGGCATACCAGTGATCGCCAACGGCGACATCAACTCGCCGGAGAAGGCTCGGCAGGTACTTGATGATACTGGCGCAGATGGCTTGATGATCGGCCGCGCCGCTCAGGGCAAGCCCTGGATATTCGGCCAGATCGATCACTACCTGCGCTGCGGAGAGAAATTGCCGGAGCCGGAGCCAGGATGGGTAGCCGAAGTGCTGCTGGAGCACTTGTCGCAGCTTTACGATTTTTATGGGGAAAGAGTGGGCACCCGAATAGCCCGCAAGCATATTGCCTGGTACAGCAAAGCACACCCCGGTGGGGCGCGCTTCAGGGACAGGATCAATCAAACGGAATCGGCCAGACAACAGCTTGAGTACACCAAAGAGTATTTCGCGTGCCTTCAAGAAAAAGGGGAACTGGCGGCATGAACATCGACGCAAGTCCGTTCAAAAACGAAGCCGAGAACCGATTGACCGTCTCGCACAACAAAAAATCGGAGCCGCTGCGCCAGTGCGTCAGCGACGCCATGACGCGCTATTTTCAGAATCTGAATGGTCATGGCGCCAACAACCTCTATCGTCTGGTGATGAACGAGGTCGAGGCACCGTTGCTGGAGAGCGTCATGCAACATACCGGCGGCAACCAGACGCTGGCGGCATCCCTGCTCGGTATCAGCCGCAGCACCCTGCGCAAAAAACTTTCCCAGTACGACCTGGACTGATCAAGACAACTTATTCATATGCATACGGGCAGTCGGGCAATGCGTAGCTCTGATAGACGCATTGATCGCACTGCCCGATTGCGTTTAACCCATCAGAGCCTCTGAAACCGTCAAGTAATATGGGACACTACACACGTTTTTCGCCCAGTGACGTTATCATTCGCTCTTGTAGAGTAACCACATGCCATTCATTCTGCTTTGCTGGAAGAGTTAGCCCCGGTAGAGCCTTATGGATTCGTGTTAACAGACCCTAGGAACACCTATCATGTCATCCATCAAACGCGCCCTTATCAGCGTCTCCGACAAGACCGGCATTGTCGACTTCGCCCGCAGTCTGGCCGAAAAAAAGGTCGAGCTCCTCTCGACTGGCGGCACCGCCAAGCTGCTCACGCAGAACGACGTGCCTGTGATTGAAGTCTCCGAATACACCGGCTTCCCCGAGATGATGGATGGACGGGTGAAGACCCTGCACCCGAAGATACACGGTGGCATCCTGGGCCGACGCGGCACTGACGATGGCGTGATGAAAGAGAACGGCATCGGCCGTATCGATCTGATCGTAGTCAACCTCTACCCCTTTGAGGAGACTGTAGCCAAACCCGATTGTGACCTGCCAACCGCAATCGAAAATATCGACATCGGCGGCCCCACCATGCTGCGTGCCGCAGCGAAGAATCACAAGGATGTCACCGTCGTGGTCGACGCCGCCGACTACGACCGGGTACTGCAGGAGATGGATGCCAACAGCAATGCCGTCAGCGATGCTACCCGTTTCGACCTGGCGGTAAAGACCTTCGAACATACCGCCCGTTACGACGGTGCCATTGCCAACTACCTGGGCGCCCGGGTGGGCGGTGAGGTTACCGATTTCCCACGTACCCTCTCCCTGCAGTTCAAGCAGACCCAGACCATGCGTTACGGTGAGAACCCGCATCAGAAGGCTGCCTTTTTCATCGAACACCGTATCGACGAGGCCAGCATCGCTACCGCCGAACAGCTGCAAGGCAAGGAACTCTCTTACAACAATATCGGAGACACCGATGCCGCTCTGGAGTGCGTGAAGAGCTTCGACGAGGGTCCGGCCTGCGTCATTGTCAAACACGCCAACCCCTGTGGCGTAGCTTACGGCGCCAACCTGCTGGAGGCCTACGACCGCGCCTACAGCACAGATCCCGAATCGGCCTTCGGCGGCATCATCGCCTTCAACGGCGAACTCGACGGCGACACCGCCCAGGCGATTGTCGATCGTCAGTTTGTCGAAGTCATCATTGCGCCCAAGGTCTCGCAAGCCGCCATCGAGGCCGTCAGCAGTAAAAAGAACGTGCGCCTGCTGGTGTGCGGCGAATGGACCAGTGAGGCAATCCACCGCACCGAGTACAAGCGGGTCAATGGCGGTCTGCTGGTGCAGGACGCCGATCTGCAGCTGACCCATGAAATCAAAGTCGTCACCGAGCGTCAGCCCACTGAACAGGAGATGCGCGACCTGCTCTTTACCTGGCGCGTGGCCAAGTTCGTCAAATCCAACGCTATCGTCTACGGCAGAGACGGCATGACCATCGGTGTCGGCGCCGGCCAGATGAGCCGGGTCAATTCGGCCCGCATCGCCGGCATCAAAGCGGAACATGCCAATCTCGAAGTCAAGGGCTCAGTAATGGCCTCCGATGCCTTCTTTCCCTTCCGCGACGGCATCGACAACGCTGCACAGGCCGGTATCGCTGCGGTCATTCAGCCTGGAGGCTCCATGCGCGACGAGGAGGTGATTGCCGCCGCCAACGAGCATGGCATGGCCATGGTCTTTACCGGCATGCGCCACTTCCGGCACTGATTTAAGCGTTAGGATTCATTAAACCTAAAGCCCCATCAACATAAGCACAATAACACCATGAAAATACTCGTCATCGGTTCGGGCGGCCGTGAACACGCCTTGGCCTGGAAGGCCGCCCAGTCTCCACTGGCAGATAAGGTCTATGTCGCCCCGGGTAACGCCGGCACTGCCCTGGAGGCGAAGCTGGAAAACGTGGACATCAGCGCCGATGCGATCGACGAGCTGCTCCGCTTCGCTCTGAGCCAGGAAATCGGCCTGACGATCGTCGGCCCCGAGGCGCCGCTGGTGAACGGCATCGTCAACACCTTCTCCGCCGCCGGTCTGCGCTGCTTCGGACCAAGCCGCATGGCGGCTCAGCTTGAAGGATCAAAATCCTTCACCAAGGACTTTCTCGCCCGCCACGAGATTCCTACCGCTGATTACCAAACCTTCACCGATCTCGATCCAGCCCTCGCCTACCTGCAACAGGTCGGCGCTCCCATCGTCATCAAGGCCGACGGCCTGGCTGCCGGTAAGGGAGTGATTGTCGCCATGGAGCTGGAGACCGCCGAAGCCGCAGTACGCGACATGTTGGCCGGCAACGCCTTCGGTGAGGCAGGCAGCCGGGTGGTGATCGAGGAGTACCTGGAAGGCGAGGAGGCCAGCTTCATTGTCATGGCCGACGGCCAGCATGTGCTGGAGATGGCGACCAGTCAGGATCACAAACGGGTGGGTGACGGCGACACCGGCCTCAATACCGGCGGCATGGGCGCCTACTCCCCTGCACCGGTGGTAACCGAAGCGGTCCGTCAGCGCATCATGCAGGAAGTGATTCTGCCCACGATCAAAGGCATGGCCAAAGAGGGACATCCCTATACCGGCTTCCTCTATGCCGGTCTGATGATCACTGCCGACGGCACACCAAAGGTAATCGAGTACAACTGCCGCTTCGGCGATCCGGAGACCCAACCGATCATGCTACGCATGCGCTCTGATCTGGTAGCCCACTGCCTGGCAGCGCTGGAACAGCAACTCGACCAGGAAAAGGCTGACTGGGACAGTCGTGCCGCCGTCGGCGTGGTACTGGCAGCCGGCGGCTATCCGGGTAACTATACCAAGGGGCACCCTATCAGCGGCCTGCCGGAACCGGAGAGCGAGACCAGCAAAGTGTTCCATGCCGGCACCGACCTTCAGGACGATCAGATCGTCACGGCCGGCGGCAGGGTTCTTTGTGCTACCGCTCTGGGCGAGAGCGTCACCGAGGCACAGCTGCGGGCCTATGAGCTGACCCGTTCCATCCATTGGCAAGACGTCTATTTCCGCAGCGACATCGGCTACCGCGCCATTGCCCGGGAGCAGTCAGACTGAGTCTCACCTTGAGCACTTTTCAGACGCCCCCATACACCGGCGCCTTTCGGGCCGTGTTTATTGCCACTGTCGTTCTGATCAGCTATCTCGCGTTCGGCCATGTGGAAGAGACGCCGATCGCCGACATCAACGACAAACTGGAGCATGCCGCTGCTTTCCTCACCCTCGCCTTCCTGCTCGACTTCGCCTGGCCTCATCGGGCGTGGGGATCGGATAAACTTCTGCTGCTTCTCGCTTATGGCCTGTTCATCGAAGTCGTACAGTACTTCCTGCCCTACCGGGAATTCTCCCTCTGGGATCTTGCGGCCGACAGCCTTGGGCTGATCGCTTATCCTTTAACTATACCCCTGCTCAAGCGAGTCCCCGGCTTGGCACTTCGCTGGAATAGTGTTACCAATTAGTCTGAACATTCGGATTGTGTCACTCAGGATTCGACTTATATCAATCCCCATCCCTTCAGCCCGAGACCAAGGTCCAAGCTTATGAGCACCCCCACACAGAGCGGCTTCAAATACGACTACCTCGGTTCCGACACCAAGGCGATTCAACGCTCTGTCTCCAACCATCTGGTCTACACCATCGGCAAGGACCCACTGACCGCCACCGAGCATGACTGGATGATGGCCTTCAGCTATGTGGTGCGCGATCGCCTCATCGAACGCTGGATGGAGACACAACGAAACTACTACCGACACGACGCCAAGCGCATCTACTACCTGTCGATGGAGTTCTTGATCGGCCGCAGCCTGGTCAACAGCCTGCTCAACATGGACATCTTCGATGCCTGCACCGAAGCCCTGCATAAACTTGGCATCGAACTCGAACGGCTACGTGACCTGGAGCACGACGCCGCCCTCGGCAACGGTGGCCTCGGACGGCTGGCTGCCTGCTTTCTCGACTCCATGGCCTCGCTTAACATTCCAGGCTACGGCTATGGCATCCGCTTCGAGTACGGCATGTTCCGACAGAAGATCGAGGATGGTCAGCAGGTGGAACTACCGGAAAACTGGCTGGTGCACGGCAACCCCTGGGAGTTCCCACGCCCGGAGGTCTCCTACCGGGTACGCTTCGGTGGACGCGTGATGGAGTACCAGGACCCTACCGGTCGCCGCCATTTTGACTGGATTGACGGAGATGTGGTGATCGCCCAGGCCTACGACACTCCGATCCCCGGCTTCCACAACGACACCGTCAACAACCTGCGCCTCTGGAGCGCCAAGGCCCACGAGGATTTCGATCTCAACTGCTTCAATCTCGGCGAATACACTGAGGCCGTGGTAGGCAAGACCCTGTCGGAGAACATCTCCAAGGTGCTCTACCCCAATGACACCTCGACCATGAACAAGCAGTTGCGACTGAAGCAACAGTACTTCTTCGTCAGTGCCTCGCTTAAAGACATCCTGCGCCGTGTTTTTTCCGATCACGACGACCTGCTTGAGCTGCCCGAGCGGGTTGCCATCCAGCTCAATGACACCCATCCGGCCATTGCCATTCCCGAACTCATGCGCCTGTTAATGGACAAGCACCAGCTTGAGTGGCAAGCCGCCTGGGAGATCACCACTCGTGTCTTCTCCTACACCAACCACACCCTCCTGCCGGAAGCGCTTGAAACCTGGCCAGTGCATATTTTTGAACAGCTACTGCCCCGCCATCTGCAACTGATCTATGAGATCAATCGCCGCTTCCTGTTGATGGTGGGCCATCTCAATCCAGGCGATCTGGAGATTCTCCATCGCCTCTCGATCATCGACGACAGTGGTGAACGACGCATCCGCATGGCCCACCTGGCGATAGTCGGCAGCCATCGTGTCAACGGTGTCTCTGCGCTCCATAGTGAACTCCTGCGTCAGGTGACATTTAAGGAGTTCGACCGGTTTTACCCGAAAAAAATCGTCAACGTTACCAACGGCATCACCCCCCGTCGCTGGCTCTACCAGGCCAATCCAGAACTTTCCGCTCTAATTTGCGAAGCCATCGGGCCTGAGTGGGTTCACGATCTCAAGCATATCCAAGCCCTTGAACCTCTGGCAGAAGACAGCCAGTTCCGCAGCCGCTTTGCTGCAGTGAAACGTGCCAATAAAGTTCGCCTCGCCAATCGGATTCGCTACTACCTCAACCAGGAAGTCGACCCCGATACGCTCTTCGATGTCCAGGTAAAACGCGTCCATGAGTACAAACGCCAACTACTCAACCTACTGCGGGCGATAGCCATCTATAACCGCCTAACCGAGTCGGCAGACAAAACCGACATCGTTCCGCGCACCCTGCTATTTGGCGGTAAGGCCGCGCCCGGCTATGCCATGGCCAAACTGATCATCCGCCTCATCAATGATGTGTCCGACGTTATCGACAATGACCCAGCCGTCAGCGACCGACTCAAGATCATTTTCATTCCCAACTATGACGTCTCGACCGCCTCAGACATTCTCCCGGCTGCCGAACTCTCCCAACAGATCTCCACTGCCGGCATGGAGGCCTCCGGCACCGGCAACATGAAACTGGCCCTGAACGGGGCACTCACCATGGGCACCATGGACGGAGCCAATATAGAGATCCGGGAGCATGTAGGGTCGGAAAATATCTTTATCTTCGGCAACACCACAGAAGATCTCGACCGACTCGAGGCACGGGGTTACAACCCGCGCAGTTACTACGAAACCAATGCGCGCCTGAAGCGGGTGATCGACATGATCGCCAACGGCTTCTTCTCACCAGAGGAGCCGGCACGCTATCGGCCGATTACCGACAACCTGCTACATGGCGACCACTTCAAAGTGCTGGCCGACTTCCAATCTTATTTGGAAGTCAGTGACCAGGCCGATGCCATCTATAAAACTCAAGACACATGGAACCGCATGGCGATATTGAATACGGCAAGAATGGGTTTTTTCTCCAGCGACCGTACCATAGAAGAGTATGCCCAGAAGATCTGGAACGTGGCGCCAGTACCTAAATAGATGTGTGACAGGGGCTGCAGCAAATAGCCAATCCAAGCAACTGAAGTCGATTGCCGATCCAGCCGCAAAATCAATTTCATTTCAGCTCAACAAAAAGCCCACACTTGGCGGGCTTGATGTTCTGTTGGCTGGGGATGGAGGATTATTCGGCCCTGCGGGCCTCACCCCTTCGGGGCCGGCTTGCGCCGTTCGCCGTCGCTGCGCGCCGTCGTCGAACCTGAGTGGAGCTTCTCACCCTCCATCCCACTCACTTCGAATTCAGCTCAACAAAAAGCCCACACTTGGCGGGCTTGATGTTCTGTTGGCTGGGGATGGAGGATTATTCGGCCCTACGGGCCTCACCCCTTCGGGGCCGGCTTGCGCCGTTCGCCGTCGCTGCGCGCCGTCGTCGAACCTGAGTGGAGCTTCTCACCCTCCATCCCTCTCACTTCGAATTCAGCTCAACAAAAAGCCCACACTTGGCGGGCTTGATGTTCTGTTGGCTGGGGATGGAGGATTCGAACCTCCACATACGGAGTCAGAGTCCGCTGTCCTGCCGTTAGACGAATCCCCAGTTGCAAACCTGGCGCAAAGCGCCTGGGCAGTCTTAGCGCTTGGAGAACTGAGGACGTTTACGGGCCTTGTGCAGACCGACCTTCTTACGCTCGACGGCACGGGCGTCGCGGGTCAGGAAGCCGGCTTTGCGAAGCGTGCTATGAAGCTCATTGTCATAGGCATCCAGGGCACGGGCGATACCGTGACGAATGGCGCCGGCCTGACCGGTGGTGCCACCACCGCTGACGGTGACCTTGACGTCGATCTTGTCGCCCATTGAAGTAACGTCCAGCGGCTGGCGAACAACCATGCGGGCGGTCTCACGACCGAAGTATTGATCCAGGGGGCGGTTGTTTACCACGATATTGCCGCTGCCGGCGGTGATGAACACACGAGCAGTGGAGCTTTTGCGGCGTCCGGTAGTATTAAGCGTTTCTGCCATGATCTTGACCTAAAATTGCTTTCTCAGATATCCAGCGCTTCGGGCTGCTGGGCCTGATGGGTGTGTTCGGGACCGGCGAAGACGCGCAGCTTCTTAAACATAGCGCGACCCAACGGATTCTTTGGCATCATGCCTTTGACCGCATGCTGAATCGCCTGTTCAGGCGCCTTCTGCAGCAGCTTATCCAGGCTGATGGACTTCATGTTGCCGATGTAGCCGGTGTGATGATAGTACATCTTGTCGGCCAGCTTGTTGCCGGTCACGCGGATCTTCTCCGCATTCACCACCACGATGTAGTCACCCGTGTCCACATGAGGTGTGTACTCCGGCTTGTGCTTGCCGCGCAGGCGACGAGCGATTTCAGTGGACAGACGACCCAGGGTCTTGTCTGTCGCATCTACGAGGTACCAGTTACGGCGTACCTCAGCCGGCTTTGCGCTTACAGTAGTCATTCGGTCGCTCCGACAGGGAACTGTTTGTCTCGAAAAAGACGGCGGATCTTACCTGATCATCTGGCTAGACACAAGCCTCTATTAGGGATAAGTCTCTAACCACCAAAGGAGGATAACTGTTACGAAAAACCGCATCAGTATGTTTGAATTGTCTAATATTCTAACTCTATTTGTCAAGCCTCCTTCTCACAAACTTCTCTGATATTATCCCTCTGCCGCCGAGGCTATCTACGCGCGGCTACCAACGGGTCAACGGCCATGACGCTCCACACCCGCCGAAAATAACTTACCCGTTAAATCAGCCGACGCTATCTGATGCTACTGAATATTCTTGCCATACTTGCCGGACTTGCGGTGCTGGTCTGGGGCGCTGATCGCTTCATCAGCGGTGCTGCCGCCCTGGCCAACAACCTAGGCGTCTCGCCTATGATGATCGGCCTGACCATCGTCGGCTTTGGCACCTCCGCTCCCGAAATCCTGGTCTCCTGTATTGCCGCATTAGACGGCAATCCAGGCCTGGCCATTGGCAATGCCATCGGCTCCAATATCGCCAACATCGGCCTCATTCTGGGAGTCACTGCGCTGTTCATCCCGTTGTCAGTCCATTCGGGGGTATTGAAACGGGAATACCCATTGATGCTGGCGATTAGCCTCATCAGCCTGGCCCTGATGTGGGATGGGGAACTGGGGCGGCTCGACGGACTGGTGCTGATTATTCTCCTGGTTGTCATTCTTGGCTGGATGGTCCGTTCCGCCAAGACCGGAGCTAGCGACCCCATTGCTGGCGAGTTCGATGCCGAAATCCCACACGACACCCCTACGCCCCGAGCCGTCTTCTGGCTCGTGATCGGTCTGTTGGCCCTGCTCTTGAGCTCGCGCGCCCTGGTCTGGGGCGCTGCCAATATCGCTGCGGCTCTTGGCGTGAGCGATGTGGTAATCGGCTTGACTATCGTCGCCATCGGCACCAGCCTGCCCGAACTGGCGGCAAGCATCGCCAGCGCCCTCAAGAATGAGCATGACATCGCCATCGGCAACGTCATTGGTTCTAACCTCTACAATATCCTCGCTGTGCTCAGTCTGCCGGGATTGATAGCGCCCGGCCCATTCCTGCCGGAGATACTCTCACGTGACCAACCCACCATGATCGGTCTGACCGTGTTGCTGTTCCTGATGGGATACAGCTTCGGCAAAAGCGGCAGAATCAACCGTCTTGAGGGGTTGATCCTGCTCTCCATCTTCGTCGGCTATCAGTCTCTGTTACTCTTCTCCGTGATAGAGTTCACGTGAGACTGATCGCACTATTGAACCGCCATGCCTTCTAAGCCTATTTCCAAGGAACAACGTATGTCACAGATGACCGACCTGGGACGTGCAGTCGTTGAAACCGAAGCGGCAGCTATCACTGCCCTGCTCGACCGGTTGGACGAGCGCTTCGAACAAGCCTGTCACTATCTGCTGGAGTGCCGCGGACGCATCGTGGTCACGGGCATGGGCAAGTCGGGACATATCGGCAATAAGATCGCTGCCACCCTGGCAAGCACCGGCAGTCCGGCCTTTTTCGTCCACCCCGGCGAGGCGAGCCACGGCGATCTGGGGATGATCACACCCCAAGACGTGGTGTTGGCGCTCTCCAACTCCGGCGAGACCAGCGAACTTTTGACCATCCTGCCGCTGTTGAAACGGCTCAGAACCCCACTCATCGCCATGACCGGTAAACCGCAATCGACGCTGGCGCGCGAGTCGGAGGTTCATCTTGACGTCAGTGTGGAGAAGGAGGCCTGCCCCCTGGGCTTGGCGCCCACCAGCAGCACCACCGCGACACTGGTAATGGGGGATGCTCTGGCAGTGGCCCTGCTGCAGGCACGCGGCTTCACGGCGGAGGATTTCGCCCTATCCCATCCCGGCGGCAGTCTGGGCCGGCGGCTGCTGCTGCACGTGAGTGATATCATGCACAGCGACAACGCCTTGCCGACAGTCACAGAAGCGGCCACCTTGCACGACGCCTTGGAGATGATGTCTGAGAAAGGACTCGGCATGACCGCTGTGATCGACGCTGAGGGACGTCTGAGCGGGGTCTACACCGATGGCGACCTGCGTCGCACGCTGAATAAACCGGTGGATATTCACCAGCTCCTGGTCAGCGAAGTGATGACCCGCAATTGCAAGACCGTACCCCCCGATATGCTGGCGGCAGAGGCCTTGCAGATGATGGATGAAAAGAAGATCAACGGCCTGTTGGTGGTCGATAACCAGCAGCGGCTGGTCGGTGCATTCAACATGCACGATCTGTTGCGCGCTGGAGTCATATAGGATCCGCCAGTGTGGTGTCTCATATTGTTTGACGACTATAGAAGCCCGGGAGGTTCAAATGCAGGATATCCTGGCTAAGGCCAAAGGCATCCGATTGGTAATTTTCGATGTGGATGGCGTACTGACCGACGGCAGCCTCTACCTGGGTGACGACGGCCAGGAGTACAAGGCCTTCAACTCCCGTGACGGCCATGGCATGAAGATGCTGCAACACCACGGCGTCGTCATCGGCATCATCACCGGCCGCACTTCGGATGTGGTGAGCCTGCGCATGGAGAATCTGGGAGTCAAGCATGTCTACCAAGGCAAGCAGCAGAAACTCCCGGCCTACGAAGAGATATGCAGCAAGCTCGGCCTGCATGACAGCGAGATCGCCTACGTCGGGGACGACGTGGTCGATCTGCCGATCATGCGCCGGGTCGGCCTCGCCATAGCGGTCAGCGACGCCCACCCATTGGTGATTCAGCACGCCCACTGGCAGACCCCCCACGCAGGCGGACGCGGAGCAGCCCGTGACGTCTGTGAGATGATCCTGGAGGCACAGGGCCTGCTCAAAGCGGCCCTGGACTACTACCTTTGAAACGCCGACCGCTCGCTCTCGGTCTGCTACTAGCGGTCCTGCTCAGCCTTGGCTGGTGGGTGCGCGAGCTGTCCAGCCCCGAACCGCTGAAACGCCAGCTGACCCAAGAGTCGCCAGACGCCTACGCCGAGCAGCTCAAAGTGCATACCTATGACACCACAGGCAGATTAGAGCAGATCTTGATAACACCACAGATGGAACACTACGACACACGAAATGTCAGCGAGTTGAGTGAACCTGTGCTGTGGCGCTTCACCACCGACTCAGCCCCCTGGCGCATGCAGGCCGAAAAGGCACTGGCCTACGACGACGAGGAGCGGGTATTCCTGCCTGGCGAAGTGGTGATCGACCGGGCCGCCGCGTCTGAGCAACCGGCCTATCACATCGTTACCCGGGATTTGACCCTGGAGACCGACATTGCCCATGCTACCACTGACCAAGCGGTACGAATGGAGAGCGGCAAGCAGTGGATCACAGCCATCGGCATGGAAGGCTGGTTCAAAACCCAAACGAAACTCAATCTGTTGAATCAAGTCAGAGCACATTATGTCTTCGATTAAACCCCTGATATGGCTGCCATTGCTGATTTATCTTCTCGGCCCGGCCAACGCATCCGCCCTCAGTGGAGACCGCGACCAACCCATGACCCTGGAGGCGGACAGTGTCTCTATCGACGAGGGCACCGGCGTGAGCCTCTACGAAGGCAACGTGGTCATTACCCAAGGCAGTCTGAAATTGTGGGCCGACCGGCTCTGGATCCACCGCCGCGACGGCAAAACAGAGAAGATGATCAGTGAGGGGGCTCCCACCCGCTTCCGCCAACTGACCGACGAGGGGCAGGAGATCAAAGGCCGGGCACTGCGCGCCGAGTTCTATATCGATCGCGATGAACTGCTGCTGTTCGACGAGGCCGAACTGGAGCAGGGCGCTGACCAGTTCCGTAACGACCGCATCGTCTACAATCGAGCCACCTCACAAGTCAAAGCCGGCGCCAGTGCCAAAGGCAAACAGCGGGTACAGGTGATTATCGAACCGCAAAAGGCCGCCGAGACCACCCCATGAGTCGGTTGCAAGCCGAGTCTCTGCAAAAGCGCTACCAGAAACGGCAAGTGGTGGATGGCGTGTCGCTCTCCGTCGAGAGCGGGGAAGTGGTGGGCCTGCTCGGCCCAAACGGCGCCGGCAAGACGACCAGCTTCTACATGATCGTCGGTCTGATCCGTGCCGACCAGGGCCGAGTCCTGCTCGACGGGCAGGATCTAACCGCCCTGGCGATGCACCAGCGGGCACGTCTCGGCATCGGCTATCTGGCCCAGGAGGCCTCGGTGTTTCGCCGTCTCAGCGTGGAGCAGAACATCCTCGCCATTCTTGAGACCCGCAAAGAGCTGAATGCCCGGGCCCGCCAGGAACGTTGCGACCAGCTGCTGGAAGAGTTCGGTATCGCTCATCTGCGGGAGAGTCAGGCCATGAGCCTCTCAGGTGGTGAAAGGCGACGGCTGGAAATCGCCCGCGCACTCTCGATACAGCCGCGATTCATCCTCCTGGACGAACCTTTTGCCGGTGTCGATCCACTCGCCGTAAACGACATCAAACAGATTATTCAACACCTGAAAGGGCTCTCCATCGGGGTGCTGATCACCGACCACAATGTGCGCGAGACCTTGGATATCTGCAACCGGGCCTACATCATCAACGCCGGCAGCGTGATGGCCGAAGGCACGACCAAGGAGATTTTGGCCAATCCTCAGGTACGTAGCGTCTACCTGGGAGAGAACTTCTCCATGTAAAGGAAAAGGGATAGGGGGTTGCAGTACTGCACAGGAAACTCTACGTTGTAGTTAGGGCATTTACTGCCGATAACCTAATCGAAGTGAGCGACAGGTGAAAAAGAATCTATTACCCCCGGACGTTTTTTAGCTAGAATGGAATAAAGACATACAAATAACATACCAGGTTTAAGAATATCTCTGCGATGAAGCAGACTCTCCAGCTCCGACTCGGACAACATCTGACCATGACCCCCCAGCTTCAGCAGGCGATCCGCCTGTTGCAGCTCTCTGCGCTCGACCTCAGCCAGGAGATCCAGGAGGCCCTGGAGACCAACCCGCTGCTGGATACGGAGGAGGAGTACGGCCAGACCCAGACCGCCCAGGCGGAACAGGAAGCCGGCAACGAAAGTCGGCAAGAGCGCCAGAAAGAGGCCAAGGACGGGAACGATATCAACAATGAGCGGGAGATCCAGACCGACAGCTCGCAGCTTACCGAGGATCTACCGGTCGACAGCGAATGGGCAGACGTCTACGACAGCTACCTGCCGAGCAGCAGCGGCGGCGGCGAGAGCAACGACAGTGACTATCTGGCCCAACGCAGCGGCGCACCCTCCCTGCGCGATCACCTGGTCTGGCAGATGAACCTGACCCCCTTTACACCGCTCGACAACACCATCGCCACTGCCATCATCGACAGTATCAGCGACGACGGCTACTTCACCGGCAACCTGGAGGAGATCCGCCAGTCCCTCGATGCCGGCGATGAGGACGAGGAGCAGCGGCTGTCCCTGGAAGATGTCGAGGCGGTGCTGCACCGCATCCAGAATTTCGACCCCCCCGGCATCGCCGCGCGCGACCCCCAGGATTGTCTGTTGATTCAGCTGCGTCAGCTACCCGAGTCGACACCGCTGGTGGCCCAGGCGATCAAACTCTGTCGTGACCACTTCAAGCTTTTGGCCAATCAGGACCAGAATCAGATCAAGCGGCGCATGAAGATCGACGACGAGGAGCTGGCGAGCATAATGCAGCTGATCCGCTCCCTCAATCCGCGCCCCGGCACCGCCATCGCCCAGAGCGAGCCCGAATACGTCATTCCCGACGTCTTCGTCAGCAAGCGCAACGGCCGCTGGGTAGTCGAGCTGAACGGCGAGGCCACCCCCAAACTGCGCGTCAACAGTGACTATGCCAGCCTGATCCGGCGCGCCGACCAGAGCGATGACAACACCTTCCTGAAAAACCACCTGCAAGAGGCCCGCTGGTTCATCAAGAGCCTGTTGAGCCGCAACGAGACCATCCTCCGGGTTGCAAGTAAAATTGTTGAATATCAGCGTGGATTCTTCGAACATGGTGAAGAGGCCATGAAGCCACTGGTGCTGAGGGATATCGCCGAAGCCCTGGAGATGCACGAATCGACCATCTCACGTGTCACCACGCAGAAGTACATGCACACCCCGAAAGGCACACTGGAGTTCAAATACTTCTTCTCCAGTCACGTCAGCACCAGTGCCGGAGGCGAGTGTTCCTCCACCGCGATTCGTGCATTGATAAAGAAATTAATTGCCGCTGAGCTGCCGAACAAGCCCCTTAGCGACAACAAGATCGCCACCATTCTCTCGGAGCAGGGCATCGAAGTGGCCCGCCGTACAGTGGCAAAGTATCGCGAGTCGATGGGCATACCCCCATCGAACGAGCGCAAACGCCTGATCTAGAAGCACCGGTTGAGCGAGGACCGCTCACCGCTCGTTCCAGGTTGACCGCAAAGGCGCCGGCAACCCAACAGGAACGAAGCAGGCCGGCCATGCGGACCGCGCGCAAGGATCAGACAGGGTGATGAGTAGACTCATCTAAGTACAGGAGACAATTATGCAAATCAGCCTGACCGGTCATCATGTGGACATTACTGATGCCTTGAAGAACTACGTCGATAACAAGTTCGAGCGTCTCGAGCGTCATTTCGATAACGTGACCAACGTGCACGTCATCCTCAGCGTAGAAAAGATGCGACAAAAGGCGGAAGCCACCATGCATGTGAATGGTGCCAATGTGTTTGCCGACTCAGTCCACGAGGACATGTATGCGGCGATCGATGTACTGACCGACAAATTGGACAGGCAAGTGATCAAGCACAAGGAGAAAATGCAGAGCCACCGCGCCGGCAGTGGCGTAAAGTACGCGGCCGAATAGCCGCCACGCAAGCAACGACTGGCGAGGTCCACATGTTTCCCGACGGTTTTCTAATCGAGGAACGCATCGGCTGCAACGTGGAAGCGGCCAGTAAGAAGCGCGTGCTGGAACAACTCGGCCAACGTCTGGCCGAGTCTGTTCCTGACCTGACTCAGGACCTGGTGTTCGACGCCCTGCTGGAGCGCGAGCGTCTTGGCAGCACCGGTCTCGGCAAGGGCATCGCCCTGCCGCATGCCCGCATGGCCCAGGTTGATCATGCCATCGGGTCTTTGATCAAGCTCAACGAAGGAGTCGACTTTGATGCTATCGATGGCGAATCAGTCGATCTCGCCTTCGCTATGCTGGTACCGGAAGAGGCCACCGACGAACACCTGCAACTGCTCTCTACCCTCGCTCACATCTTCAGCGACAGCGCCTTCTGCACCCAGCTGCGTCAAGCAGAAAGCGACAACGATCTCTTCCGGCTGATGCGCCAGCGGGAAGCCAGCCTCATCTCCTAGCCATCCGCACATGCCGATCCGCACCGTACAGGAGCTGTTCGATAGACTCGGCAACGAACTTGAACTGCGCTGGGACGGTCAGGAAGGCAGCAAACCGATTCTCGATAACCGCGCCGACCGGCATATCAACAGCCCGGTAGGGCCGCTCAATCTCATCCGCCCCAACCAGATTCAGGTCGTTGGACCGCCGGAGCAGGCCCATCTGTTGAGTGGCGAAGCGGAGAACTACCAGCGCTGTCTGACGCAGCTGTTTGAATCCTCTCCCGCTGCTCTCCTTTTCACCGACGGGCTGACGCCATCCCCAGAGTGCGCGGCTAAAGCCCGTGACACCCACACGGCGATTCTTACGACGAATCACCCCGATCATCAGGTAATCCGCCGGCTGTTGGAGCGCTTTTCAGAGATCAGCGGCGAGACCCTGCTGGTTCACGGCGTCTTTATGGAGGTCCTCGGCAAGGGCGTCCTGCTCAGTGGTGATCCGGCCATCGGCAAGAGCGAGCTGGCATTGGCCCTGATCTCGCGCGGACACCGTCTGGTCGCCGACGACGCCACCGAGCTCTACAAGACCCGTAGTCAGGCGATCATGGGGCGTTGCCCAAAAGTTCTGCAGGATTTTCTCGAGGTGCGCGGCCTTGGCCTCATCAATATCCGCGCCATGTTCGGTAACTCTGCGATCAAGCCGGACAAACGGCTGCATCTGATCATCGATCTGGTCCATTTCGACGATCAGAAACTGAAACAGATCGATCGTCTCGAGGGCAGCCACTCCACCCGCTCACTGCTCGATGTTCAGATCCCGCAAACCAGCCTGCCGGTCGCGGCCGGCAGAAACCTGGCGATCCTGGTCGAGACCGCCGTGCGCCAGCACATGCTCTCGGTCGACGGTTACAACGCTGCCAGGGACTTTATCCAGCGCCAGCAAGAGTATATCGATTCGCAGGTCAATAAGGAGACTTAATGGCCATGCGCCATCTCCCACGAAAGCACGATTTCACCCACTGTGACCCGCACCAGATCAATCGGCTACACCACCCAGCCGGATTGCGCTAACCTAAGAAAAGTCTTTCTGTTTTCCGCTTTCAACGGCACCCAGGACCGTGTACTGACAACATGAACAACACCATCAAGCTGCAGATCGTTACCGGCATGTCCGGCTCCGGCAAGACCATCGCGCTGCACACTCTTGAGGACATGGGCTATTACTGCATCGACAACCTGCCGGTTTCGATCCTGGAAGCGGTCGCCCTGCATCTCACCGATGAACCAGAGGCAATCTTCAGCAAGACCGCCGTCGGCATCGACGCCCGCAGCCAATCCAGCCAAATTCCGATGCTCCCGGAACTGGTACAGAACATGCGGAGCCAGGGACTCGACTGCAATGTACTGTTTCTCGATGCGCAAAACGAAACCCTGATTAAACGCTTCAGCGAAACCCGCCGGAAACACCCCCTGACCGACGGTGTGCGCTCGCTTGATGAAGCCATCCAGCACGAACGACTCCTGCTTCAACCCCTCAGCACCACGGCCGACCTGCGTATCGATACTTCGCACACCAACCTGCATGAACTGCGCGACATGATTCACAGCCGGATCAGTGGAAAAACGACCCAGGCCTCTATCCTGTTCGAGTCTTTCGGCTTCAAACACGGCGTACCACGCGATGCCGACTTCGTATTCGATGTGCGCTGCCTGCCCAACCCCCATTGGCAGGCTGCCCTGCGCCCCCACACGGGGCTGGATCAACCGGTGGCAGATTTTCTCAACAGCCACCAATCCACCCACGATATGTTGCGCGATCTGACCGCCTTCTTCGAACGCTGGATCCCGACTTTTGAAGCAGACGGACGCAGCTATCTCACCATCGCCATCGGCTGTACCGGAGGCCAGCACCGATCGGTCTATCTGGTCGATCGCCTGAGCCATCACTTCAAGACGGCGGGATTGCAGGTTATGAGCCGACATCGGGAGCTCTCATGACCGTTGGCCTGTTGATTGTGACCCACGATCAGATCGGCGAAGCGCTGCTACGCACCGCCACGCGCATGTTCGACAACTTACCGCTCAATGCCAGGGCACTCCCCGTCTCAATCAACGCCAACCCTGAAGCGCTCCTGAGCCAGGCCCGCTCCCAGACGTCACAACTCGATGACGGCGACGGCGTACTGGTATTGACCGACATGTATGGCTCAACCCCCAGCAATATCGCCTTCGGTCTGCTGCAACCCGGTCAGGTCAACGTAATAGCCGGCATCAATCTGCCGATGCTGATACGCACCCTCAACTATGCCAGTCTCGACCTGGCCACCCTGACCCAGAAGGCGATCAGCGGCGGCAAGGAGGGGATCTTCTGCTGTACCCAGACGGAAATCGCTTACCCACATGATGAATCGTGAGATAGAGATCATTAACAAGCTCGGCCTGCATGCCCGCGCAGCCGCCAAACTGGTCAGTTGCGCCAGCAGCTATCACAGCGAAGTACACCTGCTTCGCAACGGCCAACGAGTCAACGGTAAAAGCATCATGGGGGTGATGATGCTGGCTGCCAATCAGGGCACCCTGTTAGAGTTGGAGATCAATGGCGGCGATGAAGCCGAAGCGATGGCTGCCATCGTGGCATTGATCGAAGACCGTTTTGGAGAAGAACAGTGACACTTTCATGCCAGGGAATCGGCATCAACACCTCTCGCGAGGTGGCAATCGGTGACGCCTATCTGTTGCACCACGGCGTCTCCGAGATCCGCGTACGTGAAATTACCGAAGAGCTGATCCAGTCGGAGATCGAGCGTTTCCAGGCCGCCCTGGCCACCACCACCGGGCATCTGCGAAGTGTGCGCGAACAGATCCCCGGCGACACCGCAATCGACATCTCCGAATTCATCGACACCCATCTGTTGATGCTTGAGGATGCCGCTATCAGCCAGGCCACGATCACTTTGATTCGTGAAAATCGCTACTCTGCCGAGTGGGCGCTTCAGGTGCGGCGGGACGAACTGGTGCGGGTCTTCGATGAAATGGACGATCCCTACCTGCGCACCCGCAAGGACGACGTAGAGCATGTGGTCAACCAGATCCAGTTCGTGCTCGCTGGCGGCGAACCCACCCATAACGATGATCTGAGCGGTCGTGTTGTGGTAGCCCGCGACCTGACGCCGGCTGAGACCATCATGATGAAGAACCAGGGCATCGCCGCTTTCGTCACCGAGTTCGGCGGCCCCCTCTCCCACACCGCGATCCTCGCCCGCAGCCTGGGAATACCCGCGGTGGTCGGCATTCATCAGGCGACCACCCTGCTGCGACAGGGCGAAACACTGATCGTCGACGGCGCCCAGGGCGTGGTGCTGGCCGACCCGACGCCGCGAATTCTGCAGCACTACCAGGAACGCATTGCCGCCCGCCAGGTACGGGAGGCCGACCTACGGCGCCAGGTCGACCTGCCGACCCTGACCACCGATGGCTACCATGTCTATCTGCACGCCAACATCGAGTTACCGGAGGACATCGGCATCACGCTTGAGAACCGGGCCGACGGTATCGGCCTGTTCCGCACAGAATTCCTCTACATGAACCGTACCGAGCCGCCCAACGAGGAGGAGCAGCTCGATGTCTATCTCTCCGCCGTACGCGAACTGAATGGGATACCCATCACCATCCGCACCCTCGACCTCGGTGTCGACAAAACCACCGGCAACGTTACCGAGTCCGGTTGTCTACCGGCAATCAACCCCGCTCTCGGACTGCGCGCTATCCGTCTCTGCCTCAAAGAGCCGGATCTCTTCCTGCCGCAGCTGCGCGCCATCCTGCGCGCCTCCGCCGAAGGTCCTGTGCGCCTGATGATCCCGATGTTATCGGGCCTGCAGGAACTGCGTGAGGTGCTCAACCTGATCGAACACACCAAGGCAGAGCTTGATCATCAGCGACTGCGCTACGATCCATTGATCCCCATTGGCGGCATGATCGAGATCCCCTCTGCGGCCATCGCCGCCAAGTCCTTCGCCAACAAACTCGACTTCCTCTCCATCGGCACCAATGACCTGATCCAATACACCCTCGCTGTCGATCGCATGGACGAGGAGGTCAACTTCCTCTTCGATCCTCTGCATCCGTCAGTACTGCATCTGATAAAGAACACCATCGATGCCGCCGATCAGGCCGGCATACCGGTCAGCATGTGCGGCGAGATGGCCGGCGATCCGCGCTATATTCAGCTGTTGCTCGGGATGGGATTGCGCGAGATGAGTATGCATCCAAGCGCTCTGCTGGAGACGCGCGAAGTCATTCGTCGCAGCAGTCTGACCCAACTGCAGGCGAGCACCGAGAGCTTCTTCGCCCAGCTGGATGATTGTGAGGACTCAACCGAACTCTTCGAAAAACTGTTCAATCGCAACTGAGACTGGCTCAAACGCCTTATCCCACCCAGTATTCACCAGCGCCCAACAACTTCATGCATTTTTGTCATCGGCATGAAAAGCGCATTGTTTACCCGGTAATAATCGGCTCAGCTTCACGCCCTTGCAGGCCCCTGTTAAACTGCCTGGAATCTGCCACGAGGTCTCTCTATGTCGATCAATCCGCCGAACAACTCGGATGACAACCGACTGCAGGCGGTGCGGGATCTTCTAGACGGAGGCACCCTGCAGCTGGCGACGCGTATGCTCAACGCCCTGCGTCCGGCGGAGATCGCTCACCTGCTGGAATCGCTACCCCTGACCCAACGCAACGTGGTCTGGGAACTGCTTGACGAGCACGCTGCCGGTGAGGTCCTGCTGGAGGTCACCGATGATGTGCGCGACAGCTTGCTGCAGGAGATGGACCTGGCGGACATCGTGGCCGCCACCGAAGGCCTCGAGATCGACGATCTGGCCGACCTGGTCAAGGATCTGCCCCGTCACATCACCTGGGAGGTCATCGACTCCCTCGATCATCAGAACCGGGAACGACTTGAAGCCGTCCTGCCATATCCTGAGGACAGCGCCGGCGGTCTGATGAATCTGGACACGGTCACCGTTCGCGCTGAGGTAACCCTCGACGTGGTGATGCGCTATCTACGCCGGCTCGGCGAAAAGGTACCGAAAGACACCGACAAGCTGTTCGTGGTCAACCGAGATGGTTTCTATCTCGGCGCCCTCTCGCTCAGCCGGGTACTGACCAACGACCCTGACGATAGCGTGGCAGAGGTAATGTCACTCGACATGCAACCCATCCCTGCCGACTGGGGAGAACGCGAAGTAGCCAACCGCTTCGAACAGCACGACCTGCTCTCCGCACCTGTGGTGGACGAACAGGGCCGACTGCTTGGCCGTATCACGATCGACGACGTGGTCGACGTTATCCGCGAAGAGGGCGAACACCAGTTCATGGGCCGCGCCGGTTTGAGCGAGGACGAGGACATGTTCGCACCGGTCATGATCAGCGCCCAGCGCCGCGCCCTCTGGCTCGGCATCAATCTGCTGACTGCCTTTCTCGCCTCCTGGGTAATCCGTCAGTTTGAATCGACCCTCGATCAGATCGTCGCCCTGGCGGTGCTGATGCCGATCGTCGCCAGCATGGGCGGCATCGCCGGTACTCAGACCCTGACGCTGGCCATCCGCGGTATCGCCCTGGGCCAGCTCTCCGCCAACAACTCCCGCTGGCTGATGCTCAAGGAGTTGGCGGTAGGCGGTATCAACAGCATCATCTGGGCCGTGGTGGTCGGTGTTGTCGCCGGCCTCTGGTTTCAGAATGTCGGTATCGCCCTGCTGATCGCCGCTGCCATTACCATCAATCTCATCTTTGCCGCCCTCGCAGGAGCTGCACTGCCGCTGCTGTTGCAGCGCTTTGGTATCGATCCGGCCCTGGCCGGCGGCGTCCTGCTGACCACGGTCACCGATGTCGTGGGCTTTCTCGCCTTTCTCGGCCTCGCCACCCTGTTTCTGCTCTGAAACCCTATCCCGCTCCTCCATCGAGAGCGTCGTTCCGTTCACCGGCAAGAGCTGCCGCCCCCTCCATGCAAAGGTGTCAATCTTGGTAAATTGAATCTTCCCAGCACCGGGCGCTTCTTTTTCGGGCAACCTCCGTGCTTGAGTAGCCTTTCACAATCCGCAAAATACTGATATTTTTCGAATTTGGCTTAAGCTTTAATTATCGTTAGATTGTCTCTGTGCGATTTTTTCTCCATTTAGTCTATATCTGAATGCAAACCATGCATGAATCGGCCGCTGATCCCCACAACAATGAAGAAGGTGGTGGCAACCCGAGCCCCACTCATATCTTAGGCATCGGCGCCTCAGCCGGTGGCCTGGAAGCCATCGAGACATTCTTCAAGTTCATGCCGCCTGACAGCGGCATTGGTATCGTCGTCATCCAGCATCTCTCACCGGATCATAAGAGCCTGATGGCCGAGTTGCTGTCTAAGCGCACCCGCATGCAAGTACACCGGGCGGAGGATGGTGTGCAGGTTGAACGCAACTGCGTTTATCTGATCCCACCTAACCGCAATCTACGCCTCTTCCACGGACGCTTGCTGCTCTCCGAGCAAAACAGGGATTCCCGCGGTATCAATCTGCCCATCGATATCTTCTTCCGCTCTCTGGCTGAGGACCAGGGCGCAAATGCCATTGCCATTGTGCTGTCCGGCACCGGCAGCGACGGCTCCAACGGCATTCGTGCAATTAAAGAAGAACTCGGCATGGTGATGGTGCAAACGGAGGAGTCTGCCGCCTTCGACGGTATGCCACGCAGTGCGCTGGCCACCGGGCTGGTCGACTTCACCCTGCCCCCCGAAGAGATGCCGGAACAACTGCTCTCCTACCTGAAGCACCCTTTTGCCAACAAGGATAAAGCAAACGGACCGATCCTCAATGACGATGACGGCTTGTCACGTATCTTCGCCCTGTTGCGCGAGCACACCAAGATCGACTTCACCTTCTACAAACCCTCCACCATCGTCCGGCGCATCGAACGACGCATGGCGGTCAACCAGATCAACGAACTCACCGACTATGTCCACTTCCTTGAAAGTTATAGCGTCGAGCTCAACAGCCTGCACAAAGATCTGCTGATAGGCGTCACCAACTTCTTCCGCGACGCTGAAGCCTTCCACAACCTGGAGCAAGACCATCTTCCGACCCTGCTGCGCGAGGCCAATGGCGGCAGTCTCCGGCTCTGGGTGGCTGGCTGTTCCACGGGTGAAGAGGCTTATAGCATCGCCATCCTCTGCAGCGAAATCATGGATCATGCCGGGCTTAATTGCGACGTAAAAATCTTCGCCACCGATGTTGACCGGGATGCCATCCTGAAAGCCAGCAACGGGGTTTTTGCCGAGAGCGCCATCGCCAATATTGAACCCCAGTTACTATCGAAGCATTTCTACCATAAGGAAGAGGGGTTCCAGATCAGCCGGCAGATCCGCGAGATGGTGGTCTTCGCCCAACACAACCTGATCAAGGACCCGCCGTTCACCAACATCGATCTGATCAGCTGCCGAAATCTGCTGATCTATCTGCAGCCGGTACTGCAACGTCGAGTACTGGAGCTGTTCAATTTCAGCCTCAATGCCCAAGGTATTATGATGCTGGGCAGCAGCGAAACCACTGGCGAGATGTCGGACTACTTTGAGCCTCTGGACCAGAAGTGGCGCATCTACCGTTCTCGCGGCCGTCGTCGAAACACCGAGCTGTCCGAGCCTGCAGCCACTTTTGACCCGAGCCGTTGGCGCATAGCCATGCAGCCCATGGGACGCGGTACGATCCGGCAGTCGCACGAAGAGGAACGACTGCTGGAGCGTCTGCTGGATGGCATCTCCGGCGATTACCTCCCTTTCTGCATGGTCGTTAACGAGACCATGGAACTCATGCAGGTGGTGGGCGACGCCAGCCCCTATCTGCGCTTCCCCACTGGTAAGGTGATCAACGATGTCACCAAACTCATCCACACTGACCTCTCGATCCCCCTCAGTACCGGCCTGCAGAAGGTGTTCAAAAACCGCGAGGAGCTGAACTACACGAACATCCACCTGCGTCAAGGGGGCGGTAGCCAGGTGATCAATATGCGCCTAAAACCCCTGCCGACGAAGAAAACCCAGGTCGCACTCATCGCCGTCTTTATCCAATTGGAGCGCAAGGAGACAACCGCGGAACGCTTGCATCCCGAGACTTACGATATCGGGCGCGAGGCCAAACAGCGCATCACCGACCTGGAAAATGAACTCCAGTTCAGCCGTGAGAACCTGCAGGCCACCGTCGAAGAGCTGGAGACTTCGAATGAGGAATTGCAGGCCACCAACGAAGAGCTGCTGGCCAGCAACGAGGAGCTGCAAAGCACCAATGAAGAGCTGCAGTCGGTCAACGAAGAGCTGTATACCGTCAATGCCGAATATCAGGGCAAGATCACCGAACTTACCGAGGTCAACAACGACCTGGACAATCTGCTGATCAATTCGGGTGTAGCCGCCCTGTTCATCGACGAGAACCTGGATCTGCGACGTTTCACACCTGAGACAGGACGCCTGCTGCAACTCGTTGAGCAGGACCTCGGCCGACCACTATCGCGTCTCAAAAGCGACCATCTGGACCAGGATCTGTTTACACTCGCCAAGCGGGTACAGGACTCCAGTGAGCCCCTCACTAAAGAGCTGCGCACCGACGATGCAGAGCAATATCTGCTACGGATCTACCCTTACATGATCGCCCCCGAGACCTACTCGGGCATCGTCATGACCTTCGTCAATATCAGCGGACTGCGCCAGGCCGAGTCGGCCTTGAACGAACGCAGCCTGCGCATGGAGACACTGCTCGACGTCATACCTGACGGTTATGCCTTGATCGACGAAACAGGACGCATACAGGAGGCCAATCCAGCATTGACCACACTGGTGGGCTACAGCCGGGACGAACTGCTCAGGCAAAACATCGACAAGTTGATGCCTGAAACTCCAAGCGGACAGCATGACGCCTATATCCGTCACTACCTGAAGACAGGCGAAGCCCACGTCATCGGCCGCAGCCGCCATGTGGAGGCCCGGCACAAGGAGGGACACCTGATCCCGATAGAACTCTCTGTGGCAGCCATGTATATCGGAACGAAACATTACTTTGTCGGCCTGATGCGTCCGTCACCAACCAGCCATGCGGATGCGAATGGATAAAAGGGATCACAAGACCGACTTAAATCTGGAGATGCAGAATGAGGAACTCAGGGAATCTCAGTTGCAACTCGAAGAGTTCCATCAACAGTATCTCGATCTCTATAACGATGCGCCGGTGGGCTACGCCAGCCTGGACGACAGTGGCATGGTTTTGCGTTGTAACCGAACCTTGATAGAACTGCTCGGCACTGAAGACCAGATCATGCAGGGACACGCCCTGGTGGAATTCATGCTGGAGGCGGACCAATCGATATTCCGCAGCCGCTTCAGAGCCTTCTCCCACAAGCCCGAAAACAAACACATCGACGTGCGTTTCAAATACGGTGGCAGACGCGGCGGCGACACCAGTTTTGTCGGACGCATTCAAGGGCGCCGTCTCGATAGCTATGGACGCTTTGGCGCCAGGGGATGGAAAGAGACCTTGTTGGTCGTGATCAGCGATGTCACCGAACTCAAACACTCTGAAGAAAAGATCGCCTTTCAAGCCTACCACGACAGCCTCACCGGCCTGCCCAACCGCACTCAGCTGCATGACCGTCTCGAGACCGCCCTGGCACTGGGTGCTCGGCATGCCAGCAGCTGCGCACTGCTGTTTATGGATCTGGACCGCTTCAAGACTATCAACGACTCGCTGGGACATCGCGCAGGTGATGAACTGCTGATCCAGTTTGCCCTACGCCTGCACAACCATCTGCGCAGGGAGGATCTACTGGCGCGTATGGGTGGGGATGAATTTGTCGTACTGCTCTCTGAGCAACACTTTGACAGCAACCAGTCCGCACTACATGCCCAGCGTCTGGCCGCCCACCTGATCGACACCCTGAAACAGCCCTTCACCGTGATGGACAGCCGAATACAGGTGACAGTCAGTATCGGCATTACGGTTTTTCCCTTCCAGCCCGGGGATCGGGTGGACGATGTTCTCCGCCAGGCGGATACCGCCATGTATCAGGCCAAGAGTGAGGGCCACAATCAGGTCCGCTTCTTCCATAGTAAGCTGGAACAGCGGGCACGCCGCCGCCTGGCCCTGGAGTCTGAGCTACGCACCGCACTGCAGGAGCAGCAGTTCGAGATCTACTACCAGCCACAGATAGCCTCCCACAGTGGGCTTATAGTCGGCGCCGAGGCCCTGTTGCGCTGGCACCACCCGCAAAAGGGATTGCTGACGCCCGAGGAGTACATCCGGATTATGGAAGAGACCGGCCTGATCCTGTCGGCCGGCAAGTGGATTCTGCAGCAGGTTGCAACTCAGATGTCGCAATGGAGAGCGGCGGGACTCTGTCGCCCAGAGGCTAAAATAGCGGTCAACATCAGTCCCAGCCAATTGAAGATCGATCGGTTCGGCGACAGCGTAGAGAAGCTTCTCAAGGCTCACGAACTGGACCCCTCTTGCCTGGTCTTCGAGATTACCGAAAACCTACTGCTGCCCGAAGACGCGACCTGTCGCTCAGTAATGCAACAGCTCAAGGCATTAGGACTGACCTTCTCGGTGGATGACTTCGGAACCGGCTACTCCTCTCTGTTCGTGCTACAGAACTCAGACATCGGACAGCTTAAGATCGCCCAGCAGTTCGTCAAGGAGCTGGTACCCCCTTCAAACACGCACGCGAGGTCGCAGAATAGTGTGCGGGGATTGATACGAACCATCATCACCATGGCCAAAGAGTTGGAGATGAACATAGTTGCAGAAGGTATCGAGACAGAATACCAGCACCAAGTCATCCGTGAGCTCGGCTGTGATGTAATGCAGGGCTATCTGTTCGCCCACCCCATGCCGGCAGACGAAATGACCCGCCTGCTCGAACAGCAGCTGAAGGAAAATTCATCCCCCTAAACCGAATGTTTCACCCGGGAACGCGATGATCGTGCCGAGATCGGTGCCAGGGTGCGTTCAGCGAGGGTCGTAACACTTTGTACGTTGCCGATATTCCATTAATTTAAAATACGAATAGTGTGCTATTCGCATATCAAAAGCGGCCGGGTGAATTATTCGGGCCAAAGGCCATCTTTGGGCTAATTCGACCGCTCAGCCGCCGCGTGAAGCGCCACCGGAGGGTGGTAGATGATCTGCACCACCGTACCATCGGGGTCATAGCAGTAGAAGCTCCTGGCTCCGTCCCGGTGGGTGCGCGGGGCATTGCGCATGCGCACCCCTTCGCTTTCGAGGAAGGCATGCCACTGGTCAACCTCCTCTGGGCTCGCGAGAAAGAACCCGATGTGGTCCAGCCGCTGGCTCGCCTCGTCCCACTCACCCTCAGGTGCCTTGTGCAGAGCCAGATTATCGGGTCCCGACGTGAGATACAGATTCTCGGGGTCGGGTCGCCACTCCACCGTCATGCCCAGCAGATCCACATAGAAATGCTCGCTGGCCGCCATCTGCCGCACATTGAGGGCCACATGGCGCAGACCCAGATGGCTATGCGGCCGGTTCACGCCAACACCTGCTCGATAATTGCCTGCCACTGTTCTGAACCAAAGGCCCGCTGAACCACTAACGGCAGTGCTACCGGTCCGGTCGCCAACAACCGTCCATGAAAATCCTTCAGGGACATAGCAGGGTCTTGCTCGGAGATCCTGAGTGCCAGCAGCTCGATCAGGTCGGTCCCCAGCAGCGCCATGAAGGCATCGGTCGGTCGCCGGGAGATCGCGGTCAGGCTGACTTCCGCCCAGCAAGGGATATCGTTCAGGGACTTCAGCCGTTCCAGAGCCTGGCGACTGTCGATCTTACCGGCATGAAACTCCAGATCGACCACCGCCTGTTCGGCCAGCGCCAGACGGCGCTGGTAGAGCATCAGCCGATCCTCCTCGCTGAAATACCCACGTGATTCCAGGGCCCGGCTCATGTAGTGCGCCCAACCCCGCTTGAACGCCGCTGAGGGATTGATCTGGCGCACCAGGCTGTGCGCCGACACGCCCCCTGCCCAGGCCAGATAATGACGCCCCGCCCACGCCCCGTAGAGGACGCGCATGCGGATGGCGGAGAGCGTCTCACCGCCACCAACCTGCTGGTCGTGGGGTACCAGGAAGGTGCCTCCGCTCTCGCTTCGCAGGTAGCTGCCACAATCCGGTTGCCGGAAACAGCTGTCTGTCACACGAAACTCCAGCGGCTGATCGATCAGAGGCAGCAGTGCTTCCTGTTCGAGGAAACTGTGCAATCTGTCCGCTTCCCGATGGTAGGCCTGCAGACGGATGTCGCCTGAAAGGCTCTCACCTCTGCCGTCCTTCAGCTGCTGCAGCGTCAGCCCCTGCCGTTCCAGCTCACTATAGACCTGCTGCAGCCGCTTCTGGGCATAGAGCAGCGCATCTTCGGTAGCGAGATCGAGCTGATCCCGATGCTTCAGCAGCCAATCGAGGAGTTCAGGGCCACAGTCGGCGGTACCGCTGGCGCTGGGCGCCAGCTCATGGATCAGCTTGTCCTTGTAGTCCTCGATCGCCTCCGCCGCCGCACTGGCCAGACTCTGCAGACGCCCTTTGTCGGAGCAGCACTCCCGAGTCTGCGGCAGATCCCGCCCCAGACGCTTGAGCCAGGGCAGACCTTTTTCGGACAGCTCCAGCGCGTCGGCGAGCCACAGGGTCGATACCAACCCTGGGAGTTCGGCCAGCCGCCCACGGGCGTCACGCATATAGTTCGGGGTCTTTTCCAGGATGCCGGTGAGGGCATCGCAGAGCCGCTCAGGCTGACGCACCACCAGCTCCTGCAAAGAGCGCAGAGGCAGATATTTGGCCGGGTCCCGATGTCGCCAGTCGTGTTCCAGCAGGATACGGTGTTCGATCATCACTGCGCCGTAGAGCAGTTGCAGGTCGAGCTGACGGTCGGTGTCTAGCGCCTCGTAGTCGAGATCCCTCAGACTCGTCAGCAGATTACCCAGCAGATGGGACAGGGCTCCCATGTCGTCATCCCCGTCCGCATTCAGCAACCCTTCGTAGCCCGGCACCCCGGCGTAGATCGCGGCTATCGGATGGTAGCGGAACCAGACACGATAGAACTCACTGACCAGCGCGTCGAAGGCCCCAGCCTCACTCATCGCGGATCTCGTAGTCGTGGGTGATCTCAGCGGTTTTACCCAGCATGATCGAGGCGGAACAGTACTTCTCTGCGCTCAGCGAGATGGCTCGGGCTACATGCTTTTCGCTCAGATCCCGGCCGCTGACAATAAAATGGGCATGAATACGGGTAAAGACCTTCGGCTCCTTCTCTGCCCGCTCTGCCTCCAGTTCGACCACACAGCTGGTGACCTGCTGGCGCGACTTTTTGAGCATCGACAAGACGTCGAATTCGGTACAGCCACCCATGCCCAGCAGCAGCATCTCCATCGGTCTGAGGCCGAGATTGCGCCCCCCGTGATCTGGCGGGCCATCCATGATCACGGCATGACCGCTACCCGCTTCCCCCATCATGGCGGCCTCCTCCACCCACTTAACCCGTGCTTTCATCTATCACTCCAGGTATTAAGGTATGTAAACACTCACTCCTCGCTCCCCGATTGGCACTTTTCAGGAGTCATAGAGCCTCCTTAATGAGTATTAACTAACCTTAACCGCTGAGACCCAGTTCATAGGTCTTCAACGGAGTTCGGTTGATTCTTGATGGGTCGAATTCCCCGACCCCGCTTTTTTGTTACACTACACGCTAATCTGCTCTTCAGATAGTCGCTAATTCGACAAGTTGAAAAGGGTTGCTAAACTTAATCGTGAACTCTTTTACGGCGCTTATAATAACTGAACCAAGAGGAAAGTTGGTGGCACGGACACAATTTCCAGGGGGGGCCATCACTACCCCGCTGCAACTGAATGTCAATCGCCATTCCGCACCTTGTACCTGAGAGTCAAAGGATCATGTCGATCATAAAACCGCCCCCGCAGGAACCAGAATACCTACAGCGTTTTCTCTCCTTCTGCCATCGCCGCCGTTATCCCAAGAATACGGAGATCATCCATATCGGCGATCCCGCGGATATTCTCTACTACCTGACAGAAGGCTCTGTCGCCGTCTACATCGAGGACGAAGACGGCCGCGAAATCATCCTCACCTATCTCAACAAAGGTCAGTTCATCGGCGAGATGGGGCTCTTCATCCCAGAGCCCAAGCGCAGTGTCATGGTGCGAACCCGCACCCCCTGCCAGATCGCGGAGATCAGCTATCAACGACTGGAACAGCTGTTCGACCATGATTTGAAGGATTACACCAAGGAAATCCTCTATGCCATGGGGGCGCAACTCTCTCACCGTCTGTCGCAGACCAGCAGCAAGGTGGGCCACCTGGCCTTCTTCGATGTCACCGGCCGTATCGCCCGCACTCTGCTTGAGCTATGCAAGGAGCCCGACGCCATGACCCACCCCGACGGCATGCAGATCCGCATCACCCGTCAGGAGATCGGACGCATTGTCGGCTGTTCCCGTGAAATGGCGGGACGGGTGTTGAAGAATCTGGAAGAGCAGGGACTGATCAGCGTCAAAGGCAAGACTATCGTGGTGTTCGGCACCCGCTGACAGGTTAGATAGCGGATCGGATTGCTATCAGTGGATGAACACACCCTGCATTAGACAAACGATAGAAACCCTTTGCGTTTTTTAGCGTTTATCGGCGCACAAAAACTCAGGCAAACAACTCCGCCAGCCGCACCCCCGGATCTTCCGCCCGCATGAAGGCCTCGCCAACCAGAAAGGCGTTGACCTGATGCTGTCGCATCTTACGCACATCCTCTTGAGTCAGAATGCCGCTCTCCGTGACCACGATACGGTCCTGCGGGATCTGGGGAAGTAACGACAGTGTGGTATCCAGAGAGACCTCAAAGGTGCGCAGGTTGCGGTTATTGATACCGATCAGCCGGTTCTCCACCTGCAGGGCGCGTTCGAGCTCTCTCGCATCATGGACCTCGATCAGCACATCCATGGCCAGATGGTGAGCCAGTTCATTGAGCTCACACAGCTGGCGATCCTCCAGACAGGCAGCAATCAACAGGATGCAGTCGGCGCCCATGGCCCGCGCCTCATAGACCTGATAGGGATCGATGATGAAATCCTTACGGATCACCGGCAACTGGCAGGCGGCCCGAGCCTGGCGCAGGTAGGCATCGCTGCCCTGAAAGAAATCGACATCGGTCAAGACTGAGAGACAAGCGGCACCGCCATTGGCGTAGCTGGTAGCGATCTCAGCCGGCTTGAAGTCAACTCGCAACACCCCTTTGCTGGGAGAGGCCCGCTTGATCTCGGCGATGACGCCCGCTTGCCCTGCCGCCAATTTAGCGGCAATCGCATCGGCGAACCCACGCGGCGGCGAGGCCTCTTCGATGTCGCGTTGAAGCTGTTCAATCGACCGTTGCTGCAGACGCTCGGCGATCTCCTCCAGCTTGCGCCGAACGATCTTTTTCAGGATATCAGGGGTATCACTACTCATGCTCAGTCGAAACTCTGGGTCAATACCACCAGCCGATCGAGCCGGTTGCGCGCTTCGCCGCTGGTGATGGCCTGGTCGGCCTTTTCAATGCCTGCTTTCAGGCTGTCCGCCAATCCGGCGCAGTAGATGCCGGCTCCGGCATTCAGCAACACGATATCACGGGCCGGCCCAGGACGATCCTCAAGCACTCCACGGATAGTATCGAGACTCTGTTCAGCACTCTCGACCCGGATCGTATCCAATGGTGCACGCTTAAGTCCAAAGTCTTCCGGTTTGATGGTGAAGCGGCGGATCTGGCCATTCTTCAGTTCAGCCACCTCAGTGGCATCACCGATGCTGATCTCATCGAGGCCGTCGCGGGAGTGGACCACCATGACATGGCGGCTGCCAAGTCGCTGCAATACATCGGCCAGCGGTTCCAGCAGATCGGTACCGAACACGCCGAGAACCAGATTCGGCACACCCGCCGGATTGGTCAGCGGCCCCAGGATGTTGAAAATGGTGCGCACACCCATCTCCCGTCGTGGGCCAATGGCATGCTTCATGGCACTATGGTGACCGGGCGCAAACATGAAGCCGACCCCCACCTCGCGCACGCACTGTTCGACCTGCTGCGGGGTGAGATCGAGACGGATACCCGCCGCCTCCAGGGCATCAGCGCTGCCCGATTTGGAGGAGACCGAACGGTTGCCGTGTTTCGCCACATGACAGCCAGCGGCAGCAGCAACGAACATACTGGCGGTGGAGACGTTGAAGGTGCCGGAGGCGTCACCCCCTGTGCCGACGATATCGACGGTGTTGGCCAGATCGCCGATGGCGACTCCGGAGGCCAACCCACGCATCACCGCCGCTGCGGCAGCGATCTCTGTCACTGTCTCTCCCTTCATGCGCAGACCGATGAGAAAACCGCCGATCTGTGCCCCCGTTGCCCCACCGGTCATGATGGTATGCATGACGTCGGTCATCTCATCGCCGGTCAGATCCTGTCGCGCCAGCACCTTGTTGATGGCTTGTTGCATGTCCACGGGTTGATCTCCCCTCGGTTTGTTTTTGAAGTCCGCCTTCATTTGCGGACAAAGAGTCCCCTAGTGTAGCGTCCTACACTAGCGACCCTCGACGAAGTTACGCAGCAGGTCGTGTCCATGCCGGGTCAGGATCGACTCCGGATGAAACTGCACTCCCTGCACCGCCAACTCCTTGTGGCGTAAGCCCATGATCTCGTCCATCTCACCGTCCCGCTCAGTCCAGGCGGTGATCTCCAGACAGTCGGGCAGGCTCTCCCGCTCAATCACCAGGGAGTGGTAGCGGGTCGCCTGAAAGGGATTTTCCAACCCGCTGAAGACACCACAGTCCGCATGACGAATCGGCGAGGTCTTGCCATGCATTACCTCGCGGGCATGAACGACCTCGCCGCCGAAGGCCTGCCCGATCGACTGATGCCCAAGACAGACACCGAGGATCGGGATACGCCCGGCATAGGTTCGGATGGTCTCTACCGAAATACCTGCCTCGTTGGGTGTGCAGGGTCCGGGCGAGATGACGATCTGATCGGGAGCGATACCGGCAATGTCTGCCACACCGATCTCATCGTTACGCACCACCTTGACCTCCACCCCCAGCTCACCCAGGTACTGCACCAGGTTGTAGGTGAAGGAGTCATAGTTGTCGATCATCAGGAGCATGCTTCGTCCTCCCCTTCACAGACGTCTCGATCAAGTCCCGCCTCCGCCATGGCGACGGCACGGAACACCGCTCGCCCCTTGTTCATCGTCTCCTTCCACTCCAGGTCGGGGATGGAGTCGGCCACGATGCCGGCGCCGGCCTGGATATGCAGGTTCTTATCTTTGATTACCGCGGTACGGATGGCGATAGCCGTATCCATGTTGCCGTTCCAGGAGAGGTAGCCGACGGCGCCGGAGTAGACGCCCCGCTTGACCGGCTCCAGTTCATCGATAATCTCCATCGCGCGGATCTTCGGTGCGCCGCTGACGGTACCGGCAGGGAAGGTGGCGCGCAACACATCGATCGCGCTCATGCCATCCTGCAACTCGCCGGTGACGTTGGAGACGATGTGCATGACATGGGAGTAGCGCTCGACGATCATCTTGTCGGTCAGTTTCACGCTGCCGATTTTCGCCACTCTACCCGTATCGTTGCGCCCCAGGTCGATCAGCATGAGATGCTCCGCCAGCTCTTTGGGGTCGGCCAACAGTTCCGCTTCCAGCGCCCGATCCTCCTCCTCGGTGTAACCGCGGCGGCGGGTGCCGGCAATGGGACGCACGGTGACCACGCCATCCTCCAGCCGGGTCAGTATCTCAGGCGAAGAGCCGACAATCTGGAAATCCTCCAGATCGAGAAAGTACATATAGGGGGAAGGATTGAGTCCACGCAGCGCCCGGTAGAGATGCAGCGGTGGCGCCTGAAAGGGGATCGACAGCCGCTGGGAGACCACCACCTGCATGCAGTCACCCTCGAGGATGTACTCTTTGATCCGCTCCACCGCCTGTTTGTAACCCTCTTCGGTAAATCCGGAGATGAAATCCGATTCATCCACCTGCCGCGTTGGTGTCACAGTCGCTCTCGGCACCGGCTCACGCATGGCCCGAATCAACTCACGGATACGCTGCTCAGCCGACTCCAGCGTACCTCCCTGGGTCGGATCCACATGCACAATCACATAGAGTCGCCCGCTCAGGTTGTCGAACACCACCACCTCATCGGAGACCATCAGCAGGATGTCCGGCGTACCCAGTAGATCCGGGTTGGGGCAGTGGGCCAGCTTAGGCTCGATATAGCGGATGATGTCATAACCGAAGTAGCCCACCAGACCGCCGTTAAAACGGGGCAGCCCCTCGACCTCTGCCGCCTTGTAGCGCTGCTGGAAGGCCTCGACCCAGCCCAGAGGGTCTTCCGCCACCTCTGACTCAATGACCTCACCATCGCTATACACTTCGACCTGATGGCCGCTGATGCGCACATGGGTATGACAGGGCAGGCCGATAATGGAGTAACGCCCCCACTTCTCCCCCCCTTGTACCGACTCGAACAGGTAGGAGTAGGGCCCATTGGCCAGTTTCAGGTAGACACTCAGGGGAGTATCCAGGTCAGCAAGGACCTCACAGACGACGGGGATGCGGTTATAGCCCTGTTGCGCCAGGGCGGCGAATGATTGAGGGGTCATTGTCCTCTCCACACACAAAGATTGAAAACGGGTACAGAAACGCGAGCGGGAATCACCAGCGCCATCGCGAGCCGTTCTTCAGGGTCCTTATCTGTGAAAGCGGAGTCATCGGATCTACTTCTTGTTGATTGATAGCGCTAACGATAAACGAAAAGCTGTCCCGGGCTCAAGCCGCGCTTTCCAGGATGCCGCCGATCTCGGTCAGGGAGTCGATCACCGCATCGGGCTCATAGTTGCGGATATCCTCACCGTGGTTGTAGCCGTAGCTCATGCAGACGATTTGAAAACCGGCTGCCCGCGCCGCCTTCACATCGCTCTGGGAGTCGCCGATCATCATGGCGCTGGTCGCTTCTACACCAAGCTGCTCGGCGGCATGCAGCAACGGCAGAGGATCGGGTTTTTTCTTCGCCAGGGTGTCACCGGCGATGATGATCTCGAAATCGTCGTGAATACCCAGATCACGCAACAGCGGCAGAGTGAACTGGCTCGCCTTGTTGGTCACACAACCCAGCCGGTAGCCCTGCTGTTTCAGGTAGTCGAGCCCTTCACGAACCCCGGGATAGAGCACTGAGCGCTGACTGGTATTGACTGCATAGAGTTCGAGAAAATGCGGGTAGGCGCGCGCGAAATCAGCCTCGTCCGGTTCACCGTCGAGCTGACCGATGAGGGCACGGCGCACCAACCGCTCTACCCCATTGCCAACCCAGTCGCGTACCTTCTCCTCGCCATGCACGGGACGACCGAGCTGTCGCATCATCTCGTCCACACAGAAGGCCAGATCGGGCACACTGTCCACCAGGGTGCCGTCTACATCGATGAGGATCATTTCGGGTTTCTTGATCATAACTGCTGCTTGTGTCTGGGTAGGGTGGGGCCCTGCCCCACCAAGCGGACCATCGATCAGGGATGGTCGGTGGGGCAGAGCCCCACCCTACTGCAACCTGTTTTTGTCCCTAGCGCTTAGCTTGCGCGCTATGTGGTGAAAAATCAGGCTTTCGCGAGCTCCGCCTTCATCTTGTCGACGATGGTATTGTAGCGATTAGGATCGTTGTCGCCGGGGTAACCGAAGATACCGGAACCAGAGACGAAGGTGTCTGCCCCAGCGGCCTTGATCTCGGCAATGTTGTCGACCTTGACGCCGCCATCGATCTCAAGACGGATATCGAGGCCCGAATCGTCGATCAGCTTGCGGCACTGACGCAGCTTGTCCAGCGTGGCCGGAATAAAACTCTGGCCGCCAAAGCCGGGGTTGACCGACATCAGCAGGATCATATCGACCTTATCGAGCACATAATCCAGGTGGGAGAGCGGGGTCGCCGGATTGAACAC